>DASTAN010000061.1:0-41308 GCA_035712665.1 Gemmatimonadales bacterium
CATCCGGGCGGCCAGGCCGGGGAGCATCGCCAGCGGCAGCTCGCCCGCGGACTCCTGCATCAGCCGCAGATCCTTGGCAGCCATGCCGAGCTCGAACGACGGCGCGTAGTTCCGCGCCAGCATCAGCTTGCCGCGACCGCCGACGATCTTCCGCGAGTCGAACCATTCCAGCAGCGACAGGATCTCCGCGCCGTCCACGCCTTCGGCCTTCGCGAGGGTGAGCGTATCGGCCACCAGCCCGACCATCCCGATATTGAAGGCGTTGCCGGCAAGCTTGTGCACCGCCGCGACGTCAGGACGCGCGCCGAGGTAGCGCACCTCCGCCGCCTGTCGCCGGAGCGCGGGCTCGACGGCGGCGAAGAGATCCGCTGGCCCCGCAGCGAGAATCATCCCCTGCGTCTGCCGGGCCGCCGCCGGGCTGATGAAGACGGGGCAATGCAGGTAGCGGACACCCTCGGCCGCGAGCCGCTCGGCACGCGCTGCCGTGCGCCGCGGCAGGGTGGTCGTGTGATCGACGATGATCGCCTCGGACGCGAGGCCGGGCCGCAGCGCATCGATCACCGACTCGACCGCGTCGTCATCGGAGAGGACGAGATGCACGCGCGCTGCGCCCCGCACGGCATCGGCCGGGGTGTCGGCCACGCGCGCGCCGCGGGCCGCCAGCGGCTCCGCCTTGGCACGCGTCCGGTTCCAGACGGTGACGGTCTCGCCGCGACCGAGCGCGGCCTCGATGAAGCCGGAGCCAAGCAGGCCAGTGCCGAGGAAGGCGATGGTGTCGGGCATCAGCAACTCAACCAAGAGAGAGGTGATCGGAGATCAGTGATCGGAGACACGGGACACGGGACACGGGACAAGGATAGCGCCTCTCGCCTCTTGCCCCTCGACATTGACGCCACATGTGGCTACATTCTCCCCATGCCTGCCGTCGGTGTCCGCGAGCTCCGCGATCGTCTCTCCCATTACCTCCGCGAGGTGGCACGCACGGGGGAGTCAATCGTCGTGACCGAGCACGGCCACCCGATCGCCGAGCTGGTGCCGGTGGTCGAGGGGCCGAAGAGCCGCCTGCAGGAGCTGATCGATGCGGGGATCGCCCGGCCACCGCGGACGCCGGGGCCGGCGAAGGTTCGGTGGCCCGGCATCAAGCTCCCGCCCGGGACGGCCCAGCAGCTGATCGACGAGGACCGCGGTGAGCGGTAGGCGACGCACGGCCGCACGTGAGCGGGGCACCCCGCGATCCGAGCGGCGTGTGTACCTCGAATCGAGCGCGCTCCTCGCGGGGCTGCTCGAGGACGACCTCGAGGTGATCCGCGCCGTGGACCCGGCACGGACCGTCCTCTCCGGGCTGACGCTCGCGGAGGCGCGCCGCGCGCTCCAGCGTGCGCTGCACGCGGGACGGATCGACGACACCGGGCGAGGGCAGGCGGAGGCAACCATCGCCCAGCTCGAGCGTGATTGCACCGTGCTGGCCATCGACGACCTCATCCTCGCCCGCGCCGGTCGCCGCTTTCCCGCCGAACCGATCCGCACGCTCGGCGCGATTCATCTCGCCAGCGCGGAACTCATCGACGAACCGCAGGCGCCGATCACGCTCCTCACGCGCGACGCGCGGATTCGCGAGAACGCGATCCTTCTCGGCCTGCAGGTGGCGTAGGCACGAAGCGCACGGTCAGCTCCGTCACCTGCGACACCGCCTTCGCCCGGACCCGCGCCGGCCGGTAGCGCGTGTGCGCCAGTCGCCAGATCACCGCCGGCACGAAGGCCTCGTGACTCGCGCGGAGCACCTCGATCGTCGCGGGATCGACGGTCCCGTTGGCACAGACCACGAACCGGAGGCGCACCACACCGGTGTCCGGTCGCCCGCGCATCGCGAGGGGATAGGGCGGCGCGCTGTCAGTGCCGGGCAGGGGCTTCACGGGAGATGTGGGCATCGTCGCCGGCGGCGGATCACAGGCGCGCTGCGCAAGAAGCGGGAACGAGGGCACGGCGAGGAAAAAAGCAGCAAGCCATCGCATGGGGCGCTCCTGGGGAGTGGAGCCCTACACTACGGCGTGGACATGTCGGTGATGTGGGGTGAGGATGACGGGTGGGTGACAATCGGGTGAGGTTGGAGAGGTGGGCAGTGCCGAGATCCCTCGCTCCGCTCGGGATGACACCCCCCTTCACCCCTCACCCCTCACCCCTCACCCCTCACCCCTCACCCCTCACCCTGTTCACCATTCACTGTTCACCGTTCACCACGTACGCCTCCATCGCGAAATACTCCGCCAGTCCCAGCCGATCGAGCAGCGCTGCCGTCTCCTTGTTGCGCGCCTCGACGCGCTGCCAGAACTCGCGCTCGTCCTGACCCGGGAACGGGGCCGAGTCCTTCTGCGACTGGTGCTTGAAGATCGCCTGGATCTTGAGCCGGAGCTCCTCCTGGGCGAGCGGCACGAGCCACGTCGCGTCCGTCACCGGCCACTCCTGCCACGCCCCGCGATAGAGCCACACTTCGGGCGCGATCCCCGCCGGCTTCACCTCGGCCAGCGCCGCCTCGATGGCATCCTTGCAGACGCGATGCGTGCCGTGCGGATCGGAGAGGTCGCCCGCGACGAGCACCAGGTCGGGGCGCACCTCCTCGAGCAGCGCGCGCACGATCGCGACATCCGCGGGACCGACCGGATTCTTCTTCACGGTGCCGGTCTGGTAGAACGGGAGGTTCAGGAAGCGCGCGTCGCGGCGATCGAGCCCCAGCGTCTCGATGCCGCTCACCGCCTCGGCCTCGCGGATGATCCGCTTCAGGTCGAGCACCTCGGGCGAGTCGACCTCGCCGGGCGCCTTGTGCGCCAGGAAGTCGCGCACCCGCGAGGCCAGCGTGTCCACCGAGCGGCGCCCGATCGCCTCGTTGCTCGCCAGCCGCTCGAGGACATCGACGTAGCGCAGCACCTCGTGATCGAAGACGGCGATGTTGCCGCTCGTCATGTAGGCGACGAGGATGCGATTGCCGTTGAGGATCAGCTTTCGCAGGATGCCGCCGGCGCTGATGACGTCGTCGTCGGGATGCGGCGAGAAGCAGATCACCGTCTGCCCCTTCGGCAGCTTCGAGCGGCCGCGGATCTTCGCCCCGAGGGCATTGAAGACCGCGCCGTTCACGATCCCCGGCTCGCCGTGACGCGCCAGCAGCGACGAAAGGTGGTGCTCGACGTAGTCGTGCTCGGTGAGCTTGAGGATCGCCTTCCCCACCTGCTGCGAGAGCCACACGACGGCGCGCACCTCGAGCGCGTCGGTCCAGGTGACTTCCTCGACCAGCCACGGCGTCGCGATCCGCGTGAGCTGCTCCGCGGCCGCCGCGTCGCAGTAGATCGTCGCGTTCGGGTGGCGCTGCAGGAAGGTGGCCGCGACCTGGAGGTCGATCTCGCCCTCGACCGCCCGGCGCACGATCGCCGCCTTGTGCTCGCCGGTCGCGAGCAGCAGCACCTCGCGCGCGGCAAGGATCGTCGCGACGCCCATCGTGATCGCCTCGCGCGGGACGTGCTGCTCGCCGAAGAAGTCGGCGGCCGCATCGCGTCGCGTGACGGTGTCGAGGGTCACCAGCCGGGTCCGCGACTCGGGGCTCGATCCGGGCTCGTTGAAACCGATGTGGCCGGTCTTGCCGATGCCGAGGATCTGCAGGTCGATCCCGCCCGCCGCCGCGATCGCCGCCTCGTACGCGGCGCACGCCTCGGCCACCTGCTCGCGCGGGATGTCGCCCGGCGGCACGTGGCAACGCGCCGGGTCGAGGTCCACCAGCTCGAAGAGGTGCTCGCGCATGAAGCGGCGATAGCTGTGGATCGACGACGGATCCATCGGCCAGTATTCGTCGAGATTGAAGGTCTCGACGGTCGCGAAGGAGAGCCCCTCCTCGCGATGCATCCGCACCAGCTCGCGATAGACGCCGACCGGCGTCGAGCCGGTGGCGAGCCCGAGGACGGTGCGCTCGCCGCGCGCGGCCTTGGTGCGGATCAGGTCGGCGATGCGCCGCGCGATGGCGACCGCGAGCGCGTCAGGCGGATCGAGGATGACAACGGGAAGGTGTTCGAGCATGCCGAAAGGTAGTAAGCGGTGAATGGTGAACGGTGAACAGGGTGAGGGGTGAGGGGGGATGGAGTCGTATCCCCTGGCCCCTTTTTCACCCTTCACCCTTCACCCTTCACCCTTCACCCTTCACCGTCCTCCTCGTATCCCGCCGCCACCACCACCATCAGCCCGGCGACCACCGCCATCCCCACGAAGACCCAGAAGAAGCCGCGGCCGGCCGCTGGGCCACCGGGGACGTCGCGCAGCGCCCCCAGCGCGGCCACACCGACGGCGCCACCCAGGAACCGGGCGAAGGCGCCGAGCGCGGTGACCACCCCGCGCCGCGCGTGGCCGACGCTCGCCTGCGCGTCGACGATGCTCGTGGTCGAGACCATCCCGAAGCCGAGCCCCATTGCGAGCATCACGATCCCGAGGGTCCAGAGTGGCGCGGTCGTCGCGACGAAGAGCGCCAGTGCGACCGACGCAAGGAAGACGATCAGCGTGCCGAGTCGGATCGTCGCACGTCGACCGCGGCGCAGCATCAGCGCCGGCGAGCGCGCCGCGGCGATCGGCCAGCCGACCAGGAGCGGCGTGAGCGCCGCCCCGGCGGCGACACCCGCGTCCGCGCTCATCAGTCGCAGCGGCAGCCACGTGAGGATCACCATCAGCAGCGCGCCGATGATGCCGAGGAGCGCGAGGCCGGTGCCGAGGCGCGGCGAGGTGATGACGTCCGGCGGGATCACCGGATCCTCGGCCTTCCGCTCCACCACGACGAGCGCACCGAACGCCACCACCGTGAGGAGCACCATCGGCACGACGGCCACGCGTTCGATGGCGAGGAGCAGCGCGAAGGCACCGACACCAGCCCACCACACCCCGGCGCGATCGAGCGGCACCTGGCTCCGCTCGCGCGGGGCTTCGCGATAGGCGAGCGCGACCATCGCCATCGCGGCCAGCGCGAACGGCACGTTGATCCAGAAGATCCAGCGCCAGCCGACGGTGCTCGCCAGCAGGCCCCCCAGCAACGGCCCCAGTGCGCCCGCCGTCCCCCACACCGCGCCAATGACCCCCTGCACCGAGCCGCGCTCGTGCACCTCCCAGAGGTCGCCGACGATGGTCATCGTGACCGGCTGGATCGCCCCCGCGCCCGCGCCCTGCACAATGCGGCCGAGCACGAGGATCTCGAGGGTGTTCGCGTAGCCGCACACGACCGACCCGGCCGCGAAGAGGAGCAGCCCGATGTGGAGGAGCGGGGCGCGGCCGTGACGATCCGCGAGCTTGCCGTACAGCGGAATCGCGATCGTGCTCGCGAGGAGATAGGCGATGTTGACCCAGCCGTACCGCGCCTCGCCGCCGACCTCGTGCACGATCGTCGGCAGCGCGGTGGCGACGACGGTCGCCTCGATGGCCGAGAGAAAGACGGCCAGCACCAGCCCGACCAGCGTCCAGCGCCGGCCCACCAGTCGGGCGGTGCTCGCCATCACCGGCCGGTGAAGTACCCGATCAGCTGGCTGATCTCTCGGCCGATCCCCGGTGGGTTGGCCTTCGACCATTCCGCGTGGCGGACCTCCTCGGCCTGCCGGGTGTCGAGCCACGCCAGCTCGCCGCGCGCGAGCGCCAGGGCGCGGCGATGCGGCTCGGCGTCGGCCGGGGCCGTCGCCTCCACGTGGGCGAGATGCGCCTCGAGCAGCGCCACGCGACGCTCGACCTGCGGCCGCCGTGCGGCCAGTTCACCCGCCTCGACCGGCTGCCCGCCGATCCCGCCCCACGCCAGCAGTTCCTTCACCATCAGAGGCTCCCGGTAAGAAGTGACGGAACCTAGTAGGCGGGAGCCGGGAGAAAAGATCCCGCGCGCTCAGGACCAGCTGAGGGTCAGTCCCCGCCGGCAGCTCTGGCACGAGAGCGAGAGCGGCCCCGTCGCCGAGCGCATCCCGAGCCCACCGCCGACCGTCGTCCGTTCGCCGCACTTGGGGCACGGCAGGGTGCACGGGGCGAGGCGCGCCACCGCGCGGAGCTGCCGCACCGCGAGCACCACCCCGAGCACCACCAGCAGCGGAATCCCGACCAAATGGATGATCGGGACCGGGATGATCGCGGCCGCGCCGACGAGCGCCGCCGCGAGCAGACCTCCCGCCCGGAGCGCGCGCTGCCCCGCGCTGAAGACGGTGAGTTCGGTCGTCCCCGTCGTCGGGTCGCCGTCGCCCGCGGCCAGGGTGAGGTGCACGGTGCTCACGCGTCCCCCTCTGCACGCGCCCGCTCGCGCGATTCGGTGAAGAAGACGACCGCCGTCGCGAGCCAGAGCGGCAGGTCACCGAGGAGCTTCATCACCAGCCCCGCGAGCTGGATGTCCTCGTTGGCGCTGAAGCGCACGTCGACGCGCGGCGCGAGCTCGTAGAGCTCGTACAGCGGCCAGTCGGAGAAGACCATCATCATCGCGGGGATCGTGGGGACGATCGTGGCCGCGAAGAGGTACCCCATCTTGCCGAACATCCCGAGCCGCCGGAAGCGCGGCGGCGCGAGGATCGGCCACCACAGGATGAGCCCGGCGAGCAGCCACGACGCATCCACCGCGAACGAGCCGAGCTGCGTCACCATCAGCGCGTCGACGATGCTGGGGAAGTGCGTCGTGATCACGATGATGTTGTACGCCACGAGGCCAGGGAGCGCGCGCGTCATCGCGCGGAGGAACGCGAAGCGACGGGTTCCCTCGGGGGCGAGGCGATCCCACCCCTCGGGCGGGATGCTCTTGAGCAGCGTCGGCGCCACGAGCAGCGTGAGCAGCAGGAACTGGAGCGTGTGCACGCTCGCGAGGTAGCCCGCGCCGAGCTTGCCGATCGGCCAGTCGAGCGTGACCAGCAGCGCCACCCACGCGACCGCGAACCACCGCACCGGCCAGGTCGTCCACTGCTGCCGCCGACCGAGCAGGACCCAGCCGCCGGCAAGCGCCAGCAGCGCCAGGTGCACGCCGGGATACCACTGCCAGTCCCAGCTCCAGGGCAACCCGGTTGCCGCGCACCACCACTGCAGCCGCTCAGTCATCGCCGCCCACCGGGGTGACCGCGACGCGTCGCGTGAGGACCCGCCCGCTCGCGAGGCGCAGCGTGACGGTGAGGCTGTCGCCGGGCGCGATGCCGGCCGCCCGCGTGAGCATCCCGTGCGTGGCGCCCGACGCAAAGCGCACGGTCGCGCCGGGAGCGAGTGGCACGGCGGACAGCGGGGTCATCCCGGGTCCGTGCATCGCACCGGCATCGACATCGGGCGACGCCACGGCCACCAGCGTGTCGGTCGCCGCGTCGTCGCCGAGCGTCAGCGTGAAGTGGACGGCGGCGACCGTGGCCGCCACCGGTGCCGCGCGCACCGCGAGCCCCTCGAGACGGAGCCCGGTGTCGTCGACGCCGTACGCCAGCAGCCGCGGCAGGTCGGCGGCCCAGTCACGCTGCCGCGTCCCGAACGGATACTGCACGCGGGCGAGCCCGTCCCGCGTGAAGGCAATCACCTGGCTGGCGTGCTGCAGCGCATACGCGCCGGCGACCGTGACGCTGCTGTCGCGCACCTCGATCCCGAGGCCAAGGGCGCGCTCCGCGGCGTGGATCTGCGCGGTGTCGCCGGTGAGCGCGACGAAGCGGCGATCGAAGCCCTTCACCCACTGGTCGAGGCGCGGGAAGGTGTCACGCTCGGGGTCGGTCGTCACGAACACGACGCGCACGTCGCGCCGGACCTCGTCGGGGAGCTTGTGCAGCACCGCCGCGATGTTGGCGAGATGCACCGGACAGATGTCCGGGCAGTTCATGTAGCCGAAGAAGAGGAGGGTCACGCGATCGCCGACCAGCGACGGCAACGCGACCGAGTCGCCGCGGGCATCCACCAGCGTCACCGCCGGCATCGCGCGGGGCGGCACCACTTCGGCCCCCGCGAATCCCTCCGCCGTCCGGAGCGGGGCGGCATCGGCACAGGCAGCGAGCAGCAGCAACAGCGGCACGGCGTGTCTCACGCGGGCAAGATAGACGCGCCCGCGCCGCACCGGTACGTCAGCGCCCGCGCAGTCCGCTGCTGAACGTGAATCCCTTCGCGACGACGAGGACCCACCCCGCAGGCTCGCGATCGTTCCCCGAGCGGTAGGCGAGGTCGATGCGATTCGCCTCGAGGTCGGGCGCACGCGAGGCGCCGAGCCGGAGCCCCACGCCGACATCCCACCCGGTGCGGCGCCGCTCGCCCGAGTACCACGCGCCGCCGTAGTCGCCGAACGCCGCAACGCCGATGTCCACCACGTTCAGGAAGTCGGTGAGCGCCCCCCAGCGATACTCCGCCGTGGTGAAGAACGAGCGGTCGCCGGTGAAGGCGTGCTGGCGGAACGCGCGCGGCCCGACCCCGAGCCCGAGGTCGAATTCGCTGCCGGGGAGCGGGTTGCGGATCATGCCTGCCGTGGCGTGGAACACCGCGAGATGCACCGGCGAGGGGACCCACGCGAGCGTCCCCGCCAGCTGCACGCTCCCCGAGTCGACGCCGGCCGAGGTCACCAGTCCCTGCGCCGCACCCTCGACCACCGCGAACCCCCACGGCAGCGTCGCCCCGGTGCGCGCGTAGATCCCGGGGGCGACGCCGTCGTCGTCGTACCCGAGCGCCGTCGGCGCGAGCCAGAGCGTGCCGCGCACGATGGTCGAGAGGTCGATGTCCTCGTCGCGCGACTGCGCGTTGTAGCCGCGCACCACGGCGAAGCGCGCGCGGCGATGCTCGACGTAGCCGCCGACCGCGCCGGTGAGGGTGCGCGCCCCGATGCCGTCCAGATCGAAGACCGACTGCGTCGCGAAGTCGTCGCGCCGCACCTGGGCCGCGACGCCGACGCGCGTGTACCCGAAGCGCGAGGCCCGCACCGCGCGGGCGATCTCGGCCCGGGCCAGCGTGTAGCGACGCTGCAGCGTGTCCGTCGCCTGCTCGATCCCGTCGCGGAAGCGGAGCACGCGCTCGCGGCGGGTGTCGCCTTCCACGGTCCACGAATGGGTCGACGCCAGCGTGTAGAACGGCTGCCCGAACGAGCCCGCGGCGAGCTCGCCGTCGCTCCGGTTCTGCAGCGCGAAGGCGAGGCCGAGCTTCCCGCGGATCAGTCGCGGCTGGCGGAAGCCGAGCGTCGTGGTGCTGCGGTCGGGGTTCTTCTGGTAGAGCAGCGACGCCTGCGTCGCGGTGCCGAGGAGGTTGTCCTCGATCATCGCGAGGGTGTAGGCGATCTCGCCGCCGGTCGAGCGGAAGCGGAAGTCGGGTCGCGTGCTCCAGCCGTCGCGCGTGGTGACGGTCGCCACGAGCCCGCTGTCGGTGCGCGCGGTATCCACCGACACCAGCCGGAACACGCCGAGCCGCCGGAGGTTGCGCGCCGTCTCCGCGGCGGATGCCGAATCGTACGGCTCGCCGGCCCGGAGCAGCACCTCGCGCCGGATCACGTACGGGCGCGTGGTGATGTGCAGCTTGTTGACGAGGTTGAGCAGCCAGAACGACGACTCGGACGGATCGAACACCGACCGCCGCTCGAGGGTGACGGCGCGCAGCGTGTCGGTGCCCTGCCCGGCCAGCGGGGCGGCGAGCAGGACGAGGACGGCAGGGAGGGCGGCGCGGAGCCGCCTCAGCTCAGCGACTCCAGCAGTCGCCACAGCTCGAGCGGGGAGAACTCCGCGAACCGGGTGCGGATGTCCTGCGCCGTCCACTCGCGGAAGATCCACGACGACGAGCGGCGCACCTCCCCGGCCACGAAATGCACCCGCCCGGCCGCCAGCGGGCCATCCTGGCGCGTCTCGAGGAGGACCGACCACGTCGTCCCACCTCGGGCGAGGTCGCCCATGTGCTCGGCGTTCGAGAGATCGATCGTGTCGGAAGGCGGTGTCGTCATCGGCTCGTGAACCGGGGTGAGCGTCAAGGGTACAGCGACGGTGCGACCGACGCCAGCGAGGGGGCGGTATATTGCCGCGGTGCCTCGGCCGTTCCCGCGCCGGGCACCACCTCGGCCGCCTTCGGAGACGCCGTGACCGACCTGACTGCCACGCCTGCCACGACCTGCGGCGCCCGCGCCGGGACCCGCTTCTGCGGCCAGTGCGGCACCCCGCTGGGCGCCGATGCCCGGTTCTGCCCGACGTTCGGCACGCCGCTCGATGCGTCGGCCGCCCCGGGCGCCCCGGCGCCGGCCGAGGCCGGCAGCCGCACGCCCTGGGTCCTCGCCGCCGCGCTGTCGATCGCGGCGACCGCGTTCACCATCACGGCCGCGCGGGCCCGCGACGGGTTGCCCAGCAACCCGCTGGCCGCGAACCAGGCACCGGTGGCCGCGCCGTTCGCCGGGGGTGGCAGCGGGGGGGGCACCCCGCCGGACATCACCAACCTCACCCCGCGCGAGCGCTTCGCCCGCCTCAACGACCGGGTGATGAACGCCGCCCAGAGCGGGGACACCAGCACGGTGATCCAGTTCTGGCCGATGGCGCAGCAGTCGTACACGCTGCTCCCCGAGGGCGACCGCGATGTCGATGCGCGCTACCACATGGCGACGCTCTACCTGCTGATCGGGCAGTTCACCGAGGTGCTCGCGCTCGCGGACACGATCCACGCGGAGGCGCCGGACAACCTGATGGGGTGGTACCTGCGGGCGGCGGTGGGCGACCTCGACAACAAGCCGGACCTCGCGCGCGAGGCGCGCGCCGCCTTCGTGCGGAACTACGACCGCGAGATCGCCACGGGCCGGCAGGAGTACGAGGACCATCGCGACCTGCTGCGGCAGTTCAAGGACAGTCCGGCGACCCCGTAACACGAGATCAGTGATCCGAGATCAGAGATCAGAGGAAGCACCCTCCGATCTCCGATCTCAGATCGCTCATCTCCGGTAGTGCCGAATCCCCCCGCTCATCCCGCCCACCAGCAGCTCCACGCGACCATCGCCGTCGAGATCGCCCGCGGCGGGCGCGCTGTAGCGGTCGGCCACCAGCGCAAACGTCGTGTCGCGCTCGAAGCGGATCGTCGTGCCGCTGGTGACGTTGCGCCAGAGCTCGAGGTGGCCGTCCTCGGCGCCGAGCAGCAGGTCCATCCGGCCGTCGCCGTCGACGTCCGCGAAGCTCGGTGCGCTGCGGCGCCCGGTGTCGATGGCCTGGAACTCGTCGCTCACCAGCTCGAAGCGCGGCGCGGTGCGGCTGCCGACGTTGCGGTACAGGTTGAGCGCGCCCGACGCCTCGCCGACGACGAGATCCAGCAGGCCATCGCCATCGAGGTCGCTCAGCGCCGGCACCGTGTTGCTGCCGCGCGTGATGCGCACCAGCGCCGTGTCGGCGAGCGTCCACGACGGCGCGGTGCGCGAGCCGGTGTTGGTCCAGAGCTGCAGCACGTCGCGCCAGCCGCCGACGAGCAAGTCGGGGAGCCCGTCGCCGTTCAGGTCGCCGACCGCCGGCGACGGGTGGAACTCGCCGCGGATCGGCAGCGGCCCGCGCTCCTGAAAGCGCGGCGCGGTGCGCGTGCCGATGTTCTCGACGAAGAGCACGCGGCCGCTCTCGGTGTCCTCGCTGTCGATCTTGTTGCCGAGCAGCAGGTCGAGGTCGCCGTCGCCGTCGACGTCCGCCAGCGTCGGCACGCTCTCGTTGCCGGCGTCGAGCGTCGGGATGAGCCGACGCGAGGCGACCTCCCAGCGGCCCGGGCCGACCTGGCGCAGCCAGAAGAGGTTGTCGACGCTCGAACGCGCCGGCTGGTAGGCGCCGCCGATCACGCCGAGGAGGAGGTCCAGCAGCCCGTCGCCGTCGACATCGCCCGGGGCCGGCGCGTTGTAGCCGGTCGTGAGCAGCGGCGCGTCGGGCGGGAACTGCCTCGGCGTCGACTTGAGGTTGGGCTCCTGCGGCGTCCCGACGTTCTCGATCAGCAGGATCCCCGGCTCGAAGAAGTCGCCCCACAGCAGGTCGAGGTCGCCATCGCGGTCCAGGTCGGCGAAGGCCATCGTGTTGGCGCCGTGGCGCGAGGTCGGGCGATTCGGGGCCGGCATCGTCTGCACGTTGCCGATGATGCTGATCCCCTCCCACCGCTCCTGCAGCAGGCGGAAGCGCGGCAGGCCGTCGACCGCCGGGCCCACCGCCTCCCAGCGGTTGACGTTCCCCTCGACACGGCCGATGAAGAGGTCGAGCAGCCCGTTGCCGTCGATGTCGACGACGTTCAGGATGTTCTGCCGGTCGGCGTAGATCGGCGCGCCGTCGGCGTCGCGCAGCGAGTCGGCGGCAAGGGTGAAGCGCGCGGCCTCGCGCGTGCCGACGTTCCGCCACGCGCGGATGTGCGAGTAGGGCGACTCGGAGAGCAGGTCGAGGCGGCCGTCGCCGTCGAGGTCCACGAAGCGGTACCACTCGTGGATCTCGAGGTCCTGGTAGCGCGCGGAGCGGAAGACGTGGCGCCCGCCGACGTTCTCGAAGAACATCAGCGCGTTCGACCGCTCCTGCACGAAGAGGTCGAGGTCGCCGTCGCCGTCGATGTCCACCAGTTGCGGCCGCGGGATGTCGAACCCGCCGAGGAACGGCGTGGCGAACGCGACGCCCGCCGTGTCGAGCACCGGGAAGGGCGCCGGGTCCTCGCGCCACGGTCCCTGCGCCGTCGCCAGCACGGGGACCGCGATGAGGAGCGCCAGCGTGCGGCTCAGCGTCCCCACGCCGCCCCCGCGCCGGTCGGGCCCTTGCCGAGCATCAGCGTCGTGTCGACGGCGCCGGTGCGGGTGTTGATGACGGTGAGCCACCCGTCGGTGCTGCTGTGCGCCATCCCGTGCATCTCGTGCCCGCTCTCGCCCGGCTTCACCGTGGCGCCGCTGTTCTGGTTCACCACGAAGAGGTAGGCGCCGTCGCGACGCAGCACCATCCCGTAGGGCTGCGCCATCCGCCCGGTGATCGTGCGGCGCACCGTCCACGTCGTCGCGTCCACCTCGGCGACCGCGTTGTCGGTGAGCAGCGTGATGTAGACCGTGCGGCCGTCGGGCGACCAGACCGGGTCCCACGGCTTGCCGCCGACCGGGATCTCGCGCACCGGCGCGTGCGGCGCCGGACGCGTGAGGTCGAACACCAGCAGCGTGTTGCTGAGCTCGCCGCCGGCGACCATCGTGCGGCCATCGGGACTCACCGCGAACTGCACCAGCGAGCGCGGGACGCCAGCGAGCTCCGTCAGCGTCACACGACCCGAGGCGACATCCACCGTCGCGAAGCGGTTCTCCGCGAGCGAAGCGGCGTGCACCGCGCGCCCATCGCGACTCGTGGCGAGCGCGTGCGGCCGCGGCACGAGGATCTCCTGCTCGTCGTCGAGCGTGAAGGTCGAGCGGACGATCACGCCGAGCGCGCGCGGCGGGTTCACCGCCGTCATCGAGCGGCCGACGTAGAGCGAGTCGTGCATCGGGTCGATGGCGAGCAGGCCCGGCGTCTCGAGCGCGACCTGCCCGAGCAGCCGGTTCCGCGCGTCGAACTTGAGGACGCGGTTGTCGCCGATCAGGGAGACGTACCACGCCGAGCCGTCGCGCTCGACGGCGACGTGATGCGGCTTGGCGTTCGGCGAGAAGCCAAGCGCCGTGAGGTCGATCACCGTGTCGACCGCGAGGCGCTGCATGTCCACGACGGAGATCGACGCCCCGCCCTGGTTCACCACATAGAGCCGGTGCGACGCGGCCGGCGAGGGGCCAGGGGCCCCCTGCCGGCCGCCGCACGCCGCGACGCCAAGCGTCGCGGCGAGCAGGAGGCGACGCATCACGGCGTCGCCTGGGTCCGGTCGCGCACCAGGAAGAGACCTTCGGTGGTGCTGGTCACGATGATCGTCCCGCTCTTGAAGTACGGGTAGTTCGACCAGGCGCCGCCCATCTGCGCGTTGTCCTCGCCCGGCTGCGTGTCGAGGAAGCCGACCTCGCGGGGGTTCTTCGGATCGGTGATGTCGAGGATCCGGAGGCCGGCGTTGTAGTTCGCCTGGTACATCCGGTTCCCCTTGATGTACAGGTTGTGGTCGGTCGCCTTGCGCTCGCCGACGTGCTCCTTCACAAGGACGGGGTCATCGAGGTCGGTGAGGTCCCACACCAGCGTGCGGGTGCCCTTGCCGGCCTCGCCCTTCCCGGCGCCCTCGTCGAGCTCGTCGCCGAGGTACAGGTACTTGTGATCCTCGGTGAGCCAGGCCTGGTGGGCGTAGCCGACATCAGGATAGCTCGCGCGCGACACCGCGATCGGCGCCTTCTTGTCGGTCACGTCGGCGACCGAGATCGCCGTCTCGTTCGAGCCGATGCAGATCTCGCGGCCCTGGTACTTGGCATCCGGCCCGCGGTAGACGACGCACTGCGCGTCGTGCGAGTAGCCGGTGCCGGCGCGGCCCGTCTGCGGATCGGCGAAGCAGCCCGCGAAGGTCGGCGACTTCGGGTTCCGCACGTCGATCATGTGGAGCCCGCCGCCGCAGCTCTCGCCGCCGCCCGAGACGCCGACCGCGTACGCGAAGCCGGTCTCCTCGTTCATCACGATGTTGTGGGCCGAGGCGACGTTGGTGTAGTGCGCGTCCATCGTGAACGTCTGCACGCCCTTCACGTCGCGGAGGCGGGTGAGGTCGAAGACCTGCACACCGTGCGCCCCCGACGCGTCGGCCACGATGAAGACGTGATCCTTGTAGACCTTCATGTCGCGCCACACCGCCGACGGCGAGCCCTCGGTCTTCGGCAGGTCGCCGAGATAGCGCGGGCGCGCCGGATCGGTGACGTCGACGAACGAGGTGCCGTCGGTGCGGCCGACGATCGCGTACTCGCGCCCCGTCTTCGGGTCGGTCCAGCCCCAGTTGTCGTTCAGGTTGGTGCCGCGGTGGCCGCCGATCTGCGAGATCGGGAGGAACGACAGCAGGCCGGTGTTGCTGCACTCGAACTCGCCGACCTTCCCCTCGCTGCCGCAGATCTTCTCGCCGCCGGTGACGGCCGCGTACTTCTCCTCGATCGGCGGGAAGGTGGTGCCGCGCACCGCCCAGCCGCCGGTGGTCCCGCGCGCCAGCCAGGCAATGGTGCCGAGGCCGCCGCCATCGCCGGGCATCCCGACGATCGCGTTGGCACCGCTCACCGCGAAGGTCGCGCCGAACTGCGCGCCGGCCTGCGCGTCAGCGACGCCGAGGGTTGACACCGACAGCATCCCGTCGGCACCCTCTCGGATCGCGAGAATCCGGCCCTCGCGACCGCTGGCGAGCGGCGCGCCGACCCAGAGCTCCTCGCCGACCTTGGCCAGCGCCGAGCCGAAGCGGGTCTGCCCGGCCTCGACGTTCGTCAGCATCCCGGCCTCGGCCCACTGGCCGCCGGCACTGGGCGCGAACGTGACCACGTAGCCGGTGAACTGGTTCGCATTCGGCGCGCCGGCGTAGAGGCGGTCGCCGGCCAGCGCCACCGCGGCGCCGAGCCCGTGCTGGGCGGCCCCGCGACGCGCGGTCAGCGTCCCCTCGAGGACGTAGCTGCCGTCCGCGCCACGGCGGAAGACGTAGACTGCGCCCTTGCGGGCCTCGCGCCCCGGCGCCCCCACGGCGACCCGATCACCGCTCGCGCTGATCGCGGCGCCGAAGTTCTCGCCGTTGCTGAGCGTCCCGGCCGGCAACGTCCCCGCCGCCGTCCAGCCAGCGGTGCCGCGACGGAAGACGTGCACCGCCCCCGTCCCGCCCTCGCCCGGGGCGCCGACGAACGCCCAGTCGCCGGCCAGCGCCAGCGCGGCGCCGAACATCGAACGACCGGCCGGCGTGCCGCCCAGCATCCCCGCCGCCGTCCACGTCCCGCTGGCCGCCCGGGTGTAGATGTGCACCCCGCCGCGCATCGAGTCGGCAAAGTTCGTCACGCCGACGAGCAGCGTGGCCCCTTCCATCGCGAGCGCCGAGCCGAAGCCCAGCCGCTCCGCGCCGCCAGCGGGCGCGAGCTTCGGCCCGGCCTGCCAGGCCGCGCCGACGCGACGGTACAGGTGGACGACCCCGGCACCGCCGGCCGGCTCGCCGACGGCGGCGACCTCGCCGCTGATGGCCACGGCGCGGCCGAACTGGGCCACGCCGGCCTCGGCGGTCTCCGCCGAGTAGTAGGTCTGGGCGGGAAGCGCACCAACGCCGAGCGTCAGCATGGCGAGGGCGGACAAGCGAGTCACGTGCATCGGTCTGCCTTCTGAAAGAGGAGAATCGGGAAGATAACCCCCGAGAAACCGCCAGCAGGGGCGCGGGAGCAATCGGTCACGCCATACGAAATCGCCCGGCACAGGTTTCCGTCGGCCCCGGTGCCACGGCCCCGACGGCTGTGTACTTTTACGGATACCCGCGCCGCAAAGCGCCACCGACCCCCGGAGCCGCGATGACCCCGCACGACTCGGACACCGACGACGCTGCCTTGATCGCCACGCTGGTGGTGGACGACGAGGAGCCGGTTCGCTCCGCCCTGCAGCGCTTCCTGATGACGCTGGGCCACGAGGTCGTCACGGCGGATACCGCGGCGAACGCGCTCGCGGAGATCCGGCGGCGGAAGATCGCCTGCATCCTGCTCGACGTGCGGCTGCCGGATGCCTCCGGCCTCGACCTCGTGCCGACGCTGCTCGAGCACGAGCCGCACGCCGCGATCCTGATGCTCACCGCGGTCAACGACGCGCACGCCGCGGCGCTCTGCATGCAGCGCGGGGCGATGGACTACCTCGTCAAGCCGGTCGACCTCCCCGACCTTGAGCGGGCGATCGGGCGCGCGCTCGCGCGGCGCCGCGAACTCATCGAGCAGGCGCAGACGCAGGCGTGGCTCAAGCAGGAGATCGTGCAGCGCGGGGCGGAGCTGCGCCGCGAGCGCGGCAACCTCGAGCGGATCTCGGTCGCGACGCTCGAGGCGCTGGTCAACGCGCTCGAGGCGAAGGACCCGTACCTCCGCGGCCACTCGGCGCGCGTCGCCGACCTCTCCGCGATGGTCGCGTCGGAGATGGGCCTCAACGACGAGCAGGTCGAGCTGGTGCGCACCGCAGGCCGGCTGCACGACATCGGCAAGATCGGGATTCGCGAGGCGGTGCTGAACAAGCGCGGGCCGCTCACCGCCGAGGAGTTCGAGCACGTGAAGTCGCACGTGACGATCGGCGCGCAGATCCTGGCACCGCTGTCGCACCTGCGCGAGGTGATCGCCTACGTGCGCTCGCACCACGAGCGCGCCGACGGCACCGGCTATCCCGACGGGCTCGCCGGTGACGCCATCCCGCTCGGCGCGCGCATTCTCGGCGCGGCCGAGGTCTACGACGCGCTGACGACCTCGCGCCCGTACCAGGAGAAGATGACGCCCGAGGAGGCGGTGAACCGGATGCGCGACCTCGTCGGCACCGTCGTCGATCCCGAGGTGCATCGCGCGCTGGGCGCGGTCGTCACGCGCCGCAAGACGCTGGTCTTCCTCGACGAGAATTCCATCATCTAGCGCTGTCGAGCGCGCGGCGCAGCTGGGCCACCAGCGCCGCCGCGCGCACCGCATCGCCGTGGAGCGGATCGGCCGCGGCGACGTGCAGCTCCACTCCATCGCGCACGACCCACCGCTGCCACGCCGTCGCCTCCGGCGCCGCCGGCGGCGCGGGCGTGCCGGCCTCCGTCCCGAGCGCCGCCCGCACGCGCCGCTCGCGCACGATCGGCGTCTCGGCCGCGTGGCGCGCGGCGATGGCCTCGAGCGTGAGGCCCTCCCGCTGTGCGAGCCGCGCCGCGAGGGCATCCACCAGCTGCGGCGTCCCCCACATCGTCGAGCCGCCGCGCCCCGAGGGGGGACGCACGACCCCCTGGCTCACCCAGTAGCGCAGGGTGCGCTCGGAGGTGGGCCGTTCGGTGGGCAAGGCGGTCGGCTGCAGCAGGCGGTCGACCAGCGCCGCCAGCGTGCCGATGGTGAAGGGCGCGGCGGCGTGGGCCTCGCGGAGCCACGCAGGGTCGGTGGACGAGCTCACGCGTTCAAGTGTAGGGGTGCCGCGGCGATTCGCGCCACGCCGCGGCGCGACCGGGTGCCATCCTGTCGCATGACCCGCGGCACCACCCTGCTCGAGCTGCTGCTCATGCTCTGCCTGCTGGCGCTCCTCGCGACACTCGCCGTCGCGCGGGTGGCGACGGCCGCCGATCGGGCCGCCGTCGCCGTCGAGGCGGCGCGGGTGCGCGGGGCGCTCGAGGCGGCCCGGGACGCGGGGCTCCGACTCGGGACCGTCGCGGCGCTGCAATTCGGGGCCGGCGCGTGGGAGGTGCGGGCGGTGGTGCAGGGGGTGGAGACCACGGCGTGGCGGGCTGCAGGCACCTCGGCGGGGATCACCCTCGAGGGCGGCGGCGACCCGATCCGCTTCGGCCCCAGCGGCCTCGCGGTGGGGGTCAGCAATCGGACGCTGCGGATTCGCCGTGGGGAGGTGTCGCGCGACGTGGTCGTCTCGCGGCTCGGACGGGTCCGATGAGGACGCTACAGCCCGTACTTGCGGATCTTGGCGAGCAGCGTCGAGCGCGCCACGCCCAGCAGGATCGCCGCCTGGCGCCGGTTGCCGCCGACATAGCGCAGCATCGCCGCGATGTGGCGCGCTTCGGCGGCGTCGAGCGTCTCTGGCGCCGGCTGTGCCGAGGCCTCGGTCACCACGAATTCCGGCGCGGGCGCGACATCCGGTGGGACCTGCGCCACGGCGTCGGTCACGACGAGGTGGCCGCCGTGGCGCAACGCCTCGACCAGGGCCACCACATCCTCGCGGGACGGATCGGAGACCAGCACCTGCACGTGCAACGGACGCATGTCCCAAGGTACTCCCGTTCCGGAACGGTGACCACCGGGTGCGCGTGGGTGTCAGTGCGGGGCGATATCTTCTCCCCATGCTGAACCTCCGCGACCTCCGCCCCGGCGACGACATCCATCACCCGTTCCTCGTCCTCGACGTGCAGCAGAAGGGCGGCGACCATCCGCGCACCGTGCTCACGCTCGGCAACCGCACCGGCCGCATCGACTCCGCGCCGTTCTGGGCCGGACGCGACGAGCAGGTCCGCGGCATCGCCAAGGGGATGCTGGTGCAGGTCGTCGGCACCGTCAGCGCCTACCGCGAGTCGCTGCAGCTGGACGCGACCTCGGTGCGCGCGCTGCCGAAGGGGAGCGTGCCGCTCGCCGATCTCGCGCCGAGCGTCGGGCCGGTGGAGAAGTACTGGCAGTATCTCGATGACGTGCGTACCCGGCTGGCGGCTCCGCGGCTTCGCGCGGCGGTCGACCTCTTCTTCGCCGACGAGGCGTTCCGCGAGCGCTTCGAGCAGTGCCCCGGCGCGCCCGGCACCGGTCATCACGCCGCGATCGGCGGACTGCTGCAGCACGTCTCGGAAGTGGTGAGCATCGGCCGGCAGATGGCCCGCGTCGCGCGCGCCAACGAGGAGCTTGTCGTGGTCGGGGCGATGCTCCACGACATCGGCAAGCTCGAGGCCTACACGTGGGAAACCGGTGTCTTCGACACCACCGAGGCCGGACGGCTCATCGGCCACGTCGTGCTGGGGGCCCAGATGTTTCGGGATGCGGCGCGCGATGCCGGCGGCGCGGGACTCACCACCGACGAGTGGCGGCTCCTCGAGCACCTGATCCTGTCGCACCACGGCGAGCTGGAGTACGGCTCACCGGTGCGGCCGCTCACCCTGGAGGCGGAGATCCTCCACTTCGCCGACGACGCCTCGGCCAAGACCGCCGCGATCAACGAGGCCTACGACTCGACCGAGCTCTTCCCCGGCGACGCGCGCACCGCGACCCGCAAGGTGTGGCAGCTCGACGGCCGCTGGCTGATGCGCCTGGGCCCCGACTTCGGGCTCCCGACCGACGGAAAAAGCGAAGCGGCCGACCAGCCGGGCTGATCGACCGCTTCTCGATCCGGCCGACGATGCTCGGGGCATCGTGCCGGATCGGGTGCTGCGGGTCAGAGCGGCTCGCGGACCACTCGCCCACACGGCCCTCCGAGGCACCAGATCGGAGGGGATGCGGCGCGCGAAACGTCGCATCAGCACTCTCCAAGCTAGGGCCTCGCCAAAATCCCGCAAGTGCCTGTGTTTCTTCGGGTTAGCTATGTTTCACGGGATAATTTCGTGGAACATAACCGCTGACTGCACTGCGAGTTCCGAGCTTTCTCCACCGAATGTGGGAATGTGAATCCACATTCCCACACCGATGTGGAGGCTCAGAGATCGACCGCCGACTTGTAACCCTTGGGGTCCAGCGGGATCTCCAGGGTCCTGAACAGCCCCTTCTGGGCCACTTCGTAGCGGCGGATCGCGGCGATCGTCCCGGTCGCCATCTCGGCGAACGCCGTGGTCGAGGGCACCGGCATCCCGGCCTTGACCGTCCCCAGCGCCTCGCAGCGACGGAGCTGCTTGTCGAGGTCGACCAGGGCGGCGCGGAAGGTGTTGAGGGCGCCATCGCCCCACTTCTTGTTGCTGGTGCTGAGTCCCCGCGCGTGGGCGGACATCACGCCGGTCGCCCGCACCCCGCGCGCACAGTCGACGCCGAGCGCGCGGCCGCCGGAGGTGACCACGGCGGCCTTGCCGGCCTCGTTGGCGCGCAGCACGCGCGACGCCGTCGCGTCGATGGTGAAGAGGGTGTCGCGGAGCACGACGACGTTGGTGCGGAGCTCCTCCTCGGGCGGCGAGAGCGGGCGCTCCGGCCAGAGATCCTCCGCCTTCGACTTGAACTTCTGGCCCTGGCCGACGCGGCGTTCGGCCTGCGGGGCCTGGGCCGCGATCGGGAGGGTCGCGACGGCGAGCACGAGGACGGCAGCGAGCAGGCGAGCAATCACGGGTCGATTCCCACTTCGATGTAACGGTACGGGTGGTCGGCATCAGGATCGCCGAGGAAGAGGGCGCCACCGCCCCCGACGGCGAACCAGCCGGCGACAAGGCGGCGAGGCCCATCCAGTTCGTGGACGATCGGGGCCAGCCAGCGGCGCACGTGCCGCATCTCGGGCGCCCGGCGGCCGAGTTGCGCGATGATCGCGCCGGCCCCGCTGGTGAGGCGAAGGAAGTGCGCCAGCGCGAGCGCACGATCGCCGAACGCCACGGCGCGGACGCCGGGCTCGTCGTGCACCACCTCGCCCTCGAACGCCTCGACCTGCACCGTGTCGAGCCGCGGCCCGAAGACGATCCACCGGCGACCGGCGGCATCGCGCCGCTCGACGACCGCGGCAGCGGTGTCGCCGCTCAGGCGACCGGCGTGCAGTTCATCGTCATCGAGGAGCACCCCGACGACGCGGGTCCACTCGAGCGCGCCGAGGAGCTGTTCCGTGGGGCAGCCGACCGCGTCGTCGTACGCGACGAGCCGCGGCGCCTCGCCCGCGCGCAGAATGCAGTGGGCAAGCGCCTCGGCGCGGTCGGTGAACGACCGGATGAGGAGCGAGGTGGGCGTCGACATCGCGGGGATCATAGGCCCGTGCGCCGCGTCGGGCTAGGGGCAGCGCTTGTGCGAAGCGGCGCGCGCGCGCAACGTTGGGGACGATGGACATCGCGTGGACCTCCTGGCGCAGCCCGCTCGGGCTGCTCACCCTCGTCGAGGGCGAGACGGGACCGCTGGTCATCGACCTCGCGGCGCACGCCGCGCAGGGCGGCTGGCGCGAGCGGCTCTCGGCCCGGCACCCGACGCTTCGCGTGCGGATGGGACGCTGCCACGTCACGCGCGAGTGGCTCGAGGCCTACTTCGCCGGGCACCAGCCCGCGGCCCCGGACACCGGGCATCTCGCCGAGGCGTGGGGGGCCACCGCACCGCAACTGGAGGTCTGGCGCGCGATCGGCGAGATTCCGTTCGGCGAGGTGCGGGCGTACGACGATCTCGCGGCGAGCACCGGCATCCATCCGCGCCAGGTCGGCCAGGCCGCCGGTGCGAATCCTCTCCTCCTGCTCATTCCGTGTCATCGCGTCGTGGGCAAGCAGGGCGACCTTGGCGGCTACGCCGGCGGCCTCGCCGCCAAGCAGTGGCTGCTCGACCACGAGCTCCGCTCGGCGGGGCTCGTCCTCCGCGGCGGCTGACGCCGCGGGTACCACCCCGGGCGCGCCCGGGTCCCCGCTTCATCCCACGCTCAGGAAGGGCCGTATGCCGAAGGGTACCGTGAAGTGGTTCAACGACGCGAAGGGGTTCGGCTTCATCGCGCAGGAGGGCGGCAAGGACGTCTTCGTGCACTTCTCCGCGATCCAGACCAGCGGCTTCCGGTCGCTCGCGGAGGGCGATGCGGTGGAGTTCGACATCGTCGAGGGCCCGAAGGGACTCCAGGCCGCCAACGTGAAGAAGGTCGACTGATCCGAGTCACCAGGCGCCGCCCGGCATGACCGATCTGCCCTCGCTGCGCAGCCGCGTCACCGCCGGGACGGCGCTGCTGCTGCTGCTCGTCCTCGCGATGACGCTGCGCGGCGTCAACGCGATCAGCACCCTCGACGAGGCGGTGCAGTCCGAGCTCGCGACGCTGCGCGAGCGCACGGTGCTCGCGCAGGCCGTGACGCGCGACGTGGTCCTCGCGGTGCGTGCCGGCGATCGGTTCGCGGCCGGCGACACCACCCTGCGCGCGTCGCTGGACTCCACGTTCACCTCGCTGCGCGCCACGACCACCGCCTACGGTCAGGCCCTCGACCTGGCCGGGGCCGAGCGCGCAGTGATCACGCGCATCTCGGCGCTGGTCGTCGCGCTCGAGCGTCGCACGGCCGAGGGCGGCACGGGGCGCGTCGCGCTTGGCGATTCACTCCTCGCCGACGTGCGGGCCCTCGTCGCGGCGCAGGAAGCCGAGGCGGCCGCCCGCGCGCGGCAGCTCGCCGATGCGAGCCGGGACCGTCGCCGCGATGTCTGGCTCCTCTTCGTCGTCGCGCTGGTGATCGGCATCGTCTCCGCGATCACCACCGTGCGCAACGTCGTCCTCCCGCTCCGCAAGCTGGTCGACGCCACGGAGCGCGTCGGCGCCGGCGACCTCCGCCCCATCGACCTCGGCGCGATGCCGCGCGAGCTCGGGCAGCTCGCCAGTGCGGTCCGTCGGATGGGCGACGGGCTGCGTGCGGTGGTCGGCTCGGTCGCTGATGTCTCCGCGACGCTGACCGAGCGCGCGTCCCAGCTCTCCACCCGCTCGGGACAGCTCACCGAGAGCGCGGAGCAGGTGTCGCGCGCCATCGCCGACGTCTCGGCATCCGCGGAACGGCAGGCCGTCGGGATGCGCGAGACCGACGCCCTCGTCGGCGACCTGCGCTCGGCCGCGACGCGTTCGGCAGGGGCCGGCCAGCGCGTGGTCGCGGTGGCCGACGGCATTCGCCGCACCGCCGCGACGCACCAGGGCCATCTCGGCGCCGCCTCGGCAACGCTGCTCGAGCTGCACGAAGTCGTGGCGCGCACCACCGGCAGCGTCGAGCGGCTCACGGCGGCCGCGGCGGACGTGTCGGAATTCGTGGCGCTCACCGGCCAGCTCGCGGCACAGACCGAGCTCCTCGCGCTCAACGCGGCGATCGAGGCGGCACGCGCCGGGAGCGCCGGCGAGGGATTCGCCGTGGTCGCCGGCGAGATTCGCCAGCTGGCCGAGACCAGTGCCGAGGGGGCGCGCCGCATCGCGCGCACCGTCGCCACGCTCGACGAGCAGGTGCGACTGGTGGCGGCCACGGTGACGGCCGGCACCGCTCGCGTCGCCGGCGTGGAGGATGTGGCGGCGGGGGTGACGCGGGCGCTGGCCGAGATCGTGGCGGCGATCGAGGAGGTCTCGATGGCCGCGGGCACGGTGGCCCGCGAGGCCGCCGCCCACCGCGAGCTTGCCGATCGCCTCGCGGCGACCGCGGCCGATGTCGGCCGCTCCGCGCAGGGCAACGCGCACGCCGCCCAGGCGGTCACCGACTCCGCGCGCGAGCAGTCGAGCGCGACCGAGGAAATTGCAACGGCGGCGACCACGCTCGTGGCCACCGCCGATCGCCTCACCCAGCTGGTGCGCGGCTTCCGCGTCTAGCGGCCGCTCAGCGCTTCTTCTTCGCGGCGGCCTTGGGCTTCGCCTTGGCCGGGGCCTTCGTGGCCTTGGCCGACTTCGCCGCCGCCTTGGCGGCCGGCTTGGCTGCCTTTGCCGCGGGCTTCGCGGCAGCCTTCGCAGCCGGCTTCGCGGCAGCCTTCGCAGCCGGCTTCGCCGGAGCCTTGGCGGCGGGCTTCGCCGCGGCCTTCGGGGCGGGCTTGGCGGCGGCCTTCGGCACCGACTTGGTCGCCTTCGTCGTGGCGGGCTTCGCCGCCGCCTTGACCGGGGCCTTCTCGACCTTCGGGGCCGGGGCGACGGGCTTGGCCGCCGGAGCCGCCTTCGGGGCCTTCTCGGGCTTCACGACCGGAACCGCCTTGCCCAGGCCCGTCGCCCGCAGCTCGGCCAGCACCGTCTCGACCTCGGCCTCCTCGAGCAGGGTGCGCCGGACCCCGAAACGGAGCAGTTCCTCGGCGTGGGCGAGCTGGAACGGCTCGAGCCCCGCGGCCGCCCGGCTCAGGCCGACCATCGCGGTCGCCACCGGGGAACGGAGCACGTCCTTGATGCCCGGAAGGGCCTCGAGGAGCGAAGAGATCTGCGGTGGCGCAAGTTCGGTCACGTCTTCCCCCGGGAAAATGGCCGAAAACCGGCCCAAGACGGCCGGAACGTCGCCCGGCGACCCCCGGCGCGTCAAGCTCTCTTCTCGCCGCCCTCTTGACGGCCCCCCCGAAAAGCCGTACCTAGGAAGGACGCGGACCGGTGCCGGACCTTCCCGGCACCCCGAGCGTGGAAAGGACCGGCCGTGGGCCGTCGCCACGTGAAGGAGTACCGCCCGGACGAGGCGCTCAGCCTCATCACCGCCGATCGCGAAGGCAAGATTCTGCGCTGTCCCTGCTGCGGCTCCGATGCCGTGGAACGGACCCCGCCGCGTCCTGCCGACGGTCACCCGGTGCCCGGACGGGTGCAGTTGCTCTGTGCAGGGTGCACGCGGGTCGTCGCCTACATCGATCGTGGGCAGGCGGCAGCGACCGTATCGCACTGATCCCGACGTCGCCCGAATTCCGCGCGGCTTGACCTGACCTCCCCGGCGGCCCATCCTCCGGGGATGGCTTCTGCACGTCCCTCGCCGATTCCGCTGCTCGTGGCCACGGTCTTCGTGGACATCATCGGCTTCGGGATGATCCTGCCGCTCCTGCCCGGGACCGCCGACCAGCTCGGCTCGTCGCCGACGGCGATCGGCGTCCTGGTCGGGGCCTACTCCGCCCTGCAGTTCCTCCTTGCCCCCCTCTGGGGGCGGCTGAGCGATCGCATCGGCCGTCGCCCGATCATCCTCGTCGGGATGGCCGGGAGCGTCCTCTCCTACGCGCTCTTCGCCGTGGCGGACAGCTATCCGCTGCTGCTGCTCTCGCGCCTGCTCGACGGCGGCAGCGGGGCGACGGTGAACGTCGCGCAGGCGTATCTCGCCGACCTCACCGCCCCCGCCCAGCGCGCCCGGGCGATGGGACTCGTCGGGGCGGCCGTCGGCATGGGCTTCATCGTCGGCCCGATCCTCGGCGGCATCACCTCGGCCATCGACCCGTCGTTGCCGGGGTGGGTCGCCGCGGCGATCACCCTCGGCAACCTGCTCTTCGCGTGGTGGCGGCTCCCGGAGTCCCGCGGCCACGTCGCCGCCGATCGCGCCACGGCCGCCCGCGCCGAGCGCGCGCCGCTGGGCCCGCTGGTGGCACCGGTCGGGACGCTCTTCCTGGCCACGCTGGCCTTCAGCGTGATGTATGTCGTCTTCCCGCTGTGGGGCGAGTCGCGCTTCGCGGCGACCCGGTCGACGGTGAGCTACTGGTTCGCCTTCGTCGGCCTCGTCACCGCGATCGTGCAGGGCGGCCTGCTGGGACGCCTCGTGCAGCGTCTCGGCGAACCGATGACGGCGCGCGCCGGCACGCTGATCCTCGCGGGCGGCTTCGTCCTCGTGATCGCGGCGGGCCGCGGGACGGCGATCCCCGGTGCCCCCTTCTGGCTGGCGCTGGTGCTGCTCGGGGCGGGCTTCGGGATGGCGGGGCCGGCGATGACCGGCCTCGTGTCGCGGCGCACCCGCCAGGACGCGCAGGGAAGCATCCTCGGCGTGGTGCAGAGCGCCAGCGCGATGTCACGGATCATCGGCCCGATCGTGGCCGGTGCGGTGATGGAGCTGCATTCGCCGGAGACGGCGTTCGGCGCCTCGGCGGCGATGGCACTGGCCGCGTGCGCGCTGGCGTTCGGGGTGGCGCGGCCGGACCCGGCCGACGACGGCCTCAGTCCGGGACGCTGAAGAGGCGCGACCAGCGGACTTCCGTCAGGAAGGCCGCGCGCGCGAAGCTGGTCGCATCGTAGCTGAAGTACACCAGCACCGGCGTCCCGCGCACGTTCTTCCGCGGCAGGAATCCCCAGTACCGACCATCGTACGACCCGTCGCGATTGTCGCCGAGGACGAAGAGCGAATCGCGCGGCACGACGACCGGTCCCCAGTCGTGCAGGTCGGGCTCGTAGTCCGCCGGCACCGGCCCCGCGAAGTGCGGCACCTGCCACGCGCGCATCCGCGCGCGCATCAGCGGATCCTCGCTGCGGTCGGGGTCGATCGACTGCGCGTACGGCTCATCGAGGCGGACGCCGTTCCGGTAGAGCGCCCCGTCGCGCATCGCGAGCGTGTCGCCGGCCACGCCGACGAGGCGCTTGACGACCTTGAGGTCCTCCTCGACCGAATCGAAGACGACGATGTCGCCGCGCTCGGGCTCGCGCACCGCCGGCAGCCGCTTGCCCGTGAACGGCACCTCGGCGCCATAGAGGAACTTGTTGACGAAGAGGAAGTCGCCGACGAGGAGGGTGTTCTCCATCGAACCCGACGGGATGCGGAACGCCTCGATGACGAGGGTCCGCACGACCTGCCACACCACCAGCGCGACCGCGATGGACTTGATCCACTCGAGGAACCAGCGTCCGATCGAGGCCGCGCGGCGGGAGCTCACCAGGTCAGTCCTTCCACTCGGTGATGAAGAGGTTCGTCTCGCCCGCGTTCGCGCCGTGGCGGTTCGAGGCGAAGACGAGGTGCTTGCCGTCGGGCGAGAACATCGGGAAGCCGTCGAAGTCGTCGAAGTGCGTGATCTTCTCGAGGCCGGTGCCGTCGGCGTTGATCAGGAACAGCGAGAAGTCGCGCCCGCGCGGGTTGTGGTGGTTCGACGAGAAGATGATCCGCTTGCCGTCGGGATGGAAGAACGGCGCGAAGTTCGCCCCGCCGAGCGAGGTGATCTGGCGCGGGTTCGAGCCGTCGACGTTCGCGACCCAGAGCTCCAGCTTCGACGGGCGCACCAGGCGCTGGCCGAGGAGCCGCCGGTAGTCGGCGGTGTCGGCGGCCGTCACCGGGTACTGCGCGCGCCACACGATCTGGGTGCCGTCGGGCGAGAAGAACGCGCCGCCGTCGTAGCCGACGCGGTTCGTCACCCGGCGGATGTCGCTGCCGTCGACGTTCATCGTGTAGAGCTCGACGTCGCCGTCCCGCGTGCTCGTGAAGATGACGCGCTTCCCGTCGGCCGAGACCGTCGCCTCGGCGTTGTACGCGCCGTTGTTGGTGAGCTGCCTGAGGTCGCTGCCGTCGCGCTTCACCGTGAAGAGCTCGAAGCGGCCGAGCGGCCAGACGTAGCCCTGCGAGCGATCCGGCGGGACCGGGCAGGCCGGGTCCGCGCGGAAGGTGCTGGAGAAGATGATGCGCTGGTCGTTCTCGATGAAGTAGCCGCAGGTCGTCCGGCCCAGGCCGTTCGAGATGAGGCGGACATCGGAGCCGTCGATGCGCATGGTGAACTGCTGGTCGCAGCCGGCATCCACCGCCTGCTGGCGCTGGAAGGTCAGGTGCTGGCCGTCGCGCGAGAAGTACGCCTCGGCGTTGTTGCCGCCGAAGGTCAGCTGCCGGAGCTTCCCGAAATGGCGCTCGCCGGGGAGCGGATCGTGGAAGGTCGAGGACGGCGGCGTGACCGAGGCGGTCGCCGCAGGACGGGGCGAAGTCGTGGACGCGCAACCGGCGGCGAGCAGGATGAAGCCGGGCGCGAGCAGTCGAGTACGAATGGCAAACCTCAGCGGTCGATGTCAGGGCACAACAGGGCGAAAGCTAGTCGCGCCCCGAGACGGGGGGATTCCGTAGTTCTCCGGAGCCCGGGGTCAGCCGACCACCGCGAGGATCGCCTCGGCGTGCCCGGCCGGCTTCACCTTCTCGAAGACGTGGCGGATCACCCCGGTGCCGTCGATCACGAACGTCGTCCGCAGGATCCCCCAGTACTTGCGGCCGTACATCGACTTCTCGCCCCAGACGCCGTACGCCTCGGCGATGGCGTGGTCGGTGTCCATCAGCAGCGGAAACGGCAGGTCGTGCTTGGCGCGGAACTTCTGGTGCGACGCCTGGCTGTCCGGCGAGACGCCGAGGACCACGACGCCCTTCGCCTGCAGCTCGCCCCAGGCATCGCGGAACTCGCACGCCTGCGTCGTGCAGCCGGAGGTGTCGTCCTTCGGATAGAAGTAGAGGACGACGGTCTTCCCCGCGAGGTCGGCGAGCCGGACGGCCTGGCCGGCGTCATCGGTGGTCGAGAAGGCCGGCGCCTTGCGGCCGACGGTCGGGATCGCTGCCATCATCACTCCAGGTCAAGGGAAGCAGGCGGGGACGCGCACCACGTACCGCGCCATCGCCGCGACGGTTCCGCCTACCGCACCACCGTGCGCGGCACCGCCGGCAGCGCGTGCACCCGCCGCACCGGATGCGCACCGCGGGCGCGCAGCGCGCGGTCGAAGAGATTCCACGTCGTGTAGCCATCCTCGGACGCGGGCTCGAGCAGGAACGCCACGACCATCCCGAGGCGCTGGTCGGTCGGCACGAGGAACGAGCCCGCCGCGAGCGTATCGGCGGCCGCGGTACCCCACGCCCCGTCGGCGCGCACGGGGCGATGCCCCTCGAACGGCCGCTGCACCACGAGCGAGTCGACGCGGAAGCGCTCGCTCGCGACGACGACCGGCGCGGCGAGCCGCTCGACGACGACGCCCTGCCGCACCAGCCGCTCGACGACCTCGCTCCACTGCGCGTCGAGCAGGTACGCGGCCGGGATCTTCTCGGATCGCGTGGCGACGAAGCGGTCGACCACCGGCATCACGATGCGGCGGAACTCGCCGGTGCGCTGGCGCCGCGCGAACGGCCCGGCCCCGGCCCCGGCCGCGTGCGTGATCTCGGCGATCACCGTGTCGCGGCGCGGCGGCGCGAAGGCGCTGCGCACGATCACCGAGTCAGGGCGATGCGCGATGGTGCGCGCCATCCGGTCGCGCACCGCCGTGCGCTGCTCGGCGAGGTAGCGGATCGTCTCGATCACGAACGCCGCCGTCGCCTCGATCCGCCGCGCGAACGGGTCGTTGCTGTACGCCTCGCTCAGGATGCTGAGCCGCGACATCCCCATCAGGTTCGAGCCGAAGCGCGGCACCGACTCGTACGTCCACCACCCGGCGGTCGCGAGCGAGTCGGGATGCTGGTTGTTGAAGTTGCCGTAGGGGAAGGTCTCGACGCGATGGCGGGCGCGGAGGCGCGCGCGCAGCGTCGGGAGCACGGTGTCCTGCACCCACGCGTTGGCCGGGGTGCGATTCGGGTTGAGCCCCGGCGACCAGGTCAGCGCGTAGCCGTGGTACGACCCGTTGGTCGTGTGCAGGTCCATCCAGAGATCGGGATCCCACGCGGCCACGAACGCCAGCGACGCGCGCGTCTCGGGCGCGTCCTGCTTCACGTAGTCGCGGTTGAGGTCGTAGCCCTGCCCGTTGGGCCGCAGGCCGACGGTGTCGGGACCGTTCTGCCCGGGACGGTTGCGCTGCGCCGGGCCGAACGCCTCGTTGCCGTCGCTGTTGTAGATCGGCACCGCGAGCACGATCACGCTGTCGAGCAGCGGGCGCAGCGACCCGAGGGTGAGCTCGCGCAGCACCTGCTGCAGCGCCTCCTTCCCCTCGACCTCGCCGGCGTGGATGTTGGCCTGGATGAAGAGCACCGGCTTGCCGCTCCGCTTCGCCTCGTCGGGGGTCGCGACCATCGGGCGCGCGGCGATCACGTAGGGAATCGCGCGGCCCTGCGGCGAGCGGCCCAGTTCGCCGACGCGGATCGCGGCACCGCGCGCCTGCAGCGAGTCGAGGAATGCGAGCACCTCGGCGTGCGTCGAGGTCCGCGCCGCGGCGGTGCGTTCGGGCGTGGTCTGCTGCGCCGCGAGCGGGGAGGCGAGCGTGGCGGCAGCAAGGGCAAGCGCGAGCGGGCGCGTCATCGAAGCTCCAGCGGGGAATCGGGAAGGCGGACACGGCGCACGGGACGATCCGCGACGCCATCATCGAAGGTAAAGGTGACCTCGGGAATCAGCGCCAGCGTCGAGGGACGCGCGAGCCGCACGACCGGGCCCGCCTCGAGGCCGATGCGGCGCGCCAGCGCGGCGGGGTCGTGCTGCAGCGCCACCAGCGTCGCCCGCGCGTCGGGCCCAAGCTGCCGGGCGGCCGCGTGCACCAGCAGGTGCCCCAGCACGTGGGTGTCGTCGGGGCTCTCGCGGGCGATACCCGCGCGCTTCGTCGCCTCGAAGGCCGCCCACAGCGGGAAGCTCGCGCGGACCGGCGCCAGCGTGGCGTCCGTCGCCCACTCGGCGATCCCCTCGGCGAGCCACGGATCGGCGTCGCGCAGCCGGAGCCCCCACGTGGCATCGCGCACGCCGGGCCCGCCGATGCCGAGGCGCGTCCGCTCCGCGACGAGATGATGCCATTCGTGGATCACGGTGGCGACGGCGAGCAGCGGGATGAAGCCGGGCTCGATGCGGATCGCGTCCTCGGCCGCGAGGAAGCCGCCCAGGCGCGACGCGGCGACGGCCGACGGCGAGAGCATCGGCAGCGGCTGGTCGCCGGCCATCAGCGTCACCGGGTCACCGGTCAGCGTCATCGCGCGCCACGCCTCGAGCGCCGGGCCAAGGCCCTCGCGCGCCAGCCATTCCGGTGCCGCGGCATTGACCGGCTGCACCAGTCGCGCGCCGATCCCCGCGATCCCGAACACCGGGACGGCCTGCGGCGCGCCGAAGCGCGACGGCTGGATGGTGGGCAGCGCGAGGGTCGAGTCGCCCCAGAAGTCGCGCATCAGGGCGACCGGGCTTGTCCAGCCGGTCGCCGTCTCGAGCCACGGTGCGACGAGCAGCCACTGCACCGCCTCGTGCCACCACGCCGTCGCGTCCTCGTAGGCGCGCAGCCAGGTCGAGGCCGCCGCGAGCGAATCGGTCGGTGCCGCGATCGGCACGGTCGTTCCGGTCGGCAGGGCGGACCACGCGCGCCAGATGGTGCGCATCACCGCCAGCGTGTCGACCGGGCCGCTCGCGAGCATCCCCTTCGCCTGCAGCTGACGCGCGACGCCGGCGACGTCGAGTCCGGGGTGATTGCGGCGGGCGATCGCGAGCGCGGCCTCGTGGACGTCGAGCCAGCCCGGGCCGAAGAGGCGGTCGTACTCGCGACTCCGCCCGGCCGGCGTCGTCGCCACCTGCGCGAGGGCGCGGCGCAGGGTCCGGCGCATCGCGGGATCGAAGCCCAGCGCCGCATCGGCCGCCCGCGCGGGCGACAGCGTGCCGATGCCTGCCGCGACCTGCAGCCCGGGACGCAGGTCAGCCAAGGCACGACCCGTCTCGCGGGCCGCCTCCACCCACGCGCCGGGAAATGCCGAGGCGGTGCTGGCGGAGCCGACCACCAGTTGCCGAACGCGCACCCGCGGACGCACCGGCCAGCGGGCATAGCCGGGGAGGACCGGCTCGCCCTCCCACGCCAGCTCACGGCCGTCGGGCTCGCGCACGGTGCCGACCAGCCGACCTTCCACGAGGCGCCCCTCGAAGCGGCGGCCGCCGATCGGCGTGGCGAAGGCGACGGTGTCGGCACGCCAGAGCAGCGCCGGGAGGAGCTGCCACATCGAGTCGGCCCCCTCGAGGAGGACGCGCGCCCCGTCGGGCTCGAGCCGAAGGTCGCCACGCTCGACCGCCGCGGGCCCCAGGACGCGAATGGCCCAACGGCCCGCCGGGGCGTCCTGCGCCGCCAGCGGGCCGCCGAGGGCCAGCAACCCGAGGGCGAGGCGCGCCCTCACTCCTCGCGCGCCCCCTGCGGCGCGCGGGTCACCACGGTCGGCGCCACGCTCATCCCCTCGACCATCCGATCGACGCCGCCAACGACGACCTGCTCATCGGCCTCGACGCCGCGGCGCACCTCGACGAACCCGGGCGTGCGGACCCCGAGTTCGACCTCGCGTCGTGTCGCCTTGCCGTCGATGACGACCCAGACGTACGACGCACCCGACGTCGGTGCCACGGCCTCCTCGGGAATGACGATCGCGTCGGTGCGGACGGCGGTCGCGAGGCGCGCCTCGAGGAACATCCCCGGCGCGAGCGCGCCGTCGGCGTTCGAGGCCACCGCCTTCACGGTGATCGTCCGCGCGGGCAGCGCCACCACCGGATCGACGAAGTCCACGCGCCCCGTGAAGGTGCGGCCCGACAGGGCCGCGACCTGGAAGGCGACCTCCTGCCCCGGCTTGAGTTCCGAGGCATAGCGCTCCGGCACCGTGAACGCCGCGCGGATCGGCGAGACCGTCTGCAGCGTGAGCAGCGCGGTCTGCGGCGTGACGTAGTCGCCGAGCGAGACGAGCCGCTCGCCGATCACCCCCGCGAACGGCGCGCGCACGGTGGTGCGGGCGAGCCGCACCTCGAGCAGGTCGAGCGACGCGCGAGCGCTCCGCGCCTGCGCCTCGGCGCGCTCGAGGTCGGCCGGGGCCGCCGCGCGATCGGCGAGCAGCGCGCGGGTGCGCTCGAGCGCCTGCACCGCGAGATCACGGTCGGCGCGCGCGCGCTCCACCTGCGCCACCAGCTCGGCATCATCGATCTTGAGGAGCGGGGTCCCGGCCGCGACGCGCGCGCCCTCGCGGAAGAGCAGCTGCGTCACGCGACCCTCGACGTCGGGGCGGAGCGACACCTGCTGCTCCGCCTCGAGGGCGCCCGTCGCGACGATCGCGTCCACGACCGTGTCGCGGAACGCCGCGACGACCTCCACCGGGGTCGCGCGCGGCGGGCCACCGGCCCCGCCCGGTCCGCCGGCCGCGGCCTTCGAGTCGCCGCCGCACGCCGCGGCCAGCAGGAACAGGGCACCAAACGCAAGACGGGTCACGGCACGCTCGTCGTGTCGGAAAGATCGGAAGTGGCGGACGTCAGTCGACGCCCGAGAATCGCCTCGAGGCCGGCCCGGGACAGGCGCACCGCATAGCGGGCCTGCACCTGGTCGGCCTGGGCCTGCACCAGCTGCGCCTGCGCGTCGAGCAGCTCGAGCACCGTCGAGGCGCCGGCCCGGTACCGCGCCTCCTGCACGCGCAGCACCTCGGCAGCCACGACGACGCCGGTCTCGGCCAGCGCCAGCTGCCGCCGCGCCACGTCGTAGCCGGTGTAGGCCTCGGTCACGTCGCGGCGCGCCGCGCGCTCGAGGTCGCTGCGCACCGCGCGGGCGACATCCTGCGTGGTCCGAAGTCGCTCCATCGCCAGCTCGCGCTGGCCGCCGTCCCAGATCGACCACGCGAAGTTGACGCCGACGCTGCGACGCGAGGTCGCGGTCGGGAAGAAGCGGTCGTCGAAGAGCGAGTACGACCCGGTCAGCGACACCGTCGGGAGGTACGTGCCGCGTCGCGACAGCAGCGCGGCCTCCGCCGACCGTTCCGCCGCGCGCGCCTGGCGCCACGCCGGCCCCTGCTGCACCGCGAGCGCCACCGCCCCCTCGAGCGTGAGCGGCAGGGCGTCGCTCGCCGAGGGCGCGAGCGGCGCGGCATCGACCGGGCCGCCGCTGCCGACGCGGCGTCCAAGCTGCAGGCGCGCCACGGTGAGGGCCGCGTCCCGGGCCAGGTAGTCGGCCTCGGCCCGCTGCACCTCGAGCAGCACCTGCAGCGAGTCCGACTGTACCGTGGCCCCCGAGGCGACCCGCGCGCGGGCGAGCGCGAACTGCGAATCGGCGCGGGCGCGACGGGCGCGCGCCACGTCGAGCAGTTCGCGGGCGCCGAGCACGGCGTAGTAGTCGCGCTCGGTCTCGAGCGCCGTCAGGAAGCGCGCCCCCAGCTCGCCGGCGCGCGCCGCGTCGAGCTCGGCCGCCGCCTGCCGCGCGCCATAGAGCTTGCGCCCGCCGGTGAAGAGCTCGTAGCGCGCGTCGACCGAGGCGCGACCCTGCGCCGAGGCCGGGCGTCCCGTGCCGAGGTTGAACTGCGAGGTCGAGAGCTCCTGGTAGTCCACCACCGCGGAGACGGTCGGCAGCGCGAAGACCAGCAGTGCGGCACGCCGGCCCCATTCGGCGTTCTCGAGCTGGCCGACCGCCTGCACGTAGCTCGGGTCGAGGCGCACCGCCTCGGCCAGCGCCTGCGGCAGGGTGACGACCGGGATCGTGTCGGCCGGCACGGCCGCCAGCGCGGCGAGCAGCAGCGGCGCGATCACGACGATGCCTCCACCGGGTCCAGCGCCGGGGTCGTGGCCGTCGCGCGGGCCGCCCGCCGCGCGGCGCGGCGCTCGCGCACCGCCTCGAAGCGCTCCCACACCACGGGCACCACGAACAGGGTGAGCAGCGTCGAGAATGCCACGCCGCCGACGATCGCGTAGCCGAGGGGACGGCGCGCGGTGGCGCCCGCCCCGCTCCCGAGCGCGATCGGCACCGCGCCCATGATCGTCGCGACCGAGGTCATCAGGATCGGGCGGAGGCGGATGCGGCCGGCCTCGACGATCGCGTCGAGGCGCGCGCGGCCGCCCTCGAGCAGCTGGTTCGCGTACTCGACCAGCAGGATCGAGTTCTTCGTCACCAGGCCGACGAGCAGGATCATCCCGATCTGCGAGTAGAGGTTGACCGTCGCCCCGGTGAGCTTGAGCGTGAGGATCGCGCCGATCACCGCGAGCGGCACCGCCACCAGCACCGTGAACGGATGCACGATCGACTCGAACTGGCTCGCCAGCACCATGAAGACCACGAGGATCGCGAGGCCGAAGGCGAGCAGCAGCTCGCTCCCCGACTCCGACAGCTCGCGGGCCTCGCCGCCGAGCGCGATCGTCGTCCCGGCCGGGAGCTCCGAGGCCACCAGCGCGCGCAGCGTGTCGATCCCCTCGCCAAGCGTGTAGCCCTGCGCGATGTTGCTGCTCAGGGTGAAGGCGCGCACGCGGTCGTAGTGCGCCACCGAGCGCGGCCCCACCGTCTCCTGCACGGTCGCGAGCGCGTCGAGCCGCACCAGCGCGTCGCCGCGGCCGCGGATGTAGAGGTTCTCCATGTCCTGCGGCGTCGCCCGCTTGGTCGGGTCGAGCTGCAGCAGCACGTCGTAGAGCTTGTTGTCGCGCGTGAACGTCGAGGTGCGCGAGCCGCCGAGCATCGTCTGCAGCGTCGAGGCCACGTCGGCGACCGGCACCCCGAGGTCCTCGGCGCGATCGCGGTCGAACGCGACCGTCAGCTCCGGCTTGTTCACCTTGAGGTCGGAGTCGACGTTGACGAGCCCCGGGATCTGCCGGGCGGCGGCGAGCAGCCGATCGTTGGCGACCAGCAGCGAGTCGTAGTCGGGGTGCCGCACGATGAACTGCAGCGGCGAGCCGAACCCGCCGATCGCCGGCGGGTTGCTGGCGAAGACCATCGCCCCCGGCAGCGACATCAGCTTCGGGCGCACCTCGGCGAGGATCGTCTCGGCGTCGCGCTCGCGCTCCTCCCACGGCACCATCCGCGCCACGATGAAGCCGCCGTTCGGCGCGCCGCCCCGGCCCATGAAGGTGAAGACCGAGTTGATCTCCGGCACGTCCAGCAGGATCCGCTCGGCCTGCCGCGCATAGCGGTTGGTGTACTCGAGCGTGGCGCCCTCGGGGGCGACCACGTTCGCGAAGATCACGCCGCGGTCGTCGGCGGGGATGAACTCCCGCTTGAGCGTCGTGAAGATGACCCCTGCCGCGACGAGCAGCGCGAGCGTGCCCGCGATCACGGTGAGCGGATGCCGGAGCGCCCGGCCCAGCACGCGCACGTACCCCGAGGTCACCGCGTCGAAGCCGCGCTCGAGCGCGCGGTACATCGGCCCGTGGCTCGACGGGACGCGCAGCATCTTCGCGCACAGCATCGGCGTCAGCGTGAGCGCCACGAAGCCCGAGATGAACACCGACCCCGCCACCGCGACGCCGAACTCGTTGAAGAGCCGGCCGGTGTTGCCCTGCAGGAAGGCGAGCGGCACGAAGACCGCCATCAGCGACGCCGTGGTCGCGATCACGGCGAAGCCGATCTCGCGGGTGCCGTCGCGGGCCGCGGTCTCGGGGTCCTTGCCGAGCTCCTCCTGGTGGCGGTACGCGTTCTCGAGCACGATGATCGCGTCGTCCACCACGATGCCGATGGCGATCGTGAGCGCGAGCAGCGTGAAGTTGTTGATCGTGTAGCCCATCGCGTACATCACCGCGAACGCCGAGACGATGGAGGCGGGGATCGCGAAGGCGGGGATGATCGTCGCGCGGAGGTTCCTGAGGAAGACGAAGATGATCACCACGACCAGCAGCCCCGCCTCGAGGAGGGTGCGCTGCGCGTCGGAGATCGACCGGGCGACGAAGACCGACTGGTCGAAGCTCAGGGTCATCGTGACGCCCGGCGGGAGCGCCGCCTGCACTTCCGGCAGCGCGGCGCGGATCCCCTCCGAGACCTCGAGCATGTTCGCCTTCGACTGCAGGATGATGCCGACGCCGACCGAGGGCTCGCCGAGGAAGCGCGCGCCGCCCCGCTCGTTCTCGGGACCGAGCTCGACCCGGGCGAGCTCGCGGAGCTTGACCGGCACCCCCTCCCGATTGCTCACCACCATGTCGGCGAACGCCCCCGGCGTCGCCAGCTCGCCAAGCGACCGCACGGTGAACTCGCGCTGGGTCGACTCGATCCGGCCGGCCGGCACCTCGACGTTGCGGGCGCGGATCGCCTGCGCCACGTCCTGCACCGTGAGGCCGCGCGCCGTCAGCTCGTTCGGGTCGAGCCAGACGCGCATCGCGTAGCGCCGCTCGCCGAGGAGGTTCGCGCGCCCGACCCCCGGCACCGTCTGCAGCCGCTGCTTCACGATGCGGTCCGCGACGTCCGAGAGCTGCATCAGGTCGAGCGTCGGCGACGAGAGCGCGAGGTAGAAGAAGGGGCGCGCGTCGGCGTCCTGCTTCGCGACCACCGGCTCGTCGACATCCTGCGGCAGGCGCCCGCGCACGCGGCTCACCTTGTCGCGCACGTCCTGCGCGGCCGACTCGACATCGCGGTCGACGGTGAACTCGAGGGTGATGTTGCTGCGCTGTTCCGAGCTGGTGGAGGTCAGGGTGCGGAGCCCCTCGACCGTCGAGAGCTCCTCCTCGAGGATGTCGGTGACCGACGATTCCATCACCCGAGGGTTGGCGCCGCGGAGCGAGGTCTCGACCGAGATGATCGGCGGGTCGATGTCGGGGAGCTCGCGCACCGAGAGGCGCTGGTAGCCCAGCGCGCCGAAGAGGACCAGCGCCAGCGACAGCATCGTCGCGAACACCGGCCGGGAAATCGAGACGTCCGAGAGCTGCATCCGACCATCCTATCTTGCAGGCGTGCCCGGACGCGTACGCCCCGGACCGCCGCCAGTTTCACGCATTCCAGGAGCCGCGATGGCCCCGAAGCTCACGCCGCGCCAGCAGGCCCAGCTCGCCTGGCTGACGACCGTGCCGCCCCGGCTCGAGAAGCTCAACCGCCTCATCGAGCAGATGGCCACGATGCAGGCCGACGATGCGTCGATCCGCGCGGGCGCACGCCTGCTCGACGAGATGAAGGCCCAGGCGTCGGGCCTGAGCATCACCGCGCTGTCAGATACGTTCGGCTATATGGGAACGTTGCTTCGCCGCAGCGGGGGCCAGCAGGTCCGCGTTCGCGGACTGCGCGAGATGCTGGCCGGGGCGAAGATCAACCTCGAAGGCGCCCTGCGCTCGGCCTCCACCCCGGAGCCCGGGGCGGAGGACGACCGGGTCAGTCCTTCGTGAGGACCTTGTCGAGAACCGGACCGCCGACCAGCGCGAACATCGCCCCGATCACGCACCCAAGCATGATCGACACATAGGTGAGCGCCCCGAGGAGCACACCCGCGCCAAGCCCCGCGAAGACCATCCCGACGTAATACAGCATAGGTCCGCTCCAGAAGGTTCGAGCCCACCCCTCGTGGGCAAGCCGGGAACGTAACGACGCCCCGGTCTACCCGGCAACCGGCCGCCGGGGTCCGTCAGCGGGCCGCGGGCACCGCCACCCGGGCCCAGTCCCAGCCATCCAACCCGTTGTCCCGCAATGCCTTGACACGGATCTCGGTGCCGGCGTTCAACGCCGGGAGCCGGACCTCGGGGACGGCGACCTCGCGACGACCCCCGGCCCATTCCACCAGATATCCGGTGACGCCCCGCTCGGGCGCCGGCGACCAGGTGACCGCCACCCCATCCGTGGACGGCGCCGCCCGAAGCCCCGACAGCCGGGCCGGGCTCGCGGCCAGCCGCATCAGGGTCGCCACCGTGACCTTGCTCACCTCGGCCACCAGCTGGTGGTTGATCGTCTCGAGCACGTCGTGCGGCTGGTGGTAGTGCGGGTTGCCCAGCACCGGGTAGGAGCCGATCCCGCCGACGATGTCGCCCCACACCTCGTAGTAGGCGTGCGCGTCGGTGCCCTTGTAGTAGAGCGCGTCGTAGGTGATGAGCCGCGAGAACTGCATCGCCGCCGCGTGCTGCAGGTCGCGGATCCCGGGATTTGAGTAGCGGATCGTGTTGTCGAGGCGATGGTCGTTCGCCCAGCCGATCATGTCGTTGTTCAGCGCCCCGACCAGCCGCACCGAATCGGCCACCGCCTGCCGCACCCACTCCCGCGAGCCAAGGAGCCCCGACTCCTCGCCCGTGAACGACGCGAAGATGATCGTGGCGGGCTGCGGGTGCGCCGCGAGGACTCGCGCCGCCTCGAGCAGTGCCGCGGTGCCCGAGCTGTTGTCGTCCGCACCGGGTCCCTCGGCCCGCGAGTCGAAGTGCGAGCTCACGATGTAGACCAGCTCCGGGTTCGTCGTCCCGCGCAGGATGGCGAGGACGTTCGCGGTGCTGTCGCCGAGCGCGCCGCGCGGGCGGAAGTACTGGCGCCGCACCTCGAGGCCGAAGCTGCGATACGTCGAGTCGAGCCACGCGATCGCGCGGGCGTTCCCCGGCTGCGAGATGTGCTTCGAGTCGAAGCCGAAGAGCGCCTGCGCATACGCGTGCACGCGACCGACGTCGACCTCGCTGGTGCGTGCGGCCACCGCGCGCCCGATCGGCGCGAACGCCGCGGCGCCGCGAGCCCGCAGGTCGCGCTCGTGCGCGAGGCTGGTGCGCACGCGCGACACGAGCGCCTCGCGCGGTACCTCCCGCGTGAGGTCGAGCAGGTACACCCCACGCTCCGGCGAGACGGTGTCGCCGTCCCGCTCTGCCACGACCAGCAGCTTCGTGCCGTCGGCACTCGGCACCCACTCGTACTCCGGTGCGATGGTGCGGACGGTGTTGTTGTGGAAGAGCTTGGTGCGGGCGCCGGTGGCGACGTCGTAGTGATGCACGCGCCGATGCCGCGCCTCGCCCATCACGGCGACCAGGGTGCGGTCGTCGAGCCACTCGGGGAAGAGGTCGTGCTGGATCTCGCGCGTGAGCCGGCGGTCGTTGGTGCCGTCGGTGCCGATGACGAAGAGCTCCCAGTCGAAGAACGGCATCCGCTGGTAGGCGACCCGCATCCCGTCTGGCGACAACGCGGGCGCGTCCACGCGCTCCGTCGTCGCGAGCACCTCGCGCGGCGTGCTGTCGCCGACCGCCATCGTCATCAGCCGGGTCGTGGCCCCGTCGCGCACCAGCCACGCGAGCTGGCGGCCGTTCGCCGAAACCGTCGGCGCGAGCCCGGCGATGCGTCGCGTCGTGTTGGTCGCGAGATCGACGATCGCGAAGGCCTGCGCGACGCGATAGCCCGCGGTGCCGGTCGGCAGGCGCACCGGGTTGCCGGCGGGCACCGTATGCAGCAGATAGCGTCCGCCCGGCAGCGCGCGCGGCGCGTGCTTGAAGCCGGCATCCTCGCCGACGGCGCCGCGCACCACGAAGCGGTTCCCGGTGCGCACCACGCGGAGGATCGCGTTGCGATCCGGGGCGTCGGCGCGCATCGCCGTCACGTACAGCGTCGCCGCGTCGAGGCCGAAGGCCACGCCACTCGGCATCCACCCGGCGAGCCCGTCGACCGGGAGCTCGCGTCCCGTCGCGAGGTCGCGCACGCCGAGCGGGACACGACTCGTCTCGGCGGGGAGAATCCAGGCCACGAGCGCGCTGTTCGGTGCGAGCGCCGCGCCCCCCCCCACGAGCTCGGCCAGCACCCCGCCGTCGGCCACGCGGACGATGCGGGTGCGACGGTCGATCCCCGTGCCGGTCTCGTAGCTCAGCGTCGCCCCGTCAGCGGCAAACTGCGGCCGTGTCCCGTCGGTCGTCAGCTCGCGGACCTCGTGCAGCTCGCCGGTGAGCAGCGCGATGCGACGCCGATACGCCGCGGCATCCGGCTCGGCCAGCAGCCGGTCGAGCGCCTCGAGCGCCACGACGTAGTCGCCGCGATCCCAGGCGCGCTCGGCCACGGTCCAGAGGGAGTCGGAGGGGCCGGAAGCCAGGGACAGGAGGAGGGCGAGGAGCATGGGCGCCTGAAGTGGAGAGTGAAGGGTGAAGGGTGAAGGGTAAACAGCAGGGTGCACCCACGCGTAGCTTTCCACGTTCCGCCTTCCGCTTTCCGTCCATCGCCTCTCGCCTCTCGCCTCTCGCCTAGGACCCCCATGCGCCGCCTCTTCCTGGTCACCCTGCTCTTCCCTGCGCTGCTGTCGGCGCAGTCCTCCCGGACGGACTCGCTCGCCGTGATCGCGGTGACCGACTCGATGCTCGCCGCCATCTCCGCCAACGACTGGGAGCGGACCGCGACCTACGTGCACGAGCGCGGCACCATCATCGGGGTGCAGATGCAGGGTGCAGCGGTCCGTGCGTCGGTCCGGAATCGCGAGGAGACCCGCAGCTACAAGTCGAGCAACACGCTTCTGGAGCGCGGCTTCGACGCCCGCGCGATGGTCGACGGCCCGATCGCGATGGTCTGGCTCCCGTACGACTTCCACGTCAACGGCCAGTGGTCGCACTGCGGGGTGGACATCTTCACCCTGATCCGGACCGAGGCCGGGTGGCGCGTGGTGAACCTCACCTACTCGGTGTCGCAGCCGCCGGCGTGCCGGAAGAAGCCGGAGTGACGGTGAGGGGTGAGGGGCTGGTGACGCCGGCCGGGAGTTCGACCATCTCGTCGCCGCCGGGCAACCACGC
>DASTAN010000062.1:0-2662 GCA_035712665.1 Gemmatimonadales bacterium
GATCGCCGACAGCGAGTTCCCCGAGACGATGCCGCCGTTCACCGGCCGCAATGCCGTGCGCATCTCCCCGAGCGGCGAGATCTGGGTCGAGCGGACCCGGTCGTACAAGGACACCACGCCGACCTACGACATCTTCTCGACCGCCGGTCGCCCGGTGGGCCGCGCGACACTCCGCCCCAACTCGAGCGTCGTCGGCTTCGGCGCCGGGTCGGTATACGTGTCGCGGCAGGATCCGGAGGATGACCTGCGGTATCTGGAGCGATACAACCTGCGGTGAGATTGGAGATCGGAGATCCGAGATCGGAGATCGGAGGATTGTACCCTCGGATCTCCGATCTCTGATCACCCCTCTCCGTCGACGGCGGCGTTCAGTTCTTCCACCAACACCTGCACGTCCGCCGCCGTCGTCAGGTAGCTCGTGATGCACGCCCGTATCGTCCGCTCCCTCCCCGTCAGCATCACTTCCGAGATCCAGGTGCGGCCGCGGGCGTAGACCCGATCGCGCACCTGTGCGGTGGTGCGTTCCCCGCTCCGGATCCGCGGATGGGTCGTGTTCACCACCGGCAGCGGCGTGTCGTTCACCACGATCCATCCGGCGGCACGGAGCTCGTCGCGCAGCAGCTCGCCCATCGCTGCCTGATGGTCGATCAGCGCCGCGTACCCGTCGAGTCCGAGCTCCGCGAGCGCACAGAAGAGCTTGAGGCCGGTCGCTCGGCGCGACCACTGAGCCGAGGCGTGATAGGGATCCACGGTCGTCGCGTCGGCGGCCGGCGGCATGTACGAGGTGTGCACGCCGAACGCCTTCCGGAACGCCTCGGGGTGGCGGGTGAAGATCATCCCCGCGCCCATCGGCACCGAGAGCCACTTGTGCGCATCCCAGGTGATGGAGTCGGCCCGCGCGATCCCATCAAGCAGGGGACGGAGCCGCGGGCTCATCGCCGCACCGCCGCCCCACGCGGCATCGGCGTGGAACCACGCGCCGTGCCGTGCCGCGACATCGGCGATGGCGTGCAGCGGATCCACGACCCCGGCACTCGTCGTCCCCGCGGTGCCGACGACCAGCAGCGGCAGCAATCCTGACGCGGCATCGGCAGTCATCATCGCGTCGAGCGCGGTGACGTCCATCTGCAGCCGCTCGGTGACCGGAACCTCGCGGATCGCGCTGGTGCCAAGCCCCGCCATCCGCGCGATCTTGAGGAACGAATGGTGCGACTCGCCGGTGACGTACAGCACCGGGCGACGCGGCAGCGCGGTGAGGCCATCCTCGGACCAGCCGGGGCAGCGGTCGGCGAGCGCCGCCTGCACCGCGGTGAAGTTGGCCTCCGCGCCGCCCGAGGTGAAATGCGCGCCGCAGGTCGCGCCATCGTACCCCAGCAGTCCGGCGAGCGTCGCAAGGACGTGCCGCTCCAGCTCCTGCACGACCGGCGCGTGCGACCACGCGGCGAGCTGCGGGTTGTAGAGCGCCGCGAGGGCATCACCCATCACCGCGGCCGGGCGCGTGCTCGGGTTGAAGAGCCCGAAGTAGCGCGGGTGCGTGACGTGCACCAGCCCGCTCCGCAGCATCCCGATCACATCCTCGGTGAGCCGATCGAGCGGGATCGGTGCGTCGAAGCGGAACCGCGAGGCCAGCGCCGCGCGCAGCGCAGCGGGCTCGGCCTCGTTGACCGGTGGCAGGGTACGGATCGTCGCCTCAAACCCCTCGATCTCCGCGACCAGCCGCTGCCACGAGGCGTGCGACGTCGCGTCACCAGGCACGGGGCGCGCCCTTCCAGTCCACGATGTGGCCGCGCATCGCGTCGTCCGCCCGCTCGAGCACCGCGAGCAGCCCGGCAGCGACCTCGTCCGCGGTCGGCTGGATCGCCGGCGCGTGCAGCGCCTGACGGTACAGCCCCGGATAGCCGGTCAGCACCAGGATGCCATCCGGCTCGACGTCGAACGCCACCGCCCGCATCGCCATCTGCAGCGCCGCCGCTGCCATCGCCGCGCCGTAGTGCCCGCCGTCGCCGTGGTCGGTGAAGCCGCCCAGCCACGAGGTGATCGCCATCGCGCGCGGGGCGATCCCGTGCCGCAGCGCCGTCCGGAAGGCACGCAGCTGCAGGAGCGGCTGCACCGCGTTGTGGTCGAGGTGCGAGAGCAGCGCCCCGGCGTCGAGCAAGGCGAGGGTGCGATTCGCCTCGCGCTCGCTGATCGACGGCCCGGCCGCGTCGTCCCACCCGGCGAGAATGAGTCGATCGACCGCGCCGCCGACGGCCTCCACCGCGGCAGCCGCGGTCGCCTCGATCGGTCGTCGCGCATCGGCGTGCAGCGTGACCCGGTCGGAATGCGCCGTCGCGAGGTCCGCGAAGAGCGGAATCCGCCCGGGCTGCGGCCCGACCAGCGCCACGCGATCGCCGCGCTCGATGACCTGCTGCGCGAAGGTCGCCCCGAGCGGCGTGGTCGCGCCAAGGATCACGGTACGGAGCATCAACGACCTCCCGGCTGGGCGAGCCACGCCAGTTCATTCACGAGATGATTCCCCTCGGCAGTCGGACCGTCGGCGCACCCCGGCGCGCTCCGCACCACGCGTACCGGCGTCCCGGTTCGTGCGACCACTGCCGCAAAGGTCTCGGCAAACTCGACGATCCGCGGCGTCGTGGACGCGCCCTCGCGCACCAGCAGCGGC
>DASTAN010000063.1:0-13067 GCA_035712665.1 Gemmatimonadales bacterium
CACCCCTCACCACCATGCTTACCGCCTCACCAGTCCTCTCCCTGCTCGTCGGGTTGCTGCTCGCGGCGTGCGGCGACGACGCCGGGTCGACGGAGACACCGCCGCCCCCGCCGCCCCCGCCTGCGGGCGACGTCATCGACGTCCTCGCCCTCGGCAACTCGCTGACCTACACGTGGAATGTCCCGCTGCTGGTGCAGCAGCTCTCGGCCGCCGTCGATGGTCCCACCATTCGCATCACGTCGCGGGCACAGGCGAACTGGTCGCTCGAGGAGCACTGGGGCGACCTCGGTGCCCAGGCGGAGGCACGCAGCGGCAGGTATGCCATCGTGATGATGCAGCAGGGTGCCTCGACGCTCCCGGCGAGCGGTGCTCACCTGACGTCGTGGACCCAGGCGTGGGCCGGGATCATCCGGCAGGGCAACGCACGACCGGCACTCTATCAGGTCTGGGCCCCGGTCAACGGGAACCTCGACGCGGCGATCGCCAACTACGAGGCAGCGGCGAACGCGGCGAACACGGGGCTCTATCCGGTGGGTCGGGCGTGGCGGGAGGCGCGGCGACTCGACCCGACGATCCCGCTCTGGAGCAGCGATGGCCTGCATCAGGGACCGCAGGGTGCGTGGCTCGCCGCGCTGGTCATCGCGTCGGTGATCCTCGATCGTCCACCCGCCGACTTCCCCAACACCCTGCCGACCCACGTCACCGCCGCGCACCTCACCGTGTTCCGGCAGGCCGCGACGACCGCGATCAGCACGGCGGGACGCCGCTAGCGCTGGCGCCCCTCACGCACGGAGCCAGATCCCGATCCGCGCGCTCGCCGCGGCGACCGTCGCGCACAGCACCACGCCCCAGAGGGTGTCGAGCACGATCACCTTGAGCGGCCAGTTCGGCAGCGTCGCGGCGTTGGTCAGCTCGTAGGTCATGTAGGTGAAGAAGCCGAACAGCGCACCCCACAGCGCCGCGCGCGCCACCGATCCCTCCTCAAGCCCGGGACGCACGGCGAAGAGCAGGATCCCGCCGATGTACAGCAGATAGAACACGGCCGCGGCGGTCCAGTTCACCGTCGGGCTGAGCAGGTGGCCCAGGTTCTCCTTGTAGAGATCGCGCGCCAGCACGCCGATCCAGAGGAGGTCGACCGCCGCGAACACCGGCAGGGTGAGGAGATAGAGCTTGAGCCAGAAGATCATATGGGAGTCGTGAGTCGTGAGTCGCGTGTCGTGAGAGGGCCGTGTCCCCCCTTACCCCTTACCCCTTACCCCTCACCCCTTACCCCTTACCTGTTCGCCGTTCACTGCTCGCTCTTCCCCGTCCTCAACAGCTGCTTCGCCTGGACCAGCGCGCTGCGGCTCCCCACCAGCAGGATCAGGTCGCCGGCCTCGAGCCGCTCGAGCTTGCTCGGCGCGGGGATGCCGTCGTCGCCCCGGGTGATCGCGAGGATCGTCGCTCCGGTGCGCCCGCGGATGCCGAGCTCGCCGATCGTGCGACCGGCCGCATGGTGCGTCGCCTCGATCGCGAACGGCTCGGGCGTCCCCATGCCCGGCAGGAGATGCGTCGCCGTCACCAGGCGATCGGCGACCGGCATGTTCGCGGTCGTGAGCAGTGAGGTCGGCATCTCCATCGTCATCTGCTCGGGCGGCAGCGAGTGGCGCAGCGCCGAGAGCAGCACCTCCGCGCCGGCCTTCACGTGTCCCTCGAGGTTCGCGGCACTCCGCCACGCGGTGATCGACAGCAGCAGCAGCACCGCGACGAGGACGGCGGCGCCGCGGAACGGCGGCAGGAACGGCTGCGTCACCGCCAGCACCGGCAGCGACACCAGCAGCACGATCACCAGCTCGAGCGTCGCCGTCAGCACGCGGCGCGGCGCGACCGCGTGGTCCAGCCGACCGGTCTTGGGCAGCGCCGCCATCGCGAGCAGCTGCGCGAGCCCGCGCGCCATCCGGAACACGCCCACGAGAAACGGCGCCGCGACGATCGCGCCGGTGAGCCACATGCCCCAGGTCGCCGGCACGGGGCCCAGCCCGAGGCGCGCCACGAGCTGATCGCGCACGGCCGGGCCGAACAGCGCGACGCCCACGATGATCGCCGCGACGCTCGCCGCGTCGATCAGCAGCCACCGGATCATCCGCCGGCGGCGGTCGCCGACACTGGGCTCGCTGCTCGCCTTGCCGAGCTGCTCGACCCACGTCTCATAGAGCGAGGCCGCGGTCTGCAGCGGCTTCGGGAGCTTGCGGTCCACCCACGCGCTCGTCCCCGGCGCGGCCGCGATCAGCCACGGCGTGATCAGCGTCGTGATCGCCGAGACTGCGACCATCACGGGATAGAGGAAGTCCCGCACCTGCGGCGAGGTCGCGCCCACCGCGGCGATGATGAACGAGAACTCGCCGATCTGCGCCATCGACATCCCCGTCTGCACCGCGACCCGGTTGCCGGCGCCGGACAGGAACGCGCCGATGCTCACCGCGAAGACCTTGCCGACGACGACGAGCACGGTGAACACCGCCACGGCGACCCAGTGTTCGGCGACGAGGGCCGGGTCGATGAGCATCCCGACCGAGACGAAGAAGACCGCCGCGAAGACGTCGCGCACCGGAATCACCAGCTGCTCGACGGTGTGGGCCTTCCCTGATTCGGCGATGAGCGACCCCGCGAGGAAGGCGCCGAGCGCCACGGAATAGCCAAGCGCCTCGGCCCCGTACGCCCCGGCGAAGCAGAGCCCGACGCTCGCCACCAGCGTCGTCTCCTTGCTGCCGAGACTCACGATCCAGCGCATCAGGCGGGGGATCGTGAAGAGGCCGACCACCGTGACGACGAGGAGCATCCCCATCAGGCGGATCGCGGTGCCCGCGAGCTCGCCGGTGGAGGCCGCCTGCCCCGCCGCCACCGTCGAGAGCGCCGCGAGCAGGAGAATCGACACGAGATCCTCGACGATCAGGATCCCGAACACCAGCGTGCGCACGCGCCCGCGGATGCCGCGCTCCTCGAAGGCCTTGGCGATGATCGTCGTCGAGGACACCGCGATCGCCGCGCCGGTGAAGAGCGCCTCGGTCGTGTTCCAGCCGAGCAGCAGCGCCGCGCCGTTGCCGAGCCAGAAGATCGTCGAGATCGCGATCGCGCCCGTCACCAGCGCCGCGCCGCCGGTGCGCACGAGCTTCCGCAGCGAGAACTCGAGCCCGATCCCGAAGAGCAGCAGGATCACGCCCAGTTCCGCGAGGATATGCGTCACGCCCGGATCGGCGATCGCCGGGAGGAGGGTGATATGAGGTCCGACCAGCAGCCCGGCGAGGAGGTAGCCAAGGATCACCGGCTGGCGCAGCCGCTGGAACAGGACGGTGGTGACAGCGGCGGTGCACAGCACCAGCGCCATCGTGGTCAGGAAGGTGTGGAAGTCGGAATGCATCAGCCCGCCCCGTCGACCGGCGGCGACGCCGAGGGCACCGGGATCGGCCGCCAGGCGATCGCCTCCCACGCCGCCTCGAGCGCCGCGATCGCGTGGGGATGCTGCGGCCCCCACTCGCGCTGGGCCACCTTCTCGACCACGAACGTCACCAGCGTGAGCCAGACGGCGGCCCAGAGGTCGGCCACCCCGGCGCGCACGCTTCCCTCCTGCTTGCCGACCGCGATCAGCCGCTCGAGCGCCTGCCGGAACTCGCCGGCGGCCTGGCGCGACCCCTCATCCAGCTCCTGCGGCAGGCGCCAGGCGAGGAGCATCCGGACCCGCGGGGCGTCCTGCTCCGCGGCCTGGATCCAGAACCGTCCCAGGTCTCCCATCCGGGCTGCCACCCCGCCGGTGCCATCCCCGCCGATCCGCCGCACTGCCTCGGCCCCCCAGCGCTGCACGTCCTGGTACGCCGCGTTCAGGAGCGCCTTCTTGCTCGGGAAATGCCGGTAGATCGTCCCCTCCGCCACGCCCGCCCGCCGCGCCAGCACCGGCGTGGTGGTGGCGTGGTAGCCCGTCGTGGTGAAGAGCTCGCGGGCCGCCTCGAGAAGGCGCTCACGGGTCGTTTCGGCAGCGTCGGCCAACGGCAAGCTCCGAAAAGGGTGGGGCGACCCCGTGGGGTCGGTTATCTTGGGCCCGGCAACATAGTACCGACCTGCTCAGGAGAACTCGCGATGAAGATGCTCGTCCTCGGTGCCGGACTGCAGGGGTGCGCCTGCGCCTTCGACCTGCTTGGCGACCCGGAGGTGACCCGGGTCACCCTCGCCGACCTGCAGCCGGAGCGCCGGGCCCGCTTCCTGTCCAAGCGCGAGGACGCCCGCTTCCACGCGATCACCCTCGACGTCACCGACCACGCGGCGGTGCTCGAGGTGATGCGCCAGCACGATGCCGTGCTGAGCGCCATCCCATACTACTTCAACGGTCCGATGGCGAAGCTCGCCGTCGAGGCCGGCTGCCACTTTGCCGATCTCGGGGGCAACACCGAGATCGTGATGGAGCAGAAGCAGCTCGACGCCGAGGCGAAGGCCAAGGGTCTCTCGATCATGCCCGACTGCGGCCTCGCCCCGGGGATGGTGAACATCCTCGCTGCCGAGGGGATCCGCCGGCTCGACCGGGCCGACCGCGTCCGAATCTACGTCGGCGGGCTGCCCCAGCACCCGGAGCCGCCGCTCAACTACCAGATCGTCTACTCGCTCGAGGGCGCGCTCGACTACTACACCACCCCCTCGTGGATTCTCCGCGACGGGAAGCCGGTGACGGTCGACGCGCTCAGCGAGCTGGAGCCGGTCGAGTTCGAGGCGCCGATCGGGACGCTCGAGGCGTTCCACACCGCCGGCGGCATCAGCACGATGCCCTTCTCCTTCGAGGGGAAGGTCCGCGAGATGGAGTACAAGACGCTCCGCTACCCGGGCCACGCCGACCTGATGCGCGCGATCCGCGAGCTGGGGCTGCTCTCGAACGAGCCGATCAAGGTGAAGGGGAAGGACGTCGTGCCGCGCGACGCGTTCATCGCGAGCGTGAGCCCGAAGCTCACCAAGCCCGAGGGGCGCGACCTCGTGGCCCTCCGCGTCGTCGTGAGCGGCGAGAAGGACGGCGCCCCGGCATCGACCACGTTCGACCTGGTCGACCGCTACGACGAGGTCAACGGCATCTCGGCGATGATGCGCACCACCGGCTACTCGCTGGCGATCACCGGCCTCGTCCAGGCCCGCAAGCAGGTCATCCGCTTCGGCGTGACCACGCCGGACGAGGGGATGCCGTTCGACCGATATGTGGATGGACTGAAGAGTCGGGGCGTGATCATCCGGGAAAGCTGACGCGAGATCGGCGATCAGAGATCGGAGATCGGAGATCGGAGATTGCACCCTCGGATCTCCGATCTCAGATCTCCCCTCTCGTCGTGTCCTACCAGCTCCACCCGCTCCCGACATACCACCGCGTGTCATCGTTCGCGCGTGCCGCGGTGATGGTGAGCTGCGCCGCGCGCAGCACCCGGATGGCGACGCCGCCGCCCGCGCCGACGGTCCAGCCCTTCAGCGTGAACTCGAGGTCGCCCGACGGGAGCGGTGCGCCCGGCAGCGGATCGATCAGCGGCGACGGGTCGCTGAAGACGCGCCCCGCGTCGACGAACGCGACCAGGGTGATGGCACCCAGTTCCCCGACATCGAGCAGAGTGTGCCGCGCCTCCGCGCCCGCGAGCAGCAGGCCGCGGCCGACCAGCGCATGCGCCGGCAGCGCGCGGTGCGACGTCGCCCCGCCGAGGGCGCCGATCGGGCGCTCCCACGCGGGGATGCCGTGCACGATGGTGATCGCGTCAGTCTCGCCGACGGCACGGAAGCCGGCCCGCGCGGTGAGGCGCGTGCCGCGACGCGGCATCACCCAGCCGCGCGCCAGCGCGTAGCCGCCCGTGTACCCCTCGCCGGCGGTGCCGGTGAAGAGCCCCGCCTCGACCAGCGCCCCCGACTGCGTGTCGAACTCGCGATCCCGGAGGTCGAGGACCAGCGCCGCGCGCGCGGTCGCGTCGGTCTGCACGATCTCGCCGGTTGCGCCGCCGTTGTTGAAGGCGATCTCCGAGCGCGGATGCCGATCGAGGAGGAGCCCGGCGTCGCCGTCGATCGCCTGCCGATCGAGCCCACCGCGCACCGCGAGGTGCAGCGGCCCGGTGAGGCGGCGCGTCACGTCCACCCACGCCTCGCGGCGATCGCGGGCGAGCGGCGTCATCCCGTCCGGCAGCTCCGACAGCCCGAAGTTGGTCTCGCGCGACACGGCGGCGCGCGCCCGGAGGCGCCACCCGTCGGCGAGCATCGGCAGCGCGACATCGGCGCGGGCCAGCCAGGCATCGCGCGTCGAGTAGCCGGCCTCGACCGCCACCTCGCGCTGGTTGGTCACCCGCGCGCCGTAGTCGGCCTGCTGGAACCAGAGGGCGCGGGCCATTCCCATCACGCCGTCGTTCGGCGAGCCGGTGAGGTACGGGAAGTACGAGAGTCGCCACGGCATCGCATCCTGCGCCGCCGCGGGCATCGTCATGAGGAGCGCCAGCATCGCGGCGCGAAGGATCGGTCGCATCATCGCGGGTAGAGGACGGCCGAATCCTCGACGCGTGCACCCTTCGCGTCGGCCACCGCGAAGTTCGACGGGAACATCGCCGCCCCGCCGTACTCGCCCTTCTTGTTCACCGCATAGAAGTTGAGCTGGAACTTCGGCTTCCCCTCGGCGTCGAGCCCGGACGGGGGCGTCATCGCGACCACGCGCTTGAGCGTGGCGAGCGCCGCATCCTTGGGATGCATCCCCTGGCGCATGTGCTCGACGGTGAGGAAGCCGCCGCAGACCATGATGTTGCGCTCGCCGAGGCCGGTGGACCCCGCGGCGCCGACCTCGTTGTCGCAGTACTGCCCCGCCCCGACGATCGGCGAGTCACCGACGCGTCCGGGGATCTTCCACGCCAGCCCGCTCGTCGTGGTGATCGACGAGATGTCGCCGTTCGGCGCCACGACATTCATGTTGATCGTCCCGGTCGGCCGCACCGCCAGCTTCGCGTTGCCGGGGACGTTCACCCAGTCATCCTCGTTGCCGCGGTTGGCGCGCCAGCGCAGCCACGCATCGCGCGACTCGGGGGTGAGGAGATCCTCGAGCCGATAGCCGTACGAGAGCGCGAACCGCTGCGCGTCCTTGCCGACCAGCAGGATGTGGTTGGTGTACTTGAGGACGAGGCGCGCGATCTCGCTCGGGGTCTTGATCCCCTCGAGCGCCGCGACGGCCCCGGCCCGCTTGCTCGGCCCGTGCATGCACGAGGCATCGAGCTGCACGACCCCCTCCTCGTTCGGAAGGCCGCCATAGCCGACCGACGTGTCGTTCGGGTCGAGCTCCTGGATCTTGACCCCCTCGACCCCCGCATCGAGCGTGTCCCCACCCTTGAGCACCAGGTCCACCGCCACCGCGACGCCGCGGATGCCGTTCGACGAGGCGATCGCCACCGGATGGCTCGGCGGGGCCCGCCGGACCCACGGCGCCGCGACGGCGGAGGCAGGCGTGACAGCGGCCCCGGCGACCACCGCGCCGGCGGTCCCAAGGAAGGTACGACGCGAGACGGAGGAGTCGGACACGGAGGCAGCCTCGTTGTGAGGGAAGACAGGAATACTAATGTAGATTTCGTCCCATGACTGCGCCCCGTCGCCCCCGGCTCGATCCCGAGATCTTCCACCTCCCGGTCGACAAGATGCGGGCGGGCTACTACTCCGATAAGTACTTCGTGCGCGCCCGCGACATCCTGCGCGCCGACGGCGCCTCGCCGCACGTGACGGTGCAGGTCTTCGGGAAGTCGGAGGCGTTCCTCGGCGGGATCGACGAGGCGATCGCGATCCTCAGGCTCTGCAGCGACGACTGGTCGCGCCTCGAGGTGAAGGCGCTCCACGATGGGGACGCGATCGCCCCGTGGGAGGTGGTCCTCGAGATCACCGGCCCGTACGACACCTTCGCCCACCTCGAGACGCTCTACCTCGGCGTGCTGGCGCGGCGCACCCGCGTCGGCACCAACACGCGCCGGGTCGTCGAGGCTGCGCGCCCGAAGGACGTGATGTTCTTCCCGGCGCGGCACGACCACTGGATGGTGCAGACCGGCGACGGCTACGCCGCGCACGTCGCGGGCGCGATCGGCGTCAGCACCGACGCCCAGGCCAGCTGGTGGGGGAGCGAGGGCGTCGGGACCGTGCCGCACGGGCTCATCGCGGCGTACGGCGGCGACACCGTCCTCGCCTCGCGCAAGTTCCTCGAGCACATGCCGCCCGACATCCGCCTCGTCACGCTCGTCGACTTCGAGAACGATTGCGTCGGCACCTCGCTGGCCCTCGCCGACGCCCTCGGCGACCGGCTCTACGGCGTGCGCCTCGATACGAGCGAGATGCTGGTGGATCGCTCCGTCGTGCCGCAGATGGGGCGCTTCCGGCCCACCGGCGTCAATCCGCAGCTGGTCTGGAACGTCCGCAACGCCCTCGATGCCGCGGGGCACGATCACGTGAAGATCGTCGTCTCGGGCGGCTTCACCGTCGAGAAGATCCGCGAGTTCGAGGCCCTCGGCGTCCCGGTGGATTCCTACGGCGTCGGCTCGTCCCTCTTCGGCGGGCGCTTCGACTTCACCGCCGACGTCGTGCGCCACGAGGGCCGGCCCTGCGCGAAGGTCGGCCGGGAATACCGCGAGAACCCCCGACTCGAGGTGGTGACGTGACGACGATTTATTGGGACGTGGACACGCAGATCGACTTCATCCACGCCGACGGCAAGCTCGCCGTCCCGAACGGGGAAGCGATCCTCGGTGCGCTGAAGCGCGTCACCGAGCACGCGCACACCCACGGCATTCGCATCGTCGCCACGGCCGACGACCACGATGTCGGGCACGCCGAGATCAGCGACGCACCCGACTGGCAGACGACCTTCCCGCCGCACTGCATGCGCGGGACGATCGGCCAGCTCAAGGTGTTCGAGACCGAACTCCGCAACCCGCTCGTGATCCACGCCGTGCGCCAGCCCGCCGATGAACTGCACCGCGCCGTGTCAACCTACGACGGCGACATTCTGCTGCTCAAGCCGGGCACCGACGTCTTTCGCTGGAACCCGAACGCGATCGGGGTGCTGGAAGCGCTCCACCCCGATCGGATCGTGGTGTATGGCGTCGCGACCGACATCTGCGTGAAGGCCGCGATCGAGGGACTGCGCCGTCTTCGTCCCGAGGCCGAGCTCCTGGTCGTGACCGATGCCGTCGCGGCCCTCGATCCCGCCGCCGGCGAGGCGCTGCTGGCCGCGTGGGGCGCGGCCGGCTGCACGCTCGTCACGACGGACGACCTCACGCAGTGACCGTCTCGGGCCGGTTCTGGCTCCCGGGGCCGGTCGAGCTCCATCCCGACACCGCGGCCGCGCTCGCGCGACCGATGATCGGCCACCGGCTGCCGGACGGCGAGGCGCTCGCGGCCTCGCTGCAGGATCGGCTCCGCGCCGTCCTCGGCGTGCGTCGCCCCGTGGCCCTCGCGACCTGCAGCGCGACCGGCCTGATGGAAGCCGCGATCCGCGGGGGCGTGCGCGAGCGGGTGCTGTGCGTCGTCGGCGGCGCGTTCGGCGAGCGCTTCGCGCGCGTGGCCGAGGCGTGCGACAAGGACGTCGTGCGCCTGCATGTCGCGGAGGGAACCGCACTCGAGGCCGAGACGCTCGCCGCGATGCTCGACGGCCCGCCCGTCGATGCCGTCACCCTCGTGCACGCGGAGACCAGCACCGGCGTGCTCGCCCCGATCGAGACGCTGCTTCGCCTGCTGCGTCCCCTGCCGGACACGGTGATCATCGTCGATGCGGTCACGTCGATCGGCGCGACGCCGGTGCCGATCGACGCGTGGGGCGCGGATCTCGTCCTTGGTGCGCCGCAGAAAGCGCTGGCCGGGGCCCCCGGCGTGGCCTTCGCCGTGGCGAGCGATCGCTTCCTCGAGCGGGCCCGCGCCCAGCACGACCGCGGCCTCTACCTCGACCTGGTCGCCCTCCACGCAGCCGGCGAGGCGCGCCGCTTCCCGCAGACCCCCGCGCTGCCGATCTGCCAGGCGCTCGATGTGCAGCTCGGTCGGGTGCTGGCGGAGGGGCTCGCCGCGCGCCACGCGCGGCACGCGGCAATGCGCACGATGGTCGAGGCGTGGGCCGAGGCGCACGGCATCGGCATCCTCGCGCCACGCGGGCGACGCGCGGACGCGGTGACCGCGCTTCGCGTCCCGCCCGGTCGCTCCGCCCTCGCCCTCGCCGCGGACCTCCGCCGCGAGGGCTGGGTCGTCGGCACCGGCCACGGCGCCGACGCCGATCGGCTGGTGCGGATCGGGCACATGGGCGAGAATACCCCCGACCAGCTGACCCAGCTGCTCGCTCGTCTCGCGGAAAGGATGCGCTGATGGAATCGATGCCGGCGTGGCGGCGCTTCACGTCGTACTTCCTGCGCGGGTCAGTCATCACGCTGCCGGTGGTGCTCACGCTGTGGGCCGCGTGGGCCGCGATCACCTGGATCGACAGCTGGCTCGGGCTCGAGATCCCCGGCGTGGGGCTGCTGATCGTCATCGCGGCGGTGACCCTCGTCGGCGCGCTCGCGACCAACGTCGTGACCCGCGCGGCGATCGGCACGCTCGACCTGATTCTCGCGAAGCTGCCGCTGGTGCGGCTCCTGTACACCGCCGCCAAGGACCTGATGCACGCCTTCGTCGGCGACAAGCGGAAGTTCAACCGCGCCGTGCGCGTGCAGCCCGATCCCTCGCTCGACCTCTGGTTCCTCGGCTTCATCACCGCCGATGACCTCACCCGCCTCGGCCTCGAGGGGATGGTTGCGGTCTATCTCCCGCAGTCGTACAACATCGCCGGCAATCTGGTGCTCGTCCCCGCCGATCGCGTGGTGCCGGTCGCGGTCGACAGCGCCGACCTGATGGCGTTCATCGTGTCGGGGGGAGTGGCGAAGGGTGGAGGGTGAAGGGCGGAAGGTGAAGGGCGGAAGGCGGAGGGCGGGCTGCCGATACTGGGTGTGTTAATGCGACCCCCCTTTGGGCGTCATAGGGTCGCGTGGCTGGGGAACGGCCCAGCCGATTCAACACTCTCAGGAAGGTGCCGTATGTCTCGACTCCGCTTGGCCGCGGCCGGTCTCCTCCTTCTGGCCGCCTGCAGCGACTCGCCGACCGACCCGACCCTGTCGGCCTCGGCCCAGCTCAACCTCGATGTCGCCAACGTGGCGGCCGACGCCGTGGTCCAGGACGTCGACGTGATGGCCGGGATGAGCGGCGAGGTCGGCTTCCTCGGTGCCGCGCTGGTGGATGGCAGCGCGGGGATCTTCCTCCCGCCGAACGGCCCCGGCAACATGAACGGCTGCGGCTTCGGCGGCGGCCGATACACCTGCCCTCCCAACAGCGCGAATGGCCTCACCATCACCCGCGAGGTCGCCTTCTTCGACGCGGCCGGGGCGACGCAGGCCACCTACAACGCCCAGACCACGGCGCGGATCGAGATCGAGGCCTCGGTGAGCGGCGACGTCACCCGCGGCCCGTGGAGCGCCACGACGTTGCGCGAGCGGTCGCTGATCATCACCGGCCTCGAGGGGACCGAGACCCAGCGCACCGTCAACGGGACCGGCGAGGAGGACATCAACCGGTCGCGCTTCGCCGGCAACAGCCCGGCCCGCGAATACGACCTCGACGGCACCGTGACGTGGGCCGACATCGTGATTCCGGTCCGCGCCCCAGGGGTCGCGCCGTGGCCGCTCTCGGGCACCAGCACCCGGATCTACACGGTGATCCGGCGGAACGGCGACGAGATCGAGACGATCAACCGCACCGTCATCATCACCTTCAACGGCACGGCGACTCCGCCGGCAACGGTGAATGGCGAGCCCGTCACGATCAACCTGGCCCAGCGGACGGCGCAGCGGCGGTGATGAGAGAGATCTGAGATCGGCGATCTGAGATCGGAGGGGGGGTGAGGGGTGAGGGGTGAGGGGGGACAGCCCTTCACCCTTCACCCTTCACCCTTCACCCTTCACCCTTTTTACCGTTCACCATTCACCGTTCACTGTTAGATTTCCGGGTTACATCTGAACCCGGAATGCCCGATGTCCGACCCCGTGAAGTACCAGCCCGACGCTGTCGAGGCGAAGTGGCGCGCCCGCTGGCAGGACCAGCGGACCAACGAGCCTGACCTCGACCGGGCCGAGCGCCCCTTCTACAACCTGATGATGTTCCCGTACCCGTCGGCCGAAGGGCTGCACGTCGGGAACCTCTTCGCGTTCACCGGGGCCGACGTCTACGGGCGGTTCAAGCGGCTGCAGGGGTACCAGGTCTTCGAGCCGATCGGCTTCGACGCCTTCGGGATCCACTCCGAGAACTACGCGATCAAGGTCGGCACCCACCCGGCCGAGCTGATCCCGAAGAACATCGCCAACTTCACGCGGCAGCTGACGCGGATGGGCGGGATGTTCCCCTGGGAGCACGTCCTCTCGACGACCGACCCCGCCTACTACAAGTGGACGCAGTGGGTCTTCCTGCAGCTCTACAAGCGCGGGCTCGCGTACAAGAAGACCGGCGCCGTGAACTGGTGCCCCTCGTGCAAGACGGTGCTCGCCAACGAGCAGGTCATCAGCGGCGAGTGCGAGCGGTGCGGCTCGACGGTCGAGCAGCGGAACCTCGAGCAGTGGTACTTCCGCATCACCGACTACGCGAAGCGACTGCTCGCGAACCTCGACGACGCGACCAAGATGGATTGGTCGCCGACGACGGTGCAGGCGCAGCGCAACTGGATCGGCCGCTCCGAGGGCGCCGAGGTGGCGTTCGCGATCCCCGGCACCGCCGACCGGATCGCCGTCTACACCACGCGCCCCGACACGATCTTCGGGGCGACCTTCCTGGTCCTGGCGCCCGAGCATCCGCTCGTCGCGACGCTGACGTCCGACGCCCAGCGCGCCGCCGTCGAGGCGTACCGTGCCGCCGCGGCCGCGAAGGATCTCGTCTCGCGGAAGGTCGGTGACAAGGAGAAGACCGGCGTCTTCACCGGCGGCGTCGCGATCAATCCGGCCACTGGTGCGGAGATCCCGGTGTGGGTCGCCGACTACGTGCTGATGGAGTACGGCACCGGTGCG
>DASTAN010000064.1:0-6197 GCA_035712665.1 Gemmatimonadales bacterium
TCGGCGTCGGGCATCATCAGGTCGGTGAGCACCAGGCGGATCTGGCCACGATGCGCCGCATAGGTCGTGAGCCCGCTGCGCCCGCCATCGGCGAGGAGCACGCGATAGCCGAACCGCTCGAGCACGCGCCGGGTGATCTCGCGGACGACGACCTCGTCGTCGATGACCAGCACCAGCTCGCCGTCGCCGGTTGGAAGGGCCGCCGCTCCCGGCTCGGTCGTGACCGACGGCGCCACGGCAGCTGCCGTCGGCAAGGTGATGGTGAACGCGCTGCCCGTGCCGACCGTGCTCTCGACCGTGAGCGTGCCGCCGTGGCTCCGCACGATCGCCAGCGCGGTCGGGAGGCCAAGGCCGGTGCCGTGCCCGGCCGGCTTCGTGGTGAAGAACGGCTCGAAGACGCGATCGAGCACCTCCGGCGACATCCCGACGCCGGTGTCGCGGACGATCAGGCGCACCGCCGCGTGCCCATCGGCCTCGCCGGCCTCGACGCGGATCGTGAGCGTGCCGCCCTCGGGCATCGCATCGCGTGCATTCAGGCAGAGGTTGAGGAGCACCTGCCCGAGCTGCGTCGGGTCGCCGATGACGCCGATCGGCGCCTCGGGGAGGTCGATGACGAGCTGGACCGCCTTCAGGAAGGTGTCCTCGACGATCCGCTCGATGTCGCGCACGAGCGTGGCCACGTCGACCGGGATGCGCCGTCCCTCGATGCCGCGCGCGAAGGTGAGCACCTGCCGGATCATGTCGGCGCCCTGGCGCGCGCCCGATTCGATCAGCGACAGCATCTCGAGGCGCACCGCCTCGCTCGGCTCGCGCTTCAGCAGCTCGAGCGACATCAGGATCGGGGTGAGCACATTGTTGAGGTCGTGCGCGATGCCGCCCGCGAGCGTGCCGATGCTCTCCATCCGCTGCGCCCGGAGCGCGCGCTCCTCCATCTCGCGCCGCTCGGTGACATCCTCCGCGACGCCCACGATCCGCGTGACGGTGCCGTTCGCGTCGTGCACCGGAAAGGCCCGGTCCCGGATCCAGCGGGTCGTGCCGTCCGGGCGCAGGATGCGGTAGCTCATCACGTAGCTGCCGTCGCCCTGGGTCGGCACCGCCTCGGCGACCGCCTGCCGATCGTCCGGATGGATCGCATCCATCCAGCTCAGCGGTGCCGCGTACAGCGAGTCGACGCTCCGACCCCAGATCGTCTCGTACCCCGGGCTCACGTACTGCATCGCGCGCTTGTCGGGGCTGCTGATCCAGAACACCTCGGTGATCGTCTCCGCGATCAGGCGGAAGCGCTCCTCGCTCTCGCGGAGCGTCTGGTTCGACGCCTCGAGCTGCAGCGTCTTCTCCTCGAGCTTCCGGATCAGCGTCTCGCTGTAGGCCCGCATCAGCTCGGGCGCCTCGGTCCCCGTCATCCCGTCGCGCGGCGCGATCTCCGGCGCGGTGGCGCGGGTCATCACCGCGTCGAGGCGGGCGAGGAAGACCTCCGGCTCGCTCGGCTTGAGCACGAATGCGTCCGCCCCGAGATCGAGGGCGAGGCGCTCGTCCTCGGGCTCGGTGTAGGTCGCGGTGTAGACGATGAATGGCACGCGCTGGAGGACCGGATCAGCCTTCCAGTGCCGAAGCAGCGTGTAGCCATCCATGATCGGCATCAGCAGGTCGGAGACGATCACGTCGGGCAGCGGTCCGCGCCGCGCGAGGACGAGCGCCTCCGCGCCGTGCCGGGCCTGCACGACCGTCCAGCCGTGCGCCCCGAGCAGTGCGTCGAGGTAGGCCAGGTTGACCTGATGGTCGTCGACGATCAGCACGCGCCTCACGGGGGGGCTCCATCCTGCGGGGGAAGTCCGAGACGCACCAGCGTGTCCAGAAAGGTATCCGGGTCGATCGGCTTCTCGACGTAGCCGCTGCAGCCGGCCTCGAGCGTCCGCTCGCGATCGCCCGGCATCGCGTAGGACGTCACCGCGACGATCGGCGTATCGCGGAGCGTCGGCATCGCCCGGAGCGCCCGCGCCACCGCGTAGCCATCCATCGTCGGCAGCTGGATGTCGAGCAGCACCATCGAGGGGTTCAGCGCCTCGGCCAGCGCGATCGCCGCGTGCCCGTCGGGCGCGGCGACCACCCGGTAGCCGTGGTGCTCCAGCAGGAACGTCGCGAGGTAGCGGTTCTGCTCGTTGTCCTCGACCAGCAGGATCGGGGGAATCATGCGGTGTCCTTGGTGGGGGCCAACGGCACGGTGACCACGAATCGCGAGCCCTGCCCCACCGTGCTCTCGGCGCTGATGCCGCCGCCGAGGAGTCCGGCCAGGCGCCGCGAGATCGCGAGCCCGAGACCGGTCCCCTCGTGCTGGCGGCTGAGGCCGGTGTCGACCTGGCGGAACGGCTGGAAGAGCTCGGGGAGCGCCGTCGCGGGAATGCCGATGCCGGTGTCGCGCACCTCGCAGGTCACCCACGGCGCGCCCGCGTCGCCGGGCAGCCCGCGCGTCACCCGCAGTGCGACCTCGCCCTGATCGGTGAACTTCACCGCGTTGTTGAGCAGGTTCAACAGGATCTGCTCGACGCGGCGGCGATCGCTCACCAACTCGGCCGGTGCGTCGAGGATGTCCACGTGCAGCGCCAATCCCTTCGCCTCGGCCGTCGGCCGCACCACCTCGATCGCGTGCCGGAGCAGGGCGGGAAAGTCGAACGCGGCCGGACGGACCTGCAGCTCGCCCGCCTCGATCTTCGAGATGTCGAGCACGTCGTTGATCAGGTCCAGCAGGTGCCGCGCGCTGGCGCGCACCATCCCGAGCTGGCGGTCCTGCTCGGGGAGCAGCGGCCCCGGCAGGCGCTGCAGCAGGAGCCCCGTGAAGCCGAGGATCGAGTTGAGCGGCGTGCGCAGCTCGTGCGACATCGTCGCGAGAAACGCCGACTTGAGCCGGTCGGCCGCCTCGGCGCGCACCAGCGCGCGCTGCAGGTCGGCCGTGCGTTCGGCGACCGTCCGTTCGAGCCCCTCACGCACCTCCGCCAGCGCGAACTCGACCTGCTTGCGCTGGGTGACGTCGATCGAGAGGGCAAACAGCCCCTCCGGAATCGGCTGGCAACGGATGTCGAACCATCGCACGGTGCCGTCGGGGAAGGTGAACGGCAGCTCGGCGTGGCGCGCCACGCGGGCCCGCATCGCGCCCTCGAGCAGGGCGAAGATGTCCGTCTGCTCGATGCCCGGCCAGACGTCGAGCAGCGTCCGCCCCAGCAGCTCCGCGCGCGGGGCGCGATTGTGCTCCGCCGCCGCGTCGTTGAGGTAGAGGATCTCCCACTCGGGCGAGAAGATCTGGCATCCCTCGCTGAGGCGATCCAGAGTGGCGTGGTAGCGCAGCTCGCTCTCGCGGAGCGCCTGCTCGGCCGCGCGCTGCTCGCGGATGTCGACGCCGACGCCGATCAGGCAGGGCTGTCCTTCCCACGTGATCCGCCGCCCCGTGAAGAGATAGGGGATCGCCGTGCCGTCCTTCGCCACGAACTCGGCCTCGACGCTCGCCTCGCCCTCGGTGAAGACCGCCGCGATCCGCTCCTCGAGCCGCGGGATGTCCGCCCCGCGGAAGAAGTCGATCGGATGCATCCGGGCGAGCTCGTCGGCCGAGTAGCCGGTGACCTGGAGGAACCGCTCGTTCCAGCGGAGGAACCGCCCGGTCGCGTCGTACAGGTAGACGACCCCCGGCACGCTCTCGAGCATCTGCGCCGAGAAGGTCCGCTCCTGCGCCGACTGCTCGCGGGCACGGGCGGCGACCATCCCCCGACGCGTCAGGCGCCACTGGCTCACCCCGACGGTGACCCCCACCGCGACCACGACGGCGCCGGCCGTGACGGCCCACCATCCCGGACCCGGGACGGCAGGCCACGACAGCTGCGGAAGGACGGACCACGGCAGGGGCACGGAGGTTCTGGCGTGAGGGGGAGTTGATGGTAAGCCGTGCAATATCGTCTGTCAGCCGGGAACAGGGACGATCTTCGGTGTATATTCGGTTTTGTGTTCACCCACCTCCACGCCCACTCCTGGTTCTCCTTCGGCCTCGGCCCGTCCTCGCCCGAGGCGCTGGTGCAGGCCGCGGCGCGACGCGGCTACCGGGCGCTGGCGCTCACCGACACCAACGGAGTGTACGGGGCGGTCGAGTTCCAGAAGGCGTGCGAGGCGGCGGGGATCCGGCCGATCCACGGGGCGCACCTCTCGGCCAACGGCCAGGAGGCGGTGGTGCTCGCCGAGGATGCCCGCGGCTGGGCGGCGCTCTGCCGGGCGGTGACGGCGGTGCACTGGGAGCCCGACCTCGCCCTCTCGGCCCAGCTCGCGGTCGATCGCGAGGGACTCAGCGTCCTCGTGGCCGATGCCGAGCTGCTGGAGCGCCTGGTGCGCCTGTCGGGACCGGCCGGGATCTACGCCGAGCTCCGCCCCGGCCCCGAGCGCCACGCCGTCCTCGCCGCCGCCCGCCGCCTCGGCATTCCCGCCGTCGTCACCGGCGCGGTCGTGATGGCCGACGCGGAGGAGTGGAACAGACACCGGCTGATCCAGGCGATTCACGGCAACAGGGCGATGGAGGAGATCAGCGATCAGAGATCGGAGATCGGAGGCAACGGATCGTCTCGGATCTCGGATCTCCGATCTCCCCTCTCCGCCCGCGGCGCCTGGCTCCGCCCCGCACCGGACCTGGAGCGGCATTTCCCCGACGTCCCCGAGGCGTTCGCGGCGGCCGGGGTCATCGCCGAGCGCTGCCAGTACCGCATCCCGATCGGCCGCACCATCGCACCGCGCGCGGCCGAGGCGGGCGACGCGCTGCAGCGGCTGCGCGCCCTGGCCTACGACGGGGCGATGCGGCGCTACGGCGTCATCGCACCGGTGACGCGCGACCGCCTCGAGCATGAGCTCGGCATCATCGGGATGAAGGGGTTCGCCGACTACTTCCTCGTGGTGCACGACATCGTGCAGCACGGCCCGACGCACTGCGGCCGCGGCTCGGTCGCCAACTCGATCGTGTCGTACTGCCTCGGCATCACGCACGTCGAGCCGCTCGCGGCCGGGCTCCTCTTCGAGCGCTTCCTCAACCCGGCGCGCAAGGATCCGCCCGACATCGACCTCGACTTCCCGTGGGACGAGCGCGACCGCATCCTCGGCTGGGTCTTCCGGAAGCACGGCCGGGCGCGCGCCGCGATGGTCGCGAACCACAATTGCCTGCGGCTCGCAGGGGCACTGCGCGAAGTGGCGAAGGTGCACGGCCGCCCCGCGACCGAGATCCGCGAGGTCACCCGCCGCGTGCCGTACTACGGGAGCGGGCGCGCCACCGACCTGCTACGCGAGCATCCGAACTTTCGCACGCTTCGGCTCCCCGCGATCTGGCAGCGTCTCGCACAGGAGGCGGACGGCATCGTCGGCACGCCGCGACATCTCTCGCTGCATCCCGGCGGCGTGGTGATCGTCCCCGGCGCCCTCACCGACGTCGTCCCGACCGAGCCGGCGGCGAAGCGGCTGGCGTTCGACGCTGACCTCACCGTGCCGGTGATCCAGTTCGAGAAGGACGGCGCCGAGGATGCGGGCCTCGTGAAGATCGACCTCCTCGGCAACCGCTCGCTGGCGGTGATCCGCGATGCGATCGCGATGGTGCGCACCAACACCGGGATCGCGCTCGACTACACCTCGCAGCAGGCGGGGGCCGATGCGACGACGCGCGAGCTCTTCGCCCGCGGCGACACCGTCGGCGTCTTCTACACCGAGTCGCCCGCGAGCCGGCTCCTCAACCTCAAGAGCCGCGCCGACACGTTCGAGCTGCTGGTGCTCAACACCAGCATCATCCGCCCGGCGTCGAACCGCTACATCACCATCTACCTCGACCGGCTACACGGCGCGCCGTGGGAGCCGCTGCATCCCTCGCTGCGCGACGTGCTGGCCGAGACGTTCGGGGAGATGGTCTATCAGGAGGACGTCGTCAACGTCGCGCACGCCTTTGCCGGGCTCGACTGGGCGACCGCCGACGGCCTCCGGAAGGCGCTGGCGAAGAAGCGTCCCGAGAAGCACCTCGCCGCGTACTTCGACGAGTTCGTGCGCGGCGCACGGACGCGCGGGCGCGACGAGGCGAGCATCGCGCAGGTGTGGGCGATGATCCTCTCGTTCGCGGGCTACTCGTTCTGCAAGGGGCACTCGTGCTCGTACATCCAGGTGGCGCAGCAGAGCGCCTACCTGCGCGCGCACCA
>DASTAN010000065.1:0-19343 GCA_035712665.1 Gemmatimonadales bacterium
GTTCACCGGTTTCGACCCCGCAGCGTTCCGGTTCCTGCGCGGCCTCAAGCGCCACAACACGCGCGAGTGGTTCGAGTCCCACCGCCCCGAGTACGAGCAGTTCGTCCGCACACCGATGCGTGCCCTGATCGAGGAGCTCGACGTCCACCTCGCCGCGACCGTCCCGGAGCTGGTCGGCGACCCGAGGCGCTCGATCTTCCGGATCCACCGCGACGTCCGCTTCTCGACCGACAAGTCGCCCTACAAGACCCACGCGTCAGCCTGGCTCTTCCACCAGGATGCCGGGCGGGTCGTCGGCCAGCAGGCGCACGGTGGTGCCGGGGTCTACGTGCACCTCGAACCGGGCGGGTCGATGGTGGCCGGCGGGATCTGGATGCCACCGAAGGCCGGCCTCGACAAGCTGCGCGACCGCCTCGCCGAGGCCCACGAGGGGTTCGAGGCGATCGTGCTCGATCGCGCCTTCCGCCGGCGCTTCGGTGACCTCGATGACGAAGCGGTGCTGGTGCGGCCGCCCCGCGGCTACGACCCGCATCACCCCGCGATGCGCTGGCTCAAGTACAAGTCGTTCACGGTGTCCCGCGGACTCGAGGACGCGGAGATGACGTCGCCTCGGCTGGTGCAGACGCTCGTGAAGGACGTCGCGGTGCTCACCCCGCTGGTGCGCTGGCTCAACGACGCACTGGGCTTTCCGGCACGGAGCACGCGCGCATGACCGACGCCACGAAGGTCCGCCTCGACAAGTGGCTCTGGGCCGCGCGGTTCTTCAAGACGCGCTCGGCCGCGACCGAGGCCGTCGCGGGCGGCAAGGTCGAGGTGAACGGTGATGCCGCCAAGCCCGCGCGCCTCGTGGGCCCCGGCGACACGGTGCGGCTCCGCCTCTCGCCCTACGAATGGATCCTCGAGGTGACCGGCACGGCGGAACGTCGCGGCTCGGCCGAGCAGGCGGCGACGCTCTACACCGAGACCGAGGCCTCGCGCCTCGCCCGCGAGCGCACGGCGGAGAATCTCCGGCACGCGCCCTCGCTGGAGTTCGACCGCGGCCGGCCGAGCAAGAAGGACCGGCGGACCTACGACCGGCTGAGGGGAAGGGATTGAACACGAGGAGAGGGGAGATCAGTGATCCGAGATCGGAGGGTGCGTCCTCAGATCTCTGATCTCCGATCACCGATCTCCTGCTGTTCAGTCGTCGTCGTGCAGCATCCTGACCGCCGGCGTGTCGAGGTCGTCGAACTGCCCCTGCCGCGCCGACCAGACATAGGCGCCGACCGCGACGGCGACCAGCAGGATCGCCAGCGGCAGCACGATGAAGAGGACGCTCACGCGGCCGCCCGGAGCGGCGAGAGGGCCGGATCGTGCGGCGCGGTACCGCGATCGGCCGCGGCCTCGAAGCTCCGCCCCAGCCAGCTCGCCAGCACCACCGTCACCGACGACGCGGGCATCATCACCGCCGCGATCAGCGGCGAGAGCACGCCGAGCATCGCGAGCGCCACGCCGAGCGCGTTGTAGCCAAGCGCGAAGGCGATGTTGCGGCGGATGACCCGCATCGTGCGCGCGCTGCCGTCGACCATCGCGACGAGCGGCGCGAGCCCGGGCGTCGTCAGATAGGCATCGGCACTCGCCAGCGAGGCCTCGGCCCCGCCGTGCACGCCGATGCCGACATCGGCGGCTGCGATCGCCGCGGCGTCGTTGACGCCATCGCCGACCATCACCACCGGCCGCACGCCGGCAGCGCGACGGTGCTCGACCAGCGCCCGCTTCGCCTCCGGGGTGGCACCGCCGAGGATCTCGTCCGGCCCGAAGCCCAGCGCGCGACCGACCGCCTCGGCGACTCGAGGATCATCCCCCGAGCAGAGCAGTGTCCTCCAGCCACGCGCTCGCAGCGCAGCCAGCGCGCTGGCGGTGTCGTCGCGCACCTGGTCGCCGAGGCCGGCGATGGCGACCACCGTGCCATCGACTGCGACCAGCACCGGCGTCAGCGTCGGGTCATCGAGCCGCGCCAGCCAGCCAGCCGAACCATCCGCGCGCGCCGCGACGAACGCCGGCGAGCCGACGTGCACCGTGCGTCCGTCCACCACGCCGCTGATGCCCCCGCCGACGACGTGCTGCACGTCCACCGCGACCGGCACTGCGCGGCCAGCCCACGCGCGGCGGAACCCGTCCGCGATCGGATGCGCGGATCCCGCCTCGAGGGCGAGCACCAGCGGCTCCGCCGACGCAGCCCCGTGCCATTGCACCAGCGCGGTGCGCCCCTCGGTCAGTGTCCCGGTCTTGTCGAGGATCATCTCGCCGGGACGCGCGAGATGCTCGAGCGCATCGCCGCCCTTCACGTAGATCCCGGCACCGGCGGCACGCCCGACGGCGACCGTGACCGCCAGCGGCGTCGCGAGCGCGAGTGCGCAGGGGCAGGTCACGACGAGGAGCGCGATCGCGTGATCCCACGCGGCGGCGGGGTCGCGCGGGAACCAGAGCGCGAAGGTCAGCCCGGCCAGCAGCAGCACCACGCCCACGAACACGCCGGAGAGGCGATTCGTCAGCGCGACCACCGGGGCGCGCCGCGCCGCACTCTCCTCGACCTCGCGGAGGAGGCGGGCCAGTCGCGACCCGCTGCCCGCCGCCTCGACCCGCACGCGCACGGGGGCGGCGACATTGAGGGTCCCGGCGTACACCGCGTCGCCCGTCGCCGCGGCGACCGGTCGCGACTCGCCCGTGAGCAGGGCGGCATTCACCGTGGTGCGACCCGCGACGACCGCGCCATCCGCCGGGAAGGTCTCGCCGGCGCGCACCTCGAGCTCCATGCCGGGAAGGAGTGCGACCGCCGGCAGGTCGCGCGTGGCGCCGTCGGCATCGATCACCCGCGCCGTCCCCGGCGCGAGCGAGAAGAGGAGCTCCGCCGCATCGGCCGCCGCGCGCTGGCCGCGCTGCTGCAGGTACCGCCCGGTGAGCAGCAGGAAGATCAGCGTCGTCACGCCGTCGAAGTAGATCGGCCCGCTGTCGGTGACCGTATTGATCGCGCCGCGCACGAAGCCGGCCGCCAGCGCGATGGCGATCGGCAGGTCGATGTGCAGCGAGCGAGTTCGCAGCGCCGCGAGCGCGCCGGTGAAGAAGACCCGACCCGGGAAGAGCAGCGCCGGGATCGTGAGCGCGAACGAGACCCAGCGGAAGAGCGCCTCGTAGTCGCGCTCCATCCCCTGGAACTCCCCCGCGTAGAGCGCGAGCGCCGGGAGCATCACGTTGCCCGCGATCGCCCCCGCGACGCCGATACGGACCAGCGCCTGCCGATCCTCGCGGCGCCGCATCGCCTCGCGCGCCACGCCGCGGAACGGATGCGGCGCGTACCCCAGGCGATCGAGCGTGCGGGCGAGCGTGGAGAGCGGCACCGCCTCAGGACGCCACTGCACGCGAGCCAGCGCGCGACGCACATCGAGCTCGATCCGCGCCACCCCATCCACGAGGAGGGGGACGCGCTCCACCAGCCAGACGCAGCTCGCGCAGTGCACCCCTTCCAGGTACAGCTCGGCCTCGGCCAGCCCATCCGGCGTGCGCCGGACGTAGAGCTCCTCGAAGGCGGGATGGTCGAACTCGTCGTAGCTCCGACCGCTGCTCCTCACCGGGATGTCGCGCGTGAGCCCGAGCTCGTAGTACCGCGCGAGGCCGCCGGCGTGCAGGATCTCGTAGGCACTGCCGCAGCCGGCGCAGCAGAACGACGGGCCGCCGTCGGCCTGCACCAGCGCGGGCGGCACTGCGAGGCCGCAGTGCGCGCAGGGCGTACCGATCGTGCGCGCCATCAGTGCCCGCCGTGCCCGCCGGGCACCACCGGCAGCAGCGCGTGGAGCGCCGGGACGCCCGGCAGCACGCCGAGGTGCGCGCCGATCGTCGCGAGACCCAGGACCACGATGACGCCGGCGGTGACGAGGGGAAGTCGCCCCGCGGCCCGGCCCGCGAGACGCTGCGCCCCGCTGGCGACCGCGAGCATCATCGGCAGCGTGCCGAGCCAGAAGGTGGCCATCACCGCCACCGCGCCCGCGACGGAGCCAGTGCCGACCGCGACCGCGACGAAGGCCCACATCCACCCGCAGGGCAGCAGCGTCGTGACGAGGCCAGTGACGCTCGCCCGGACCAACGGCGACCGATCGCGCACGCGGAGGACGATGCTCCCCATGGCGCGCTGCCACGCTGCCGGGACGCGGACGCGCGCGACCTCGCGCCCCGACGCGACCAACATCGCGTACGCCCCCCACAGCACCAGCAGCACGCCGGCCACGAGGGCGGCGGTACCGCCAAGCCGGACGCCGGTGGCACCTGCCACCAACGCAAGCGTGAGATAGGAGATCAGTCGGCCAAGGTTGTAGGCGGCGTGATGGTGCCGCGGCGCGGGCCCCGGACCGCCCCCAGGCGCCGTGCCGGCGTAGAGGCAGGTGAACGCACCGCACATCGCGGCGCAGTGCACGCTGCCGAGGAGCGACGCGGCGAGCACCGGGAGCACGAGCGCGGTCATGGCGCCGGCTGCGTCCCGGCGCGGAGTCGGGTGGGGTCGGCTGCGCCCGGGCGAGCACTGACGACCGTGGCCTCGGCATCGGCGTGCGCCTCGAGGCGAAGGTCCGTCGTGGCCACCTCGTCACCGCGGACGGCGCGCACGCGCAGCTCCCAGAGCCCGGTGCGACGGATCGGCAACGAGGCCCCATACCACCCGCCGCCCTGCGCCGACAGCGTGTCGACGATCGTCTCGTTCGCGTGCGCCACGGCCCGCGCCTCGATCGTCACCTGCGCCCCATCGACCGGTGCGCCATCAGGACCGGCGATGGCCAGCATCATCGGCACGCTGTCGCCGCGCACCGCACCGAGCGAGGGCGTCCACTGCCACCCCAAGGCGGCATTGCGGGCGGCCTGGGCGAGCGTGCTGTCCCACTGCACCGCACGACGGTAGTAGTCGGGCTCGACGGCGAAGTGCGGGTCGGCATTGGCCACGCGGATCAGCACCACCCCGAGCGCGAGGTTGCCGCCGAGCAGCAGGACGACGATCGTCGGCCAGATGCGGTCCTTCCGCAGCAGCGGGCTCATCGCACCGATCCCGACGGGCCTAGGAGGTTGAACGGCATCGCCTGGTCGAAGCTCGTCCCCGCGGTGATGCGGACCGTCACGTCCTTGCGCCCGTTGGTGAACGCATCACGGGGCAGCAGGACGAAGACGCTGGTGGTGCGAATGGCGCTGGGGCCGACCGTGAGGGGACTCTCCGGCGCGATCACCGTCCCCGCGTCGGCACCGTCGACCGTGATCGTGTAGGCGTGCTCGTTCCGGCTCTGGTTGGCGATGCGCACGCGGATCTGGTTGGCGACCCTGCCGTCGGCCTCGACCGAGAACGGCTCGCCGGTGCCGCGGAGCAGCGTCACCTCCGCCGCCGGGCGCGCCTTGATCGCCACGGCGAACGCCCCGAGGGCCACCGTGAGGGCGAGCGGATAGAGCACGACGCGCGGACGGAGCACCTGCTTCGGCTTGCCGGCCAGGGCATCCTGCGTGGCGTAGCGGATCAGGCCGCGCGGGCGCTGCACCTGGTCCATGATCGCGTCGCAGGCATCCATGCACTGGGTGCAGTGCACGCACTCCATCTGCAGCCCGTTCCGGATGTCGATCCCGGTGGGGCAGGTCGTGACGCAGGCGCCGCAGTCGATGCAGTCGCCCGCCCCGTCCGGGCGCACCTTCCCGCGCGCCCGCGGCTCGCCCCGGGCATAGTCGTACGACACGACCAGCGACTGCCGGTCGAGGAGCACCGACTGCCAGCGGCCGTACGGACAGGCGATGAGGCAGGTCTGCTCGCGGAACCAGGTGAAATCGGTGAAGATCAGCCCCGTCGTGACCGCCATCACGAGGAACGGCACCGGATGCTCGCGCGGCGAGAGTCGCACCCACTCCGCCAGCGCCTCCACCCCGACGAAGTACGCGAGGAAGGTGTGCGCCAGGAAGAGCGAGAGCGCGAGATAGATCGCGTACTTGAGCAGCCGGCGCGGATGGAAGTGCCGTCCCTGCTGGTCGAGACGCAGCGAGCCGCTCCGGCCGCCCTCGAGCAGTCGCTCGATCGGGCGGAAGAGAAACTCGAGATACACCGTCTGCGGGCAGCCCCAGCCGCACCAGACGCGCCCGAAGAGGGCGGAGAAGAGGAAGATCGCGATCACCAAGGACGCGAGCAGCAGCATCAGCAGCAGCGTGTCGGTCGGCAGGAAGGTCGTGCCGAGGATCGTGAACTCGCGGCGCGGCACGTCGAGCAGGATCGCCGGCTTCCCGTTGACCGGGATGTGCGGGATCGCGAAGAACACCACCATCAGGAGGTACGCGACAACCCGCCGACGGCGCCACCACGGCCCGTCGGAGGGCTTCGGCCGGATCCAGTGGCGCGAGCCGTCCTCGTTGAGCGTCGGCAGCACCCGCCCGGAGGCGGCGGGAGCGGTGCTCATCGCGTCACCACGAGTCCTTCCGGGGCCTTCGGCTGCGCCGGCGTCGAGCCGTACAGCGACCAGACGTACGCGGTGACCTCGTCGATCTCCTCGGGCTTGAGCTGCTTGGCCCAGGCCGGCATCCCCTTCGCGAGGACGCCATTGGCGATCACGGCGTGGATCTCGTCGATCTTCCCGCCGTGGAGCCACGACGCGTCGGTGAGGTTCGGGCCGATCAGCCCGCCGCCGTCGGCAGCGTGGCAGGCGGCGCAGTACTTGGCGTACGTCTCGCCGCCCTCCTCGACCTTCTCCGGATCGCTGGCCATCGCCAGGAGCGCCACGGTGTCCACCGGCGCACCGCCGGCCGGGTGCGCCTCGCGCCACGCGACCATGTCGGCCTCGTACTGCGCGATGCGGCCCTCGCCGGTCCCGAAACCGAGGTTGAAGGTGTACATCACCGAGAAGACGATGGTGGCCCAGAACGACAGCACCCACCAGCGTGGCATCGGGTTGTCGTACTCCTGGATGCCGTCGTAGGAGTGCTCGATCAGGCGATCCTTCTCGCTCATCCGTTCCTCCCGGTGGGACGGGGGTCGATCGGCCGCTCGTCGTCGAGCGGCATCTGGGCGTGACGCGTCCAGCGATCACGTGCGGCGGGGCGGAAGACCCACCAGACGATGCCGACGAACGCAAGCAGGAAGAGGACCAGCGCGACCTCGGCGTAGAACGAGAGGCCCGCGTGGCCGACGATGTCGGAAAGCTTCACGGCTGGCCTCCCGCGGAGGCGCCCGCCGGCGCGGCGCTGGCGGTGGCCGGGGCCGCGATGTCTCGCCCCAGCCGCTGCATGTAGGCGGTGATGGCGATGATCTCCTTGTCGGCGAGGCCGGCAGGGCCGCCCGATGCCTCGACATCGCGCGCGATCGCCTCGGCCTGCGCCTTGGCCATCGGGATCGCCTGCGTCACCGCCTCGCCGTACGGCACGCCAAGCATCGCCATCGCGCCGACCCGCTTCTCCAGCGCGGACCAGTCGATCGCCTTCTCGGCGAAGTGCGGGTAGGCCGGCATGATCGACCCGGCCGCGATCTCGCGCGGGTTGATGAAGTGGCGCACGTGCCAGAGGTTCGGGTACTTGCCGCCCTCGCGCGCGAGATCCGGCCCGATGCGACGCGAGCCCCAGAGGAACGGATGCTCGTACACCGACTCGCCCGGCTTGCTGTACTCGCCGTAGCGCTCGGTCTCGTAGCGCAGCGGCCGGATCTGCTGCGAATGGCAGTTGAAGCACCCCTCGGCGATGTAGAGGTCGCGGCCGTAGAGCTCGAGCGGCGTGTACGGCTTCACCGAGGCGATCGTCGGGACGTTCGACTTGATCAGGAACGTGGGGATGACCTCGAAGAGCGACGCCACCAGCACCGCGAGCGTCGTCATCACGGTGAAGGTCACCGGCAGCCGCTCCCACGCCCGGTGGAAGGCGAGGTTCAGCACCCCGCCCATCGAGCTCGCGGTCTCGCCGTCGCCCTCGTAGCGCTTCGCAAGCGTCGGGGCCGAGATGACCGGCACCTCGTACTGCGCCGGGCGACGCTGCCAGGTGCGCACCAGGTTGTACGCCATCACCAGCATCCCGGCGATGTAGAGCGACCCGCCGACCACGCGCACCCAGTACATCGGCATCAGGCGCAGCACCGTCTCGACGAAGTCGGGATAGGTGAGGCGCCCCGTCTCGTCGAAGGCGCGCCACATCAGCCCCTGCGTGACGCCCGCGCTGTAGATCGCGAGGACGTAGAGGATGATGCCGAAGGTCCCCATCCAGAAATGCGCCTCGGCCAGCTTCTTCGAATGGAGCGGCGCCTGGAAGAGCCGCGGGGCGAGCCAGTAGATCATTCCCGCCGCGATGAAGCCGTTCCAGCCGAGCGCCCCGGTGTGCACGTGCGCGATGATCCAGTCGGTGTAGTGCGCGAGGGCGTTGACGCTCTTCACCGAGAGCATCGGCCCCTCGAAGGTGCTCATCCCGTAGGCGGTGAGCCCGACGACGAAGAACTTGAGGATCGGGTCGTCGACCACCTTGTGCCACGAGCCGCGCAGCGTGAGCAGCCCGTTGATCATCCCGCCCCAGCTCGGCGCCCAGAGCATCACCGAGAAGAGCATCCCGAGCGTCGAGGCCCACTCCGGCAGCGCCGTGTAGTGGAGATGGTGCGGGCCGGCCCAGATGTAGAGGAAGACCAGCGACCAGAAGTGGAGGATCGACAGCCGGTAGGAGAAGACCGGCCCCTCCGCCGCCTTCGGCATGAAGTAGTACATCAGCCCCAGGAACGGCGTCGTGAGGAAGAACGCCACCGCGTTGTGGCCGTACCACCACTGCATGAACGCGTCCTGCACGCCGGCGTAGATCGAGTACGACTTGAACGCCCCGGCGGGGAGCGAGAGGTTGTTGAAGATGTGCAGGATCGCGACCGTGACGATCGAGGCGATGTAGAACCAGATCGCGACGTAGAGGTGCCGCTCGCGACGACGCAGCATCGTCATCAGGAAGTTGAGCCCGAACGCGACCCAGACCACCGCGATCGCGAGGTCGATCGGCCACTCGAGCTCGGCGTACTCCTTCGCCTGCGTGAACCCGAGCGGGAGCGTGAGGGCCGCCGAGACGATGATCGCCTGCCACCCCCAGAAGTGGAACCGCGAGACGCCGTCCGACCACATCCGTGCCTTCAGCAGGCGCTGCGTCGAGTAGTACGCGCCGCAGAAGAACGCATTGCCCGCGAAGGCGAAGATCACGGCGTTGGTGTGCAGCGGGCGGAGGCGCCCGAACGAGGTCCACTCGAGCCCGAGGTTGAACGCCGGGTTCGCCATCTGCAGCGCCACCAGCAGTCCGACCGTCATCCCGACGATGCCCCAGATGATCGTCGCCCAGAGGAACTTGCGGACGATGTCATCGTCGTACGAGAACTGCTCCATCACCCCGCCCTGCCCCGTCCCTGCCGCTGCAGCACCGCTCATGGCCGAGCCTCCCGAGCCCGTGATCTGGTCCTGTCCCGCGCGAGTGTCATGCCGACCTGACAGAGGGTAATCGGAGCCTTGATGCGTGGCTACCAAACAAAAAGGTCGGAATTCCCATCGGAATTCCGACCCTTTTCGTGTGAATAGTCGCGCGGCAAACTATCCGATTGCCTCGACCAGGTGCTCCCACTGCGTCACCGCCACCGCCAGCGCGGCCTTCGCGGCGTCGCGTTCGGCCACCAGCGCCCGCGCCCGCTCGCCCCCCGCGGTCGTGCCGTCGTAGAGTGCGGGATCGGCCAGCAACGCCTCGAGCCGGGCCAGCTCCGCCTCGCCTCGCTCGACCGCCGCCTCGGCATCGGCCAGCGCGCGCTCCGCGGCACGCTTGTCCTTCGAGCGCGGCGCGGGCAGCTCGGTCGGCACCGCCTTCGGCGCGACCTTCGGCGCCTTGTCCCGCAGCTTCGCCGCCTCGCGCTCGGCCTGCTTCGCGGCCGACGCCCGATCCGCCTTCGCCTGCTCCCACTCGCCATAGCCGCCGGGGAAGTCCTCGAGTCGCCCGCCCTCGTACGCCCAGATCCGCGTCGTCAGCGCGTCGAGCAGCGCCCGGTCGTGCGACACGAGCAGCACCGTGCCGTCGAACGCCTCGATCGCATCCTCGAGCGCCTCGATCGACTCGACGTCGAGGTGGTTCGTCGGCTCGTCGAAGACCAGCAGGTTGGCGCGCGCGAGCATCATCAGCGCCAGGGCCATGCGCGCGCGTTCGCCGCCGCTCAGCGTGCCGGCCTTGCGGAGCACGCTGTCGCCGCTGAAGCCGACGCGACCGAGGTGCCCCTGGATCTGCCCGCGCGTCCACAGCGGACGCTGGTCCGCGATCAGGTCGTAGAGCGAGGCCTGCGGATCGACATCCGACAGGTCCTGCCGGTACCACGCCACGGCGATCGACGGCATCAGCCGCACGTCGCCGCCGTCGGGCCGGCGCTCGCCGAGCAGCGTCGCCAGCAGCGTCGACTTGCCCGCGCCGTTCGGCCCGACGAGCCCCACGACCTCGCCGCGACGGAGGATCCCGCTCCACGGCTTGAGCAGCACGCGATCGCCGATGCGAAGCTCGACCTTCTCCGCGACCAGCACCTGGTCGCCGCCGCGGTCGGACGCCTCGAACGCCACCGACATCACGCCCTGGTCGCCGCTCGGACCCGTGAGCCGAGGCAGGCGATCGAGCCGACGCCGGCGGCCCTTCGCCTGGGACGAGTTGCCGCCGGCAATGTTGCGGCGGATGTAGTCCTCCTCCGCCGCGATCATCGCCTGCTGCTTCCGCACCGCGCGCTCGAGCGCCATCCGTCGCTCGGCCCGCTGCTCGACGAAGGCGCGATAGCCGCACTCGTACACGTGTGCCGTGCCGCCCTCGAGGTGCAGCACGTGGTTCACCGTCGCCTCGAGGAAGGCGCGGTCGTGCGAGATGATCACGACCGCCTCATCGAGCTCGCGGAGATAGCCCTCGAGCCACCGCGCCGTCGCGATGTCGAGATGGTTCGTCGGCTCGTCCAGGATGAGGAGGTCCGCCGGGGCGGCCAGCTGCCCCGCGAGCGCGAGACGCCCGCGCTCGCCGCCGCTCAGGTGCACCACCGACTGCGTGCGTGCCGCGACCGGGTCGAAGCCCATTCCCTCGAGCACGGCATCGACGCGCGCGTCGGCCGCATAGCCACCGAGTCGCTCGAAGCGCTCGAGATCCTCGCCATACCGTTCGAGCATCGCCGGGGTCACCGCCTCGCCCGCCTCGCCGATCGCGGCGACCTGCTCCGCCAGCGACTGCTCGAGGGCGTAGAGATCGCCGAAGCCGCGCGCCGCCGCCTGCCACACGGTGTCGGCATCGCCGAAGTCGCGGTACTGGTCCATCACCGCGATGCGACAGCCGCTCATCCGCGACACGCTGCCGGTGTCGGGCTGGCGCGTGCCGATCAGCAGCGCCGCGAGCGTCGTCTTGCCGGCACCGTTGCGCCCGATGAGGCCCCAGCGCTCGCCGCGGAAGATCTGCGCCGACACGCCGCCGAAGAGCGGGGTGCCGCCGAAGGCGACGCCGGCATCGTTGAGCGAGACGACGGTCATCGCACGAGGTGGAACGAGGACTGCCGACGATGGAACCAGCGCGGCCAGCCGTCGGCACCGAGGAGGAAGTCCTCCTCCTGCGCCATCCGCACCTCCTGCCCGCCCCACTCCGGGATCGCGACCGTGGCCTGCAGTTCGCTCGAGAACCAGGTGCCCGCGCGCACGCGGTGGTCGCCGCGCCCCGGCACGCCGTCCTGGTTGTCCCACAGCCCGATCAGCGGACCGGCGCCGTGGCCGTTGAGCCCGATCGGATGCGAGTAGATCGTGCCGGTGATCCCGTCACGCTGCATCATCGCGCGCGCGGTGGCGAGGACCTCGTTGCCGGTGCGGCCCGGGCGGATTGCCTCGAAGAGGATGTCCTGCAGGCGATTGCTCTTCGCGAGCGCGGCACGAAGCCCGGCGGGCGCGTCGGTCTCGCCGGCCTTCAGGACGTAGGCGTTGTGCTGCGTGTCGGTGTGCAGCCCGAGCGCGACGAGCCCGACGTCGCACCAGAGCAGGTCGCCAGGAAGGATCACCGGATCGTCACCGAGCGTCGCCGACGTCGCGCCCGCCCGCTGCACCGTGATCGACGGCTGGAACCACGTCGTGAGGCCGCGCCGCCGCGTCTCCTCGCGCCACCACCAGACCAGGTCGCTGGTGCGCGTCTCGCCCGGGATGATCACCGCGCGCGAGAACATCGTGCCGATCATCTCCCAGACGATCTGCTGGAGCTGGCGGTAGATCGCCTCCTCCTCGGGAAGCCGCAGCGCGAGGAAGTCCACCGCGAGTCCCTCGGCATCCTTCACGCGGGCGACGAGCGTGTCGCCAAGCGCCTCGCGCATCGCATCCCATTCCGCCGCCGTGAGGCCGTCGGCGAAGGCGAAGGTGCGCGAGCGATTCACCGCGATCGTCGCAGGGTCGCGCTCGACGAGGAGGTCGCGCAGCAGCTGCCACTGCCGGTCGCCCATCAGCTCGGCCGTGCGCCCGGCACTGCCGCCGCCCGGCGCCGGCCGCGCGCTGCGCAGGGCGACGTAGACGCCCCCCTGGTCGCTGCCGCCGAGCGCGATCTTCTCGAGCCCCTGCGGGCCGCGATCGCAGAACAGGTAGATGGTGCGACGGCGCGCCGCGAAGGTGGTCGGCGCCACGAGGGCCGGGAAGGTCGGGTCCTCGTTGTACTCGCGCATCGGGATCACCCAGCAGCCGACGCCGTACTCGCGCATCAGCGGCAGCAGCTGGCGATCCAGGCGAAGACGGAGCCACGCCTGCTGCAGCGCCGCCTGCTCGCGCAGCGTCCCGAACGCGAGGCCGCCGCCTTGCTGCGCCCCGAGCGGGGCGGCGGCAAGGACGGCGGCGGCAAGGACGATGAGGCGGTACGGCATCGGGGCTCCCGGTTCGGCTGGCCCCGACAATAACACCCCCGAGGCGTTACGGCTTCCCGGGCTGGACTGGCTGGTTCGGAACCCGCGGCGCGTCGATCGTCACGTTGCCGCCGGCCGAGTCGCCGCGGATGTTGACGAGCGCCTTCCCGGTCTTCGGGTCGCGCACGGTGATGCGGCCGCCGGCCTCGCTGCCCTGGATGTTGACGATCTCGCGGCCGTTGATCGTGAGGCGCACCCGGCCCTTCGCCGAGTCCGCGTCGATCACGACGTTCTCGCCGCCCGCGGCGTCCACCCCGGCGACGGCGGCGGCCTCGGCGGTGGCACCCTCCGCCGCGGCATCGGCGATCGCCTGGGCATCGGCCTCGTGCCCGGCCGCCTGGATCTCCGCCACCACATGCGCCGGCACCATCAGCCGGTGCCGCTCGCCGCTGGGCTGGAAGTCGACAGTCCCGAACTGCACCAGCTCCGCGAAGCCGCTGTCCGCCGCCGTGAGGCACGCGAACGCGGTGTGCTCGTCGATCTGCTCCGGGTTCTCGACGGTCACTTCGCAATCGTCGAACTGGTTGACGTCCACGCCATCCTTGAGGTTCACCGTGAGATGGAACCCGCCGATGACCTTCGGTGCATCGCGCTCGATGCGCAGCGACTGGATTCCGCCGAGCTCCGCGCCGCCGACCTTGAACGCCGCGCCGAACATCGGCACCGTGATCGACGACGTGCCCTCGGCGAAGTTGCGAACCTTCGACTTGCCGGCATCCACGGCCTGCACGACGATCATCCCCACGACGAAGATGGCGAACATCCCGAGGACGATCTTGATCCAGTATTTCGGGGTCATCGGTGCCTCCCACGGCGAACGGCCCCGGCAGCTCCGGGACACCTGCACTCAAACGTACCCCGATGTCCCAAGGTTTCACAACGCAACGTTGCATCACTGAAACGGATGACCCTCTGCCGGGGCCTCGGGTCGCCGTAGATTCCCCGGATGCTCCCCCTCCGTCCAAGTCGCTGGCTCGCCCTCCCCGATACCCTGCACGAGCGGATCGCGCCGACCCCGGTGCCGGATCCGGTTCTGGCCGCCTGGAATCCGCGCGTGGCTCGTGACCTCGGGCTGCCCGAGTCGCGTGAGGCCGCCCGGCCCCTGACGGCACTGCTCGCGGGGAACGTCGTCCCCGCCGGCGTGGCGACGCTGGCCACGGGGTACGCCGGCCACCAGTTCGGCACCTGGGTGCCGCAGCTGGGCGACGGTCGCGCCATCCTGCTCGGGGAACTGGTGACCCCGCACCACCAGCCGTGGGAGATCCAGCTCAAGGGCGCCGGGCGCACGAAATGGTCGCGGATGGGCGACGGGCGTGCGGTGCTGCGGTCGACGATCCGCGAGTTCCTCGCCTCGGCCGCGATGGAGGGACTCGGCGTCCCGACAACGCGTGCCCTCGCCATCACGACCTCACCCGAGCCGGTCTACCGCGAGCGCGAGGAGACGGCGGCAATCCTCACCCGCGTCGCGCCGAGCCACGCGCGCTTCGGCCACGTCGAGTGGCTGGCCTCGCGCGGCGAGCACGAGACGATGCGCACGCTCGTCGACCACGTGATCGAGCACCATTCCCCGTCGCTGCTCGCCCGGCCGCTCGCCGAGCGTCACGCGGCGTGGTTCGAGGCGGTGGTGACGCGCACCGCGCGCCTGATGGCGCAGTGGACGGCGGTCGGCTTCGCGCACGGCGTGATGAACACCGACAACTTCTCGCTGCTCGGGCTCACGCTCGACTACGGGCCGTTCGGGTGGATGGAGCGTTACGAGCCCGGCTTCATCTGCAACCACACCGATCACGGCGGGCGCTACGCCTTTGACCAGCAGCCGCGCGTCGGGCTGTGGAACTGCGTGCGGCTGGGCGAGGCGCTGCACCCGCTGGTCGACGAGGCGTCGGCCATCGCGGCGCTCGAGCGCTACCGCGCGACGTACGAGGAGGCGATCGCCGCGGCGATGCACGGGAAGCTCGGGCTCGCGACGCAGCACCTCGATGACATCGACCTCGTGGCGGAATGGTTTGCGCTGCTCGAGCGCACCGGCGCCGACTTCACCCGGGCCTTCCGCGCGCTGTCGGCGTGGGTCCCCGGCGAGGTCGATGCGCTGCGCACCGAGATCCCGGATCACGCGGGCCTCGATGCGTGGCTCGTCCGCTATGCCGATCGCGTCGCTCACGAGCCGCGCAGCCACGCGGAGCGCCACGCCGCGATGCGCGCGGTGAACCCGGCCTACGTGCTCCGCAACTGGGTGGCGCAGGAAGTCATCGTCGCCGCCGAGGACGGGAACTTCGCGCCGCTGGCCACGCTGCTGGAGGTGCTGGCACGGCCGTTCGACGCGCATCCCGAGGCCGAACGCTGGGGGCATCCGCCGGCGCGGGACTCGGCGCCGGTGGTGGTCAGTTGTTCGTCATGACAGCGTGAAGGGTGAAGGGTGAAGGGTGGAGGGCGAACAGGATTTGATCGCCCTCCACCCTTCACTCTTCACCCTTCACGTCCATCACTTCTTCAGCACAACCCTCAGCACACGCCCCTTCGGATTGTCCGTCGCCACATACAGGTAGCCGTCCGGCCCCTGCTGCACGTCGCGGATCCGCTCGCCGAGCTCGCCGAGGTAGCGCTCCTCCTTCGTCACGCGCCCGTTCGCGAGCTCGAGCCGGACCAGCGCGCCGGGATTCATCGAGCCGATGAAGAGCGAGCCCTTCCAGCCCGGATACTTGTCGCCGGTGTAGAAGGTGATGCCGCCGGGGGCGATGACCGGGTCCCAGTAGTAGACCGGCTGCTCCATCCCCTCCTTCGCGGTGATGCCCTCGCCGATCGGCAGCCCGCTGTACTCGACGCCGTAGGTGATCACCGGCCAGCCGTAGTTCTTCCCCTTCTCGGGGTGGTTCAGCTCGTCGCCGCCCTTGGCGCCGTGCTCGACCGTCCAGAGCTGCCCGGTCTCGGGATGGATGGTGGCGCCCTGCAGGTTGCGATGGCCGTACGACCAGATCGCCTCGTTGGTGGCTGGCCGACCGACGAACGGGTTGTCGCGCGGGATGGAGCCGTCGGGGCGGATGCGCACGATCTTGCCGATCCCGGTCGCGAGATCCTGCACCAGCGGCCGCTGGTTCATCCGGTCGCCGGCGGTGATGAAGAGCGACCCATCGCGCGCGATCGCGATGCGCGAGCCGTAGTGGCCGCCGGAGCGCACCTTCGGCACCTGGCTGTAGATCACGCGCACGTTCTCGAGCCGTCCCTCGCCCAGCTCCGCGCGCGCGGCCGCCGTGCTCGCGGTGCCGTCGTTCGGCCCCGGCTCCGAGAAGGTGAAGTAGATGGTGCGGTTCTGCGCGAAGCCCGGGTCGACCGCGACGTCGAGCAGACCGCCCTGCCCGCTCGCCATCACCTCGGGGACGCCGGCGAGCGGCGCGGAGACCGAGCCATCGCGCGCGACGATGCGCATCCGCCCCGGCCGTTCGGTGACGAGCAGGCGGCCATCGGGGAGGAACGCGATCCCCCACGGACGATCGAGCGAATCGGCGTAGGTCTCGACCGCGAGCACCCCGGGGATCGAGGCCGGCGTCGGCGACTTCTGGCCCGCCTGGGCGGGGACCTGCGGCGCGCACGCGAGCAGCGCGAGCGCCGTGACGGCAAGGGCGGCGGAACGGGACACGGACGTCTCCTTCACGAGGTGGCTCACTTCCCCGCCGGCAGCGCGGCCCGCGGGAGCTTCGGCATCAGGCGAAGCGCATTGGCATAGTACAGCTTCCGGAGCACGGCATCCGGAAGCCCCATCCCGTAGAGCTTCCAGAACGCGTGGTAGTCGCGGTAATAGTCGAAATACTCGTCCTCGGTTTCGAAGACGCGCCAGAAGTACGGGTACTCGGCGGGGTTGAAGGCGTCCTTCCCGAACAGCAGCCGATCCTGGTAGCGCTCGAAGAAGCGGCGTGCCGTGCGCGGCTGGCGGCCGAGGTCGTAGAGGATCGCGCCGACCTCGGCGTGCACCGACGGATACCGGTCGAACAGCGCCCCCAGGCGCGCGAGATCGTGCGCGTACCAGCCGAGATGCGCGAGCACCCACACCACGTCCGGATGGCGCGCGATGAGTCGCTCGCGCTCGGCCATCAGCGCATCGAACGTCGGGAAGCGGCTGCGGTCGTTGAACTGGCGATTCGGGAACAGCGCCATCTCGAGCCAGCGCTCGTTGGTGTAGTCGAGCGGCTCGAAGAACGATGCCGGGTCGCCGGTGTGGATGAAGACCGGGATCTTGAGCCGCGCGGCCGTGCGCCAGACCGGGTCGAGCTCCGGATCATCCATCGCGAGGCGCGAGCCGTCGGCCTTCCGTGCGCTCAACCCGAATCCCTTGCCGATCTCGCCGACGCCCAGTGCCCCGGCGGCGACGTCGGCCTCGAGCTGCTTCGCGAGCCGCTCGCCATCGCCCGGGTTCACGATCCCGAGATTCAGCGTCGTGAAGAAGCCGAAGCGATCGGCATAGCGCGACGCCTTCGCGGCGGCGATCTGCTGCGCGAGCCGCTCGCCGGTCGAGCCGATCGTCTGCAGCATCACGCCGATCCCGATGCTGTCGAGCTGCGCCCCGACGCGATTCGCCACCTCGACCGACGCGAGGAACGGCGGATGCCCGTGGAAGTCCACGACCGGATACTTCGGCCGCGGCGTCGGGTGCTCGGGGACGACGAGCGTCGACCGGGGCTGGTACTCCACGATGCTCGGCGGCGGGAGCGTCGGCTGCCGCTGCGCGGCGAGCGGCAGCGCGGCGAGGGACAGGGCGAGGGCGGAACGACGGATCACGGTGCGGCCTCCAGGAATTCGAGCTCCTTCCCCGCCTCCATCCCGTGGCGGAGCGCCCATTCGTCCTCGAAGAGCAGGATCGACCCGCCCTTCGTGTCATAGAGCCGAAGGCGCGAGCGCCCCTCGACCAGTCGCTCGATCGCCTCGTCGGGACCGCGCACCCAGCGCGCCACCCGGAACGACAGCGGCTCGAGCGTCGCGCGCACGCCGTATTCGTGCTCGAGGCGATGCAGCAGCACGTCGAACTGCAGCTGCCCCACCGCGCCCACGATCGGCACCGGCCCCGCGATCGAGTCCTGGTAGAAGACCTGCACCGCGCCTTCCTCGGTCAGCTGCCGGAGGCCGGTGTCGAGATGCTTCCGGCGCAGCGGATCGCGCAGCACCACGCGCGCGAAGAGCGACGGGGCGAAGCGCGGGATCCCGAGGAAGGTCACGTTCCCCTTCAGCGACAGCGAGTCGGAGACGCGCAGGTTGCCGCGGTCGAGCACGCCGATCACGTCGCCGGGCCACGCCTCGTCGATCTCGCTGCGCTCCTGGGCCAGGAACTGCTGCGGCTGCGCGATGCGGATCGCCTTGCCGTTCCGGGCGATCACCGCCGTGAGCCCGCTGGTGAAGTGCCCCGAGCAGATCCGCACGAACGCGATGCGGTCGCGATGCTTCGGGTCCATGTTCGCCTGGATCTTGAACACGAAGCCGGTGAAGTCGGTGTCGGTCGGCTCGACGGTGCGCCCCTCGGCCTCGCGCGGCAGCGGCGGCGGCGCGTGGGCGAGGAAGTCCTCGAGAAACGGCGCCACGCCGAAGTTGGTGAGCGCCGAGCCGAAGTACATCGGCGAGAGCGAGCCGTCACGGATCTTCGCCTCGTCCCACGGATGACCGGCGGTCTCGATCAGGTCGAGCTCGTCGCGCAACGTGGCCAGCGCACCGGGGCCGAGACGGTCGGCCAGCGACGGGTCGTCGAGGGGGATCCGCTCGGCCTCGACCAGCGACGCGCCGTGATCGGCGGCCTTGTCGAAGAGGATCACCTCGCGACGGCGCCGATCGGCGACGCCGGTGAAGCCGGCGCTGGTGAAGATCGGCCACGTCACCGGATAGACCTGGATCCCGAGGTCGGCCTCGACGTCGGAGATGAGCTGCAGCGGGTCGCCGCCCGGCCGGTCGCACTTGTTGACGAAGGTGAAGATCGGCATCCGCCGCATCTTGCAGACGTCGAAGAGCTGGCGTGTCCGCTCCTCGACGCCGCGGCGATTGTCGAGCAGCATCACCGCGCTGTCGGCGGCGATGAGGGTGCGGTAGGTGTCCTCGGAGAAGTCGGCGTGCCCCGGCGTGTCGAGCAGGTTCACCTGGCAGCCGGCGTAGTGGAACTGCATCACCGACGACGTCACCGAGATGCCGCGTTCCTTTTCCAGCGCCATCCAGTCGGAGGTCGCGTGCCGCGCGGCACGCCGCGCCTTGACCGACCCCGCGAGATGGATCGCCCCGCCGTACAGGAGAAGCTTCTCGGTCAGGGTCGTCTTGCCGGCGTCGGGGTGCGAGATGATCGCGAAGGTGCGGCGGGTCTGGATCTGCTCGGCGATGGTGGAACTGGAGCTGGTCATTGGCAGAAACCTAAGCCCGTAGACGGCGAGATCGGAGATCGGCGATCCGAGATCCGAGGGTGCGG
>DASTAN010000066.1:0-11544 GCA_035712665.1 Gemmatimonadales bacterium
ACCGCGGCGTGCAGCGTGGCGTAGGCACCGAGCGCGTCCGACGGGCGCAGGTTGAGCAGCGTCCAGAGCGGGAGCTCGCGCAGGTCGGCACGCTCCCCGTCGGGAAGCGCGGCGACCACCGGGACGCCGAGGTCGCGGGCCGCGAGCGCGAGCGTCACGGGGAGATACCGCACCCCGCGGGCGATCCAGAGCGCCTCCATGTTCGCGACCGTGCCGCCGCTGGTGAGATGCCCCCAGCTGATCGCGGGATCGTAGCCGATCATCGCCGCCAGCTGCGCCGCGGCCTCGAGCTCGAGGCGCGTGGTGACCGGCGACACCTCGGCGACGACGTTGTTCGGGTTGTAGAGCATCGCGGCGAAGTAGCCGATCTGCGCCGCGAGCGTCTGCTCGCCGACCATGTGCCCCTGATAGCGCCCGCTGAAGAAGGGGACGTCGCGCTTGAGCGCGGCCAGCAGGCCCTGCAGCTCCTCGGTGAGGCGCGCGACGCCCTCGTCGTGCGCGGGGGTGCGGCGATCGGCCTCGCGAATCGTCGCGCCGTCCTCCGGGTGATGGTTTCGACGCCAGAAGACGTGGTCCCGGAACGCCTCGAGGATCAGGCGTTCCGCCAGGTCGGCGTTCTCGCCGCGGGGACCGAGGAACCAGGAGGAGAGCAAGGGCGCTGACGGGTGAAGGGTGAAGGGTGAAGGGCGGAAGGCGGAACCGGTGGCCCGTCATCCCGAGCGCAGCGAGGGATCTCCACGGGTGCCACCACATCGTTCTCGGCGGTCGGCGAGGTGGACGGTGCCGAGATCCCTCGCGCTGCTCGGGATGACAGCCCTTCACCCTCCACCCTTCACCCTCCGCCTTTCGCCCTCCGCCTACAGTCGGATCGTGAGCCCATCCTGCAGGGTGTTGCGGTACGCGCGCCACGCGGGGACCAGCCCGACCAGCACGCCCGCGATGACCACACCGCCAAGGTACAGCCATTCCAGCGTCGCCGGCGGCGTGATCGGGATGAAGAGCCCGAAGCTCCGCTCCGTGATGCCGCCGCCGAGCGCGATCGTCCCGTACGCGAGCAGCAGCCCGCCGAGCGCACCGAGCAGCGAGAGCAGCCCCGACTCGAGCACCAGGAGTGCCGCGATGCGCCTCGGGCCCGCGCCGAGCGACCGGAGGATTGCCATCTCGCGCCGCCGCTCCTGCAGCGTGCTGTAGAGCGACACCAGCATCCCGAGGAGCCCGACCAGCAGCACCGCGAACGAGATGATCCGCGCCCCCGACTCGGCGTATCCGATCGTGTGCCAGAGCTCGGTGAGCGCCACCGCCGGGAGGATCGCCGTGAGCGGCTCGGTCAGGTCGGTGTTCATCTCGCGCTGGAGCTTGAGCGATTCAAACCGATTCTTGGTGCCGACCAGGAAGGCCGACAGGGCATGCTGATGGTCAACATGACCGAGATCGGCGATCGGAGATCGGAGATCAGAGGGAGCGGCCTCAGCGTGGTTATGCTCACCACTGGCAGCCCCCGAATCTCCGATCTCCGATCGCTGATCTCCGATCGCCGGCTGTTGTCCTCCGATCTCCGATCGCTGATCTCCGATCTCTCCTTCGGCATGCATCCCCTCCACCCCCTCGAGCGTCACGTACAGCGACCGGTCGATCGGGGTGAAGGTCGGCGCGAGGATCCCCACCACGCGGAACGGGTGCTCGACGTGGTCGCTGATCCCGGTGCCGCGGAGCCCGTGGGTGAGCGCGATCTCGGCGCCGAGCCCGAGCTTCCGCCGCTCGGCCACCTCGGCCCCGAGCACCACGTCGCGATCGCCCGCGGGGAAAGCCCCCTCGGCGAGGGTCACGCGACCGTCGTTCCGATAGCGGTAGTGCTCGTAGTACGCGTCGGTCGTGCCGATCACGCGATAGCCGTAGTACGAGTCGCCGAGCATCACCGGGATCGTCCACTTCACGGCGGGATGCGCGGCCCAGCGCTCGTAGGTCGCCCAGGTGAAGGTGCCCGCCGGTGCGCCCATCCCGAAGATGCTGGAGAGCAGCAGCTGCTGCGTCCCGCCGCGCGCGCCGACGATGAGGTCGGTGCCGCGGATCGTCCCGGCGAACGACTCGCGGACGCCGCGCCGCACCGTCTCGACGCCGATGAGCAGCGCCACGGACAGGGCGATGGAGGCGATCGTGAGGATCGTGGTGAGGCGACGGTTCGCGATCGACCGGAGCGCCAGCCGGAGCGTCAGCACGCGACCTCCTGCGTGGCGCGATTCAGCTCGGGCAGCGACAGCACCCGATCGAAGCGATGGCCCAGCGAGAGGTCGTGCGACACGAAGAGCAGCGTGCTCCCCGCCTCGGCGCACTGCGCGAAGAGGAGTGCCAGGAACGCATCACGGCGGTCGGCATCGAGCGCCGAGGTCGGCTCGTCGGCGATCACCAGCTCGGGGCGCCCGATCAGCGCGCGAGCCGCCGCAACGCGCTGCTGCTGCCCGACCGAGAGTTCGGTCACCGGCTGGTCGAGCACGCCGCCGATTTCGAGCGCCCGGCAGAGCCGCTCCGCCTCCGCCTCGATGCTCGCCCCGCCGAGACGCGCGCGGCGCTCGGCGTGGAGCCGGCACGGCAGCGCGACGTTCTCGCGCACCGTGAGGTACGGAATCAGGTTGAAGAGCTGAAAGAGGTAGCCGACGTGCGCGCCGCGGAAGGCATCGCGCGCGCCGCCGCGCAGCGCGGCGAGGTCGCGGCCGAGCACCTCGACGGTGCCCGCGGTCGGTGCCAGCACGCCCGCGACGAGACCAAGCAGCGTGGTCTTTCCCGAGCCGCTCGGTCCGTGCAGGAAGACCCGCTCGCCGCGCGGCACCTCGAAGGACGCCAGCGAAAGGACCTCGCGCCCCGCGCGGTACGCGAAGCGGAGGTCCGTGAGGCGGATCGCCGGCGCGGTCACTTCGCCGCGGGCTTGTACGGCGCCGACTTGATCCCTTCCATCTCGAAGTACGACGCGCCGTACGGCGACTCGACCTGCTTGAGGTGGAGGATCCCCTCGAACATCACCGGATCCCACCAGCCGATCTTCACCGTCTTCCGGCCCTGCATCTTCACGTAGACCATCTGGTTCGGCGGCGGCGGCGGCGTGTGCACGCAGGCGCCGAAGTACGGCACCAGCAGGAACTCGTCGGCCTGCTGCATGTCGTCCTCGAGCGGGACGATGAACGACGCCAGCTTCACCAGCTTGCCGTTCAGCGCCGCGAGCGCCGGCGGCGCCTTGCCGCTGTTGAGGTCGAGCGACCCGAGCATCCGCCAGTCGATGAGCACCGGGTCGGTCCCCTGGTCGGCGGCGGCGGCCCCCAGCATCGCCTCGGCGACCGTGACCGTCGGCGTCGGCACGGCAGCAGCGGCGGCGGCGGGCGCGGCGGCGAGCAGGGCGAGAACGGCAATCGGACGACAAACCATCACGACTCCTTGAAAATGCTTTCTCATCAACTACGTACCCCAATTATACGTAAACGCGGGTACCTTCGTTGGATCCCTGCCCCACCCGCTCTCTCTTCCGGAGTGCCTGATGCGCCGTACCGCGGTCAGTTCCAGCCGGCTCGCGCTTGCCAGCCTGCTTGTGCTTCCGATGGCTCTTGTCGCCCAGCGACCCACCCCGCCCACCCAGCCGACGGCCCAGGGCCGCCAGATGCCGGCGCCGCCGCCGCGGATCGATTCGACCCGCTACGTGCGCACCGGCGCGCCGACCGATCCGGTGATCCTCAAGATGTGGGAAGAGGGGACGCAGCGCGGACAGGCGATGTCGCTGGCGCAGGTCTTCCTCGACTCGATCGGCCCGCGCCTCAACAACTCCGATCGCTTCGACGCCGGTCAGGACTGGCTGGTCGACCTCTACGCGAAGTGGGGTATCGGGGCGAAGCGCGTGCCGTACGGCACCTGGGTCAAGTGGCGCCGCGGGCCGTCGCACGTGAACCTCGTCTTCCCGCGCGAGCGCTCGCTCGAGGCGACGATGCTCGGCTGGAGCCCGGGGACGAATCGCCAGTGGATCACCGCCGAGGTGGTGCTGCTGCCCGACCTCAAGACGCCCGACGAATTCGCGCAGTGGATGCGCACCACGGCGAAGGGGAAGGCGGTCCTGACCTCGCCCGAGAACCCGTCGTGCCGGATGCCGTCGCAGGTGCAGGAGTTCGCGCGGCCGGGCGGCGCCGAGCGCCTCGACTCGACGCGCGCGGCGATGGCCGCCGCGTGGCGGCCGCGCACGCTGCTGGGCGGCAACCCGAACGAGTGGCCGAAGCAGGCCGGCGTCGCCGCGATCCTGACCACCAACTGGTCGCGCTACCCGGGCGTCAACAAGATCTTCGGCACGCCGAAGCAGCAGGTGCCGACCTTCGACGTGAGCTGCGAGGACTACAACCTCCTCTTCCGCCTCGCCAAGAACGGCCAGGCGCCGAAGGTGAACCTCTACGCCGACAGCGACAACCTCGGCGAGCAGCCGGTGCACAACGTCATCGCGACGATCCCGGGCTCGACGAAGCCGGATGAGTACATCGTCTTCTCGGCCCACTACGACTCGTGGGACGGCGCGTCGGGCGCCACCGACAACGGCACCGGCACGATCACGATGCTGGAGGCCGCGCGCATCCTCAAGACCATCTACCCGCACCCGAAGCGCACGATCATCATCGGGCACTGGGGCGGCGAGGAGCAGGGGCTGAACGGCTCGCGCGCGTGGGTCGAGGACAACCCGCAGATCGTCGCGCGGGTGCACGCCGGCTTCAACCAGGACAACGGCACCGGCCGTGTCGTCAGCATCGGCCCCGGCCCGTTCGTCGGCGGCGTCGACGCGCTGGTCCGCTACCTCGCGGCGCTGCCGAACGACCTCACCGGCATCATCCGGATGAGCGGCACCAGCGGCCCCGCGATGGGCGGCACCGACAACGCCGCGTTCCAGTGCCTCAAGTCGCCGGTGTACGGCCTCGGCGCGCTGAGCTGGGACTACAGCAACAGCACCTGGCACACCAACCGCGACACCTACGACAAGCTGGTCGCGGAGGACCTGCAGGGGAACGCGATGCTGGTCGCGATGCTGGCCTACATGGCCGACCAGGATCCGGCGCTGCTCTCGCGCGAGGTGATCGAGCTGAAGGACCGGAACGGCGCCGTGCAGGCGTGGCCGAGCTGCCCGACGGCGAACCGCGACACCAAGAGCTCGCCGCGGTAACGGTCGCCTGACCGGGATGGCGAATGGGGGGAGCGGACCGCGGTCCGCTCCCCCCATCGGCATCCTGCCCCGTCACCCGGGCGCTTACGCGTCAGGGTCCTCGTCGTCGAACGAGAAGTCGTCGAAGTCCTCGTCGTCCTCGAAGTCGTCCTCGTCGTCCTCCGAGAACTCGTCGTCCTCGTCGCCGTCGAGCTCGTCCTCGTCCTCGTCGAAGTCGAAGTCCTCGTCGAAGTTCTCCTCGTCGTCGTCGTCGAACCGGCGCTTCATGAGGACATCGTCCTCGAGCGCCGCGTCGATCGACGCGTCCCACGCCGACATATCCGCCTCCAGGGTGTTGGACACAGGGTGATGGGGCACCGCGCTACGCACTGCCATGCTACACCTCGGCCGGGCGATTGGCCGCCCGGCTCGCCTTCTTGCGCTCGTGCAGCTGCAGCAGCCGCTTGCGCAGCCGGATGTTCTCCGGCGTGACCTCGATCAGCTCGTCCTCCTCGATGTACTCGAGGGCGTACTCGAGCGTGATCGGCCGCGGCGGCTCGAGCTGGATGTTCTCGTCGCTCGCGGTCGTCCGCATGTTCGTGAGCTTCTTCTCCTTGCCCACGTTCACGTCCATGTCGCCTGGACGCGAGTTCTCGCCGACGATCATCCCCTCGTAGACCTGCTCGCCCGGGGCGACGAAGAGCTGGGCACGGTCCTGCAGGTTGTTGAGCGCGAAGCCGACGACCGGCGTCTCGCGATCGGCCACCAGCACGCCGCGCTTCCGCCCCGCGAGCGGCCCGGCCCAGGGGCCGTACTCGAGGAAGCGGTGGTTCATCATCCCGGTGCCGCGGGTGTCGGTCAGGAACTCCGAGCGGTAGCCGAAGAGGCCGCGCGACGGGATCTTGAACGTGAGGCGCACCATCCCCTGCCCCGGGTTCCGCATCTCGAGCATCTCGGTCTTGCGGGGGCCGAGCTTCTCCATCACGACGCCCATGTACTCCTCGGGGACGTCGATGGTGAGCTCCTCGTACGGCTCCATCCGCTCGCCGTTCGGGCCCTCGTGCAGGATGACGCGCGGGCGCGACACCTGGAACTCGTACCCCTCGCGGCGCATCGTCTCCATCAGGATGCCGAGGTGGAGCTCGCCGCGTCCCGACACCGAGTGCGTGTCGGGCGAGTCGGTCGGCTCGACGCGGAGCGCGACGTTGCGCTCGAGCTCCTTGAACAGCCGGTCGCGCAGCTGGCGCGAGGTGACGAACTTCCCCTCGCGCCCCGCGAACGGCGAGTTGTTGACGATGAAGTCGACCGAGATCGTCGGCTCCTCGACGGCGATCCCCTCGAGGCGCTCCGGATGGTCGACGGCCGCGAAGGTCTTGCCGATCTCGAGCGTCTCGAAGCCCGCGAGGCAGACGATGTCGCCGGCCTTCGCCTGCTGCACCTCGATGCGGTTCAGGCCGTCGAAGGTGTAGAGCTTGGTGATGCGCCCCTTCTCGACGCCGGGCTCGTCGCTGACCATCCCCGGCTCGCCGAGCGGCAGGAGCGCCACCTGGTCGCCGACGGTGATGGTGCCGCGCTCGATCTTCCCGATCGCGATGCGGCCGAGGAAGGTCGAGAAGTCGAGGGTCGAGACGAGCATCTGGAACGGCGCCGCGGGATCACCCTTCGGCGCCGGCACCGTCGCGAGGATCGTGTCGAAGAGCGGGGTGAAGTCGGTCCCCGGCTGGTCGAGCTCGCGCGTCGCGGTGCCCGCGCGTCCCTGCGTGTAGAGGAACGGGCAGTCGAGCTGCGACTCGGTGGCGTCCAGGTCCAGGAACAGCGACAGCACCTCGTCGTGGACGCGGAACGGCTCGGCGTCCTGGCGGTCGATCTTGTTGATCGCGACGATCGGCTGGTGCCCGAGGCCGAGCGCCTTGCGGGTCACGAAGCGCGTCTGCGGCATCGGCCCCTCGGCCGCGTCCACGAGGATCAGCACGCCGTCGACCATGCGCAGGATGCGCTCGACCTCGCCCCCGAAGTCCGCGTGCCCCGGGGTGTCGACGATGTTGATCTTGACGCCCTTCCACGTGATCGCGGTGTTCTTGGCCAGAATGGTGATGCCCCGCTCCTTCTCGAGCGGGTTGGAATCCATGACGCGCTCGTCCACCTGCTGGTTCGACCGGAACGCCCCGGCCTGCCGGAGCATCTGGTCCACCAACGTGGTCTTGCCGTGGTCGACGTGCGCGATGATCGCGATGTTGCGGATGTCCACCTGTGTACAGCCCTTTCCCGGCCGGTCCGGCCCTTTGGCGGGCCATATATAGGCGCCGCTCCCGCACCCCGCAAGGCGATCAGTGCGCCCCGGTCACCCCGTGGACGTGCGCCACCGCCGCCTCGCGCGGATGGGCCCCCTCGCCGCAGTGCTCCCCGTGGCAGTCGCCGCCCGTCTCCAGCTGGATCGTGACGTGCCCAATCCCGAGATGCGTCATCTCGTGCTCGAGTCGCCGGAGGACCCCCGGGTGGGTCGCGAGTTCGGGGACGACGACGTGGGCACTCATCGCCACGTAGCCGCTCGTGACGGTCCAGACGTGGACATCGTGCACGCGGTCGACCTCGGGATGCTTGAGCAGCGCCGCCTCGACGGCCGGGATCGCCACGTGCGGCGGGGTGCGGTCGAGGAGGATCATCCCCGACTCCCGCACCAGGCGCCACGCGCTCCGGAGGATCAGCAGCGAGATCACGGCCGAGATGATCGGGTCGGCCGCCACCCACCCCGTGAAGTGGATCAGCACCGCCGCCCCGACCGCGCCGATCGACCCCAGCACGTCGCCCATGATGTGCAGGTAGGCCCCGCGCACGTTGAGGTCGTGGTGGTGGTGCCCGTGGAGCGTCTTGAGCGCGAAGAGGTTCACCGCCAGCCCCGCGAGGGCCACCGCCCCGAAGAGCAGCGCGTTCACCTCGTTCGGCTCGCGGAGGCGATGGAACGCCTCGACGGTGATCATCCCGCCCATCACGAAGAGGGCGAGGCCATTCACCATCGCCGCGAGCACTTCCCAGCGCAGGTTGCCGAAGCGCTGCGACGGCGGCGCCTTCCGCTGCGCGATGTGCGCGCCGAAGGTGGCGAGCGCGAGGGCCGCGACGTCGGTCGCCATGTGCCCCGCGTCGGCGAGCAGCGCCAGCGAGCCGCTCAGGTAGCCGCCGATGACCTCGACCAGCACGAACCCGGCCGTGACGCCGAGGACCAGCAGCAGCTTCCGGGTGACCACCTGCTACGCTCCCATCCGGCGGCGCACCGCCTCCGCGTGCCCGAACAGACCCTCCGCCTCGGCCAGCGCCACGACGTGCGGCGCATCGGCGGCGAGACGGGCGGCCGAGTAGCGCACCAGCGAGGTGCGCTTCACGAAATCGTACACCCCCAACGGCGAGGCGTACCGCGCGGTTCCCCCGGTCGGGAGGACGTGGCTCGGCCCGGCGATGTAGTCACCGATCGGCTCGGGGGTCGACTCGCCGAGGAAGATCGCCCCGGCGTGCCGGATCCCGGCCGCGAGCCCCTCGGGGTCGCGGGTCACGATCTCGAGATGCTCGGGGGCGCGGAGGTTGGCGACATCGGCCAGCCCTTCACGAGTCGGCACGACGATGACCAATCCGTTCCGCTCGAGTGACGCGCGGGCGGTCGCGGCCCGCGGCGCGGTGGTCAGAGCGCGCTCGAGGGCGGCCGGAATGACCTCGGCAAGGGCCGTGGAGGTCGTGGCGAGCCACGCCCCGGCGTCCTCGTCGTGCTCGGCCTGGGCAATCAGGTCGGCGGCCACGCGATCGGCATCGGCGGTCTCGTCGGCGAGAATCAGCACCTCGGTCGGGCCGGCGACCATGTCGATCCCGACCTGTCCGAAGACCTGCCGCTTCGCCTCGGCGACCCACTTGTTGCCGGGACCGACGATCTTGTCGACCCGCGGGATCGTCGCGGTGCCATAGGCGAGTGCCGCCACGGCGTGCGCCCCGCCGATCCGGAAGACGCGGGTGACGCCCGAGATGGCCAGCGCGGCCAGGACTGCATCGTTGGCGCCCCCCGGCGGGGTCACGGCCACGATGTCGCGCACCCCCGCCACCACCGCCGGGATCGCATTCATCAGGACCGAGCTCGGGTAGGCCGCCTTGCCGCCCGGGACGTACAGCCCCACGGCATCCAGCGGGGTCACCCGCATCCCGAGCAGGGTGCCGTCGTCGGTCGCGACCTCGAAGCCGTGATCGACCTGGTGCAGATGGTAGGCGCGCACCTGCTCGGCCGCGCGCTCGAGGGCAGTCCGTAGCGCGGGCGAAATCCGGTCCAGCGCCGCCCGACACTCGGCCAGCGGTAGCTCCCACGCCTCGGGCGGGAGGTCCACGCCGTCGAAGCGCCGGGCGAAGTCGCGGACGGCGGCATCGCCCCGCGCCTGCACGTCGGCGATGATCGCGGCGACCCCGTCCCGGGTGGTCGGGTCGCTCGACGCGAACGCCGGCAGCAGCGCCCGGAGCCCCTCGAGGCCGCCCGGCGCGGTGGCCACATCGTAGCGGCGAATCATCGCGACCTCTCGCCCCGGCCCCGCGGCGGCATTACCCTTGAGAATATGGAACCTCCGTCTACTGGCCTGCCCATCGGCGTGGGCCTCGTCCTTGTCATTGCCCTCGTCCTGGCCAACGCCTTCTTCGTGGCGGCCGAGTTCGCCCTGGTCGGGGCGCGCCGGACCCGGCTCGAGGAGCAGGCCCAGGACGGGGACGGCAAAGCTACGCTCGCCCTCCGGGCCGTCCAATCCCTCGACCGCTACATCTCGGCGACCCAGCTCGGGATCACCCTCGCGTCGCTCGGCCTCGGCTGGGTCGGCGAGCCGGCCCTGGCCCACCTCTTCGAGGGGATCTTCGGGGGGCTCCCGGAGCCGTTCGACGTCCTCGCCAGCCACACAGCCGCCGTGGCGATGGCGTTCACGATCATCACCACGTTACACATCGTGCTGGGCGAACTGGTTCCCAAGGCGCTGGCGCTCCTCTACCCCGAGGATGTCTCTCGCTGGGTGGCGGCCCCGCTGATCGCCTTCGCCTGGGTGGTCCACTACCCGATCACCCTGCTCAACGGATCGGCGAACTGGCTGCTCCGGCTCGCCCGGATCAAGTCGCCCGGCGAGCACGACCGGCTGCACTCGCCGGAGGAAATCCGGATGCTGGTCGAGCAGTCGGGCGAGGGCGGCTCGCTCGGCCGCGAAGACGCCCGGCTCCTCGAGGGGGTCTTCGAGTTCTCCGAGAAGAGCGCCGAAGAGGTGATGACGCCGCGCACCGAGATGACGGCGCTCGAGGCCGATGCGACCGTGGCCGAGGCCGCCGATGTCGTCGCCGAGGCGGGGCGGTCGCGCTATCCGGTGTACACCGAGTCGCTCGACGAGATCGTCGGCGTGGTGCACGCGAAGGACCTGCTGCGTGCGCTCCGGGCCGACCCGACGACGCCGATCCGCCGCGTGATGCGGCAGCCGATCTTCGTCCCCGGCACGCGCGAGGTCGAGGATGTCCTCGCCGACATGAAGCGGCTCAAGACGCACCTCGCGGTGGTGCTCGACGAATACGGCGGCACCGCCGGTCTCGTCACGATGGAGGACCTCCTCGAGGAGATCGTCGGCGAGATCTTCGACGAGCACGATGTCGCCTCGCAGGAGCCGCCGGTCGCGGCCGAGGCCGATGGCGCGACCACGATCGACGGGGCGACGACGATCTCGGAGTTCAACGCGACCTTCGACACCGAGCTCGACGACACCGACTACACCACGATCGGCGGCTACCTCTTCGGCCAGCTCGGTCGACTCCCGAAGGAAGGTGATCGGGTGACGATCGGCCGGCACCAGTTCGAGATCGTCGCGATGGCCGGGCGCCGCGTGGAACGCATCCGGGTACTATTGGCACCATGATGCGTGACACGATTGCCCCGATCCCGCCGGGCGCCCTCGATCTCACCGGCCCGGCGGTCCGCCGTCGGCGTGCCCTGCAGGCCGCGGCGCTGGGCGTCCTCGAGACGGCCGGCTTCGAGGAAGCGATTCCGCCGACCTTCGAGTACGACGAGATCTATCTCCGCGCCGGCGGGGCCGACGTCGCCGAGCGGATGATCCGCTTCACCGACCTCGACGGGAAGATCCTCGCCCTCCGCTACGACTTCACCGCGGCGGTGGCGCGCGTGGTCGCCACGGCGTGGGCCGACGTCGCGCCGCCAATCCGGCTCTGCTACACCGGCAAGGTGTTCCGGCAGGAGCCGGGTGCCGGCACCCGCGCGCGCGAGATCCTGCAGGTCGGTGCCGAGACGATGGGCGAGGGCGGCATCGCGAGCGACCTGGGACTGTTGCGACTGACGCTCGGGCTGCTCGACGCGCTCGGCCTCCGCGACTTCCAGGTCAACCTCG
>DASTAN010000067.1:0-2055 GCA_035712665.1 Gemmatimonadales bacterium
CTCTGGCGCTCCCCTGCACCGATCCCGATATTCGCGAGTGCAGGCCACCCCCCTCATCCGTCCCCGGAGGTTCCATGCGTCGCATGACCCTGGCTGTCTGCACCCTCGCGGCCGCCCTCGCCGTCACCACCGCCCCGGCCCACGCCCAGAACCGCTTCTGGATCGGCGGCGCCGCCGTCCTGCCATCGGGCGACTTCGGCGATGGCTTCAAGACGGGCTTCGCCATCAACGCCGGCGTCAAGGCGTGGCAGGCCTCGAACGAGCGCGCGTCCGTCTGGGTGGAAGGGCTGTTCGGGATGAACGACGGCGACACCGACGTCCTGGACGTGAAGAGCACGATGATCGGCGGCTACGGCACCTTCTCCTACACGCTGACCGCCTCCGGGAGCACCCGACCCTACCTCCTCGGCAGCCTCGGCTACCTCTCGCAGAAGATCGAGATCGAGAACGTGAGCGGCACTGAAGGCGGCCTCGGCTTCGGCGGCGGCCTCGGGGTCTCCTTCGGGAAGATCGATGTCGAGGCGCGCTACTGGTCGGCGTCGATCAACGACGGCACGACGGCGTTCCTGACGCTGGGGGCGGGCATCAGCTTCTAACGAAGCGAGATCAGCGATCGGAGATCGGCGATCCGAGGGCGCATGCTCGGATCGCCGATCTCCGATCTCCCCTCTCGCGCTTCACCGAAGCGCTTGGTACACCGCCATCCGGTACTTCTCGTGCAGCTGTCGGTCGCCGGCTGGCAGGAGTTGCGTCATCAGCACCGCGACGAGGCGTGAGGCCGGATCCACCCAGTAGGTGGTCGCATACGCGCCGCCCCACCCGTACTGCCCGGGCTCGCCCGGTCGCGCCGCCATCGCCGGCGCCGTCCACACTTCGAAGCCGAGCCCGAAGCCGACCTCCGGGCCGCCGTACACGCTGCCGAGGTGGTCGCGTGTCATCAGCGCGACCGTGGCGGGCGCGAGGATCCGCGCACCCTCGAGGGCCCCGCCCTGTCGCAGCATCTCGAGAAACCGGGCGTAGTCGCGTGCGGTCGAGACCAGCCCGGCTCCACCGGCGAAGGTCGTGCACGGCGACACTCCGGCGACGTAGTGCCCCTGGCCACGCGCGCCGGTGTCGGCCCGCACCAGCACGCCGTCACGTGCCGCGTACACCGCGGCGAGCTGATCCGCCTCGTGCGACTCGACGCAGAAGCCGGTGTCCTGCATCGCGAGCGGCGTGAAGATCCGCTCCGCAAGGAAACGATCGAAGGGAATCCCGCTCGCGCGCTCGACGATGCACCCCAACACGTCGGTCGCATAGCCATACACGAAGCGCTCGCCGGGCTGCGCCACCAGCGGCAGCGTGGCCAGCCGATCCATCACGGCGCAGACCGGCACCGTCTTGTCGGCGAGGTACCAGCCATAGCCCGCGTTGGGGCCGAGGCCCTGTGCCGCATAGGCGTCGCGCACGTGGGCCTCCGTGCCGTACGAAAGCCCCGCCGCGTGCGTGAGGAGGTCGCGCACCGTCGGCGTGCGGGTGAGCTTCGCCGCCGTCGGTGGGTCGCCCGCCTTGGCCGGAGCCAGCAGCACGCCGGCACCGCCGAAGTTCGGGATCCAGCGCGACACCGGATCGGACAGGTTCACGCGCCCCTCCTCGACCAGCATCATCACGGCGACCGAGGTGATCGCCTTGGTCTGCGAGGCGATGCGGAAGCGGGTCGCAGGCGTCATCGCGCGCGCGGCCTCGCGGTCAGCCATCCCGGCCGCGCGCTCGTAGACGACGACACCGTCGCGCATCACCAGGGCCACGGCCCCGACAAGCTGACCGCGGGCGATGGACGAATCGAGCATCGCACCGATGCGGGCGAGGCGCTGGGGATCGGCCCCGGCACCGGCCGGGTCGGCGCGCGTGACGGACTGGGCGGTCAGCGGCGCGGCGAGGAGCGACGCCAGGATGAGGTGGCGCATCTGGACTCCGAACGGCGAGGGGACGCAACGGGGATTATGGCAAAGCTAGCATCCGGCCTGTGCACCCCCTACCGCGGGAGCCGTCCACGCCGTGTTCGCCCCCCACCTT
>DASTAN010000068.1:0-22694 GCA_035712665.1 Gemmatimonadales bacterium
ATGCACCCGCTCCCCGCCCCGCTCCCCGTCGCCGCCCCCGGCGTGACCCTCTGGTCACTCCCGGCTGTGGTCGGTCCGGGCGACGCGGTGCGCGACATCCTCGTCGCGACGCCGCCGGGATACGACCCGTCGCGGCGCTACCCGGTGCTCTACTGCCAGGATGGGCAGAACCTCCTCGACCCCGCGACCAGCTACGCGGGGACGCACTGGGCGCTGCTCGAGACGCTGGCCGAGCAGGGCGCGGCGCATCCGGCGATCGTCGTGGCGATTCCGCATCGCGAGGTCCATCGGATCACCGAGTACTCGCCGTTCGACGATATCGTGCGGGGGCGCGGCGAGGGGGCGGCGTATCTCCACTTTCTCGTGCGCACGGTCCGACCCGCGGTCGAGGCGGCGTTCGCGGTGCGGCGCGGGCGGCGGCATTCGGCGCTGATCGGCTCGTCGATGGGCGGGCTCATCGCGCTCTATGGCGTCACGGCGGGCGCGGCGGCGTTCGGGGCGGCGTGGGCGATGTCACCGGCGCTCTGGTACGCGCAGGGGCGGATCTTCGACTGGGTGCGTCACGCCCCGGGGCCGGTGGGGCGGATCGCGCTCGACATCGGTCTCGAGGAGGGGGCGGACGCGGTCCTCGACGTCCGCCGGATGCGCGACCTCCTGCTCGATCGCGGCTGGGTCATCGGGCCCACGCTCGACTACCGCGAGGACCCCGAGGGCGACCACGACGAGGCGAGCTGGGCGCGCCGCCTCGCCGCGGGCTGGCCCCGCTTCATCAGGTGGTTGGGGTGACGACCTCGTGCTCCGCCGTCTTCGCGCGCCACGACTCGGCGCCGCCGACGAAGCGGCCCATGAACCCGGCAAACCGCGTCCGCATGCCGTCGAGCACTTCGTAGAACGTCGGGATCACCAGCAGCGTCAGGATCGTGGAGGTGATCGTCCCGCCGATCACCGCGCGACCCAGCGGGGCGCGGAAGTCGGCGCCCTCGCCGATGCCGAGCGCCACCGGCACCATTCCGGCGATCAGCGCGAAGGTCGTCATCAGGATCGGCCGGAGCCGGATCCGCCCCGCCTCGATCAGCGCCTCGCGGAGCGGCATCCCCTTCCGCTCCCGCGCCCACTTGGCGAAGTCGATGAGCAGGATCGCGTTCTTCGCCACGATCCCCATCAGCAGGATCACGCCGATCAGCGACATGATGTTGATCGTGTCGCCGGTGATCAGCAGCGCCAGCACCACGCCGATCAGCGACAGCGGCAGCGACACCAGGATCGCCAGCGGATCGAGGAACGACCCGAACTGCACCACCAGGATCAGGTACATCAGCAGCACCGCGATGCCGAGCGCAGTGAAGATGTTGCGGAACACCTCCGCCTGGTCGCGCCCCTGCCCGCCCTCGAGGATGCCGTACCCCGGCGGGAAGTTCAGCGAGTCGAGCTTGGCGCGAATCCCGGCCGACACCTCGCCCAGCGCGCGTCCCTGCGTGTTGGCGCCGAGCGTGATGACCTTGGTGCCGTCGAGGTGGTCGATCTGCCCCGGCGCGAGCTCCGTCGTGATCCGCGCGACCTGCCCGAGCGGGAGCGTCGTCGTCCCTGTCGCCGTCGGCACCGAGATCGGCAGCGACGCGAGGTCGCGCGGCCGCTGGCGCGCGCCCGGCGCGAGCCGCACCCGCACGTCGCGCGTCTCGCCGATCGGGTCGATCCAGTCGCCGGCATCGATCCCCGCGAACGCCGGCCGCAGCGCCTGGGCCACCTGCCCGACGGTCAGCCCGAGCGTCCCGGCAAGGCCGCGATCGAGGTCGATGGTCGCCTCCTCGCGTGCCGAGCGGACCGACAGCCCGACGTCCACGGCACCCGGGACGGTCCGCGCGGCCTCGACGGCGCGCTCCGCCAGCTGCGTGAGCACCGCCGCATCGGGCCCCTGCAGCTCGAACTGCACTTCCTTCATCGCCCCGGCAAACCCGCCGGCATACACCGAGACGTTGGCGCCGCTGATGCGCTGGAACTCGGCCCGGAGCCGCTCGCCCATCGCCGCCTGCGACGTGGCGCGCTCGGCCTTCGGCGTGAGCTTCACGTACACCTGCGCCTGGTCCACGCCCGGGGTGCGCATCGGCAGCGCATTGCCGACGGTCACGTAGGTGTAGGCCACCTCCGGATGCTGGCGCGCGGTCGCGGCGACTTCCTCGGCCCGGAGGATCGTGTAGTCGAGGTTGGCGCTCGGTGGCGCCTCGACGATCACCTCCATCTCCGAGCGGTCGGCGACCGGCACGAAGCCGAACCCGCCGAAGGCCCCCTGGAGCCAGATCGCCCCGACGAACGAGCCGACCGCCAGCGTCACCATCGCCCAGCGATGGTCGAGGGCCCAGCCCACCAGGCGCGCATAGGCGTCGGTCTGCCGGTCGAACCAGCGATTGAAGCGATCGAGCAGCCGCGTGATGAACCCCTTGTCGGCCTCGGCCACGTGCGGGTCGGGCCAGTAGGCCGAGAGCATCGGGTCGAGCGAGAACGAGACGAACAGCGACACCAGCACCGCGCAGGCGATGGTGAGCGCGAACGGCTTGAACCACTGGCCGGCCTGCCCGCTCATGAACGCGACCGGCACGAACACGGCGACGATCGCGAAGGTCGTCGCCGCGACGGCGAGGCCGATCTCGGCCGTTCCCTCGCGCGACGCGGTGTAGTGGTCCTTCCCCATCTCGACGTGACGGACGATGTTCTCGCGCACCACGATCGCGTCGTCGATCAGGATGCCGATCGCGAGCGAGAGCCCCAGCAGCGACATCGTGTTGAGCGTGAAGCCGAACGCCCACACCGCGATGAACGCCGCAAGCACCGACACCGGCAGCGCGAGGCCGGTGATCACCGTGCTGCGCCACGAGTTGAGGAAGATGAACACCACCAGGACCGTCAGGATCGCGCCCTCGATGAGCGCGCTCTGCACGTTGGCCACCGCGCGCTCGACGCGGAAGCCCTGGTCACGCACCACCTCGATCTTCGCGTCGCCCGGCAGCGTCAAGGTGGCGATCTCGGCCTTGAGGTCCTCCACCACCGCCGTCGTCGAATAGCCCTTCGACTTCTTCACCTCGATGCCGACCGACGGCAGGCCGTTGAAGCGCGCGGCAGTGCGCGGCTCCTCATTCCCCTCGAAGACATCGGCCACCTCGCCGAGGCGGATCAGCGTGCCGCCGCGCTGCGCCACGACCAGCTGGCGAAACGCCGCGGCGTCCTCGAGCCGGCCCTTGAGGCGGATCGACCGCTCCTCGAGGGCGCCGTTGAGGCGGCCGACCGGCGCGGCGAGGTTCTGCGCCCCGACCGCGCGGACCACCTGGTCCACGCTCACGCCCGCAGCCTGCATCGCCGCCGGGCGCAGCTGCACCGTCATCTCGGGGTACGACCCGCCGACGACCGTCACCTCGGCGACGCCTGGCACCGAGCGCAACGCCCGCACGACCATCGGGTCGGCGACCCGCGTCAGCGCCTGGGCGTCCATCGTCTTCGACGTCAGCGACAGCGACATCAGCGACTGCTGCGCCGGGTCGAAGCGCGTGATGATCGGCTCCTCCATCTCCTGCGGGAGGTCGCCGCGAATGGCCGAGATCGCGTCACGCACGTCCTGCGCGGCCTCGGCCACCGGCTTCGAGAACTCGAAGAAGACGGTGAACTGCGCGAGGCCATCGACGGCGTTGGCCTTCGTCTTGGTGCGGTCCACGCCGGCAAGGGCCAGGACCGCCTCCTCGATCGGCTCGACGATCTCGCGCTCGACGATGTCAGGCGAGGCGCCGGGATAGATCACGCTCACCGACACGATCGGCTGCTGGATGTCGGGGAACTCGTCGGTCTGCAGGTTGATGAGCGCCGCGAGCCCGAACGCCACGAGGGCCAGCATCGTGACGATCGTGATCATCGGGCGCTTGATCGCGAAATCGGAGATCCACATCGGTCGGGTGCCTCCGGCTCAGCGATCGGGACGGGCGATGGCGATGCGCGAACCGACCGGCGTGCCGATCGACCCGCCCACGAGCAGCGTGTCGCCGCGGGCGATCCCGGCCGTGACCTCGACGCGCTCGGCGAGGTCGTCGCGGAGACCGAGGGTCACCGGCACCGACTCCACCACGCCGCCGCGCACCCGCTTCACCGACGGCGTCGTGGCGCGCGGGTCGAGCGCGGTGAGCGGCACCGCCAAGGCGCGCGTCGCGGCGAGCGCCACGCGTCCCTCGGCAAAGAGCCCTGCGGCCAGGCGACCCTCGCGATTCGCGACGTGGGCGTAGAGCCGCACCTGACCCGTCGCGGGGTCGACGGCGGGGTTCACGCGGGCGATCGTGCCGCGGAAGACCTCGCCAGGATGGGCCGGCACCGAGAACTCGACCCGCTTGCCAACCGCGAGTTCGCCGAGATGCTCGGCGGGGACACTCGCCCCGAGTTCGAGCACCGTCGGGTCCACGATCGTCGCAATGCTCCCGGCCGAGCCCGGCCCGGCCTGCACCACGTCGCCGACCGAGGCGCCGACGGCGCTCACGACGCCGGCGAACGGCGCGCGCACCATCGCGAACTCGAGCTGCTTCCGCGCCCCGGCCAGCCGGGCGCGGGCATCCTCGAGCATCGCCTCGGCCGAGAGCGCCGCGTTGCGGGCGGCCTCGACGTCGCGCTCGGCGATCGCGCCGGCGCGGTAGAGCTCCTCGCTCCGCTCGCGGTTCCGGCGGGCGGTCGCGGCGGAAGCCTCGGCGCTCCGGACGCCAAGCTGCGCCGAGCGGGCCTGGTCGGCGATCGCCATCGTGTCGATGATCGCGAGCAGCTCGCCCGCCTTCACCGCCATCCCCTCTTCGGCGCGCAGCATCGTGATCGTGCCGCCCACCTGCGCCCGAAGCTGCGCGGTGCGATCGGCGGTGAGGGTTCCCGAGAGCACGGGGCCGTTCTCGACCAGCGCACTGTCGGTGATGGCGATCTGGTCGAGCGCCACCTGCACCGCGGGCGTCTCGGCAGCGGTCTCAGCCTCGGGGGCCGCGCCGCGGGAGCAGGCCGTGAGCACGCCGGCAGACAGCAGGATCAGGAGGAATCGAGTCGTCGACATCAGAACGCTCCCGGGGCGGTCACGGCCCCGAGCGGAAGGTCACGAAGCAGCAGCACGCGGAGGCGCGCCACCTGGAGATCGCGCGCGGCCTGCGCGCGGTTGGCATCGGCCTGCTGTCGCTGCAGGCGGGCATCGGCGAGGTCGGTCAGCGTCGAGAGGCCCTCGCGCACCCGCACCTCGGCGATCTGGTAGGCGCGCGCAGCCTGCTCGGCCGTGCCGGTCGAGGCGGCGAACGAGGCCGTGGCCGCGTCGAGCAGCTGCGCCGCGCTCACGGCCTCGCGCGAGGCCGCCTCGCGCGCCTGCCGGAGCCGGAGCCGCGCGATGTCCGCCTCGGCCCGGGCCGCCTCCACCTCGCCCTTGACCCGGCCGCCGGTGAAGAGCGGGACGCTCGCGCGCACCGACACCGTCCAGTCCGTCAGCATCCGCTCCCAGCGGAAGACATCGTCCGGGAAGGTGATCTTCGCGTAGCTGCTGCTGAGCCGCACGATCGGCCAGCGCGAGCCGCGCGCCGCATCGAGCGTCCCTTCCGCGGCGTCCACGCTCGCCGAGGCCTCGCGCACCGGGGCGCGCCTCGCAACCGCCGTGTCGGTCGACGCGCGCACGTTCGCCGGCAGCGGCACGGCACTCGTGTCCGCGAGCGGCGTCGTGAGCTCGAGCGGCGTGTCGGGTGCCAGGTCGAGCAGCTGCCGCAGCCTGAGAAACGCCTGGTCGCGCTGCGTGCGCCGCTGGATCACCACCGGCTTCTGGTTGTCGCGGGCCACCGAGGCGCGCAGCAGGTCGAACTCCGCGGCCGTCCCGACCCGCCGCGCAAGCGCGGTCTCGTCGTAGGTGCGCTCGGCCTGCACCAGCGTGCTCTCGGCGATGGCGAGGAGTCGCGACGCGAGCTGCGCGTCGTAATACGCCTGCGCCGCGTCGAGCACCGTGCGCGCGCGCTCGGCATCGAGCGTCGCGCGGGCGCGCTCGGCCCCGGCATTCGCCGCGCGGATGCGGGCGGGCAGGGCGCGATCGAACAGCAGCTGCGACGCCTCGAGGCCGAGGTTCCACTGGTTCGGCCGACCGAAGGGGAGATTGCTGAAGTCGATCCCGCCGCTCCCGTTCGCGGTGCAGTCGAGGCCGCGCTCGAGCGAGTCGAGCCGCTCGCCGAGGGGCAGCCCCGGATTGGGACGGAAGCGCGTGCACCCGGTCGGTGCCGGCGGTGGCGCGCTGTCGCTGCTGCTGCCGTTGGCGAGCGCCGCGAACTGCGTCTCGAGGGTGCGGGTGTAGGTCACCGCACCGCTCAGCTGCGGCAGCATCGCGCTCCGTGTCTGCCGCACGCGCGCCCCGGCCCCGCGCAGACCGGCCTCGGCAATGCCGATCCCTTCGGCGGCCGAGTCGGCGCGGCCAAGCACGTCACCGATCGAGAGCCGCACCGGTGCCGGTGCCTGGGCGGCCAGCGGCGCCGCCACGATGGTCGCCAGCACCGCGACCTGAAGTCCCGTCCTCACCGCTCCTCCGTCGCGCCCATCGCGCGCAGCACCACGTCGACGAACAGCTCGATCGCCTGGTCACCGGCAATCGGGGAACACTCGGGCATCACGTCGCCGATGACGCCCTCCATGAAGAGGGTGTCCATCAGCATCACCACCGGCGCCTCGATGGCACCGGGCGCGGTGAGCCGCCCCGCGGCGCGCGCCGCCGTGAGATACCGCACGGCGTCCTGCATCGCCGCCATCGGACCGTCGCAGGCGACGTGCGCGAGCTCGGGATGCTCCTCGAACTCGGCGAGGCAGGTGCGGATCATCGCGCGCTTGCGGACGACGATCGCGTGCATCGCCCGCGCCCAGCTCACCAGTTCGGCCCGGAGATCCCCTGGCACCGCGGGGAGCCGCGGGAACTGGTCCTGCGCCGAGGACCACGCAATCGCTTCCTTGAGCAACACCTCTTTCGAACCGAAGTGCCGGAAGACGGTCACCTCGTTGACCCCGGCCGCTTCGGCCACTCGGCGCGTCGTCGTCCCCCGCCACCCCATCGCGGCGAAGATGCGGGCCGTGACGGCCATCAGGGTGCACTTGGTATCTGCGGTCGTTTCCATAGGGGCGGACACGATACGGTGCGGTCCGAATGTGTGCAAGTGGGTGCTTGCTAGCCGTTACAAAAAGTTTCACACCAGAAACGCCGGTGAGGGGTGAGGGGTCAGGGGGATCGTCATCCTGAGCGCAGCGAAGGATCTCGGCAGTCGCCTCCCCCCGACCTCCACCCCTCACCCCTCACCCCTCACCTCCAACGTGTAGCTTTCCCATTCACCATTCACCATTCACCGCTCATCGCCCCCTTGATCCTCCACCGCTTCCCGCACCAGCCCTTCTCCGGCGACCTCCGTCTCTACGGTCACGCCGGGCCGCGCGTGCTGGTCTTCCCCACGTCGATGGGGTGGAGCCAGGAGTGGGAGGATCGCGGGATGATCGCCGAGCTGGCGGAGCCGATCGCGGCGGGGCGGGTACAGGTGCTCGCGGTGCCGAGCGTGGATGGCGAGAGCTGGTACGCCGACGCGAAGCATCCGCGCGAGCGGGCCGCGGTGCACGCGCGCTACGACGCGTGGCTCCGCGACGAGGTGCTGCCGTGGTGGGAGGCGACGCAGCCGCACCCGACGCTGATCACCGCCGGGGCGTCGTTCGGCGGCTATCACGCGCTCTGCTTCGCGGGGCGGTATCCGCACCTCGTCTCGCGGGCGCTGGTGATGAGTGGCCTCGTCGACATCACGCGGCTCACCAACGGCTACACCGATGACCTGGTGCATGCCTACAACCCGGCGGCGTTCCTGCGGATGGAGCATGACCCCGCGCGCATCGCCGCGCTGCAGCGGGTGCAGTTCATCCTCGCCGTGGGCCGCGACGACACGCTGCGCGCGCAGAACGAGGCGCTGGCGGGCGACCTCTGGCAGCGCGGCATCGGCAACGCCCTCCGCCTCTGGGACGGCTGGGCGCACGACTGGCCGTGGTGGCGGCGAATGATCCGACTCTACCTCGACGGACCGGACTAGGAAGGAGAGGAGAGATCGGAGATCGGAGATCGGAGGACACAACGCCTCTCGCCTCCCGCCTCTCGCCTCTCCCTGTGCCGACTCCGATCTCTGATCACCGATCTCCGATCTCCTTATTGCTGAGGCACCCATGTCCTCCCAGAAGTCCATCGGTTTGCTCGTCGGCCGCGAGTGGTCGTGGCCCCCGGCCTTCATCGAGGAAGTCGCGCGGCGCGACGCCGGCGTGGTGGCCGAGTACGTGCGCCTCGACGCGGCCGGGCTCGATGACGACATCCGCCACGACGTGATCGTCGACCGCATCTCGCACGAGGTGCCGTTCTACCGGAGCTGGCTCAAGCACGCGGTGGTGCGCGGCGCGCGGGTCATCAACTCGCCGCTGATGTGGACCGCCGACGACAAGTTCTTCGGCGCGACGCTCGCCGAGGCGCTCGGCGTCCCGTCGCCGAAGACGGTGCTGCTGCCGAACAAGGCCTACGTGCCGGGGATCAAGCACGACGAGTCGCTCCGCAACCTCGCGTATCCGCTCGACTGGGACGCGGTCGTGGCGAAGGTCGGCATGCCGTGCATCCTCAAGGACGCCCACGGCGGCGGCTGGCGCGACGTGTATGTCTGCCGCTCGCTCGACGAGCTGCTCCACCACTACGACCAGTCGGGCCTGCTGCAGATGATCGCGCAGGAGTTCATCGCCTTCGACGAGTTCGTGCGCTGCATCTGCATCGGCGGGCGCCACGTCGCGGTGATCCGCTACGACCCGCGCGAGCGCCGCTACCACGACGACGAGGAATTCCTCGCCCCGGAGCTGCGCCGCGAAATCGTCCGCCACGCGCGCCGCCTCTGCCGCGCCCTCGGCTACGGGATGAACTCGCTCGAGTTCGCCATCAAGGACGGCGTGCCGTACGCGATCGACTTCATGAACCCCGCGCCGGACTTCGACATCAACTCCCTCGGCCCGAAGTGGTTCGAGTGGGTGGTGCAGCGGATGGCCGACGTGACGATCAGGATGGCCCTCGAGGAGCGCGATCCGCCGAAGCCGAGGGCGAGCGCCCTCATCCGCGGGAAGGGGAAGCGCCGGCGGTGACCGACGCGATCCGGGCGTGGCACGATCGGCTCGCCGAGGGATCGATCGCGGCCGAGTCGGCGACGTGGCTCGACGCGCGGCAGCGTGAGCGGGGCCTCGCCTTCGGCGATCGCCCGCTCTGCACCGTGCTCCGGCCGCGCTTCCTGACGCCGGCCCAGCACCGCAACCTCGCCCTCGCCTGCCGCGACGTCCTCGGGGCGCTGCACGTGGCCGGCGAGCACGCCCTCGCGGACGCCGACTTCCGGGCCGCCTTCCGCCTCGCCGAGTGGGAGGAGGCGCTGCTCGCGCGCCTGCCCCGGCATCGCAGCGTCGCCCCGCTGATTCGCCTCGACGCGTTCCTCGATCCGCACGACGGCACGCCGCGCCTCACCGAGGTGAACGGCGAGACGCCGGCCGGCCCGGCGTACGGCGATGCCCTCGCCGAGCTCTTCCTGGCGATGCCGGTGATGCGGACCTTCACGCGCGACTGGTCGGTGCGGCCGCTGCCGGCGAGTCCGTCCCTCCTCGCCACGCTGCTCGCGTGCTGGCGTGACGCGGGACGCACGGGCACGCCGCGCGTCGCCATCGTCGACTGGGCCGATCTCCCGACGCACAGCGAGTTCCGCCTCGTGCGCGACTACCTGGGCCGGATGGGCGTGCCCTGCGTCATCGCCACGCCGGCGTCGCTGTCGTTCGACGGGCGCGTGCTGCGCGACGGCGAGGGCGCCCCGATCGACCTTGTCTACAAGCGCATCCTGCTGCACGAGCTCGTGGCCGAGCACGGCGTCGAGCATCCGCTCCTCGCGGCCACGGCCGCCGGCGCGTGCGTGCTCGTCAACTCCGTGCACGGCAAGCCGCTCCACAAGAAGGCGTCGCTCGCGGTCCTCTCGGACGAGCGCCACGCCCACCGCTTCGACGCCGCCCAGCGCGCGGCGATCGCACGGCACGTCCCGTGGACCCGCGTGGTCGAGGCGCGCCGCACCGTGGTGGACGGTCGCGAGGTCGACCTGCTCGAGTGGATCGCCGCGCATCGCGACGAGTGCGTCCTCAAGCCGAACGACGACTACGGCGGCGCCGGCATCGTGCTGGGTTGGGAGGTGACGGCGGCCGAGTGGGATGCCGCCCTCGCCGCCGCCCTCGCCGCGCCGACCGTCGTCCAGCGGCGCGTGGCGCTGCCGAGCGAGCCGTTCGCGGCGTGGCACGATGGCGCGCTCCGGCTCGACGACCGCATCGTGGACACCGCGCCGTACTGCTGGCAGGGCGCGTGGATGGAAGGATGTCTCACCCGCATCTCCACCTCCACGCTGGTCAACGTCACCGCCGGGGGCGGCTCGACCGTCCCCACCTTCGTCGTGGAGCCGCGATGAGCAAGACGCCGTCGTTCACGATCGGGATCGAGGAGGAGTACCAGATCATCGATCCCGAGACCCGCGAGCTGAAGAGCTACATCACCGAGATGCTCAAGGCCGACTCGGCCATCCTGCGCGAGATCAAGCCGGAGCTGCACCAGTCGATGGTCGAGGTCGGCACCCAGATCTGCCACACCCCGGCGCAGGCGCGCGAGGAGATCGTCCGCCTTCGCCGCATGGTGATGGACCTCGCCGCGAAGAACGGCCTGGTGATCGCCGCCGCCGGCACGCACCCGTTCTCGAAGTGGTGGGACCAGGAGATCACCCCGCTCGACCGGTACGCGGGCGTGAAGGAGGACCTGCAGGACCTCGCGCAGCGGCTGCTGATCTTCGGCACGCACGTGCACATCGGGATCGAGGATCGCGAGTTCGTCATCGACGCGATGAACGCCTGCCGCTACTTCCTGCCGCACGTGCTCGCGCTCTCGACCTCGTCGCCGTTCTGGTTCGGCCGCAACTCGGGGCTGATGAGCTACCGGAGCGTCGTCTTCCGCAACTTCCCGCGCACCGGCATCCCCCCGCACATGGCCTCGTGGGCCGAGTTCGAGCACCTGGTCGGCACCTTCGTGCAGACCAACTCGATCCCCAACGCGAGCAAGATCTGGTGGGACGTCCGCCCGAGCTGGAGCTACCCGACGCTCGAGTTCCGGATCTGCGACATCTGCACCCGCGTCGACGAGGCGGTCTGCATCGGCGCGATCTTCCAGGCGATCGTGTACAAGCTCTGGAAGCTCCGCCGCGACAACATGACCTACCGCCTCTATCCGCAGGCCTTCATCGAGGAGAACAAGTGGCGGGCGATCCGCTACGGCCTCGCCGGCAAGATGGTGGACTTCGGCAAGGGCGTGGAGCTGCCCACGCGCGAGCTCATCGTCGAGCTGATCGACTGGTTCCTCGGCGACGTGCTCGACGAGCTGGGCACGCGCAAGGAGGTCGAGTACGCCTACACGATCCTCGAGCACGGGACCAGCGCCGACCGGCAGCTGGCTACCTTTCGCGCGACCGGCGACCTCCGCGCCGTGGTCGATCAACTGGTCCGCGAGACGGCCGAGGGCGTACGCTGATGGCAACACGACCGCTGGTGGGGGTCACGACCCAGACCCTCCACGCGATCGAGGGGATTCCCGAGGGACTGCCCAGTTCGTGGGTGATGAACCAGCGCTATGTCCACGCGGTGATGGCCGCGGGGGCGGTGCCGGTGCTGATTCCCCTCGTGGCCGAGGACCCGGCGACGCTGCGCGCCATCTACGACCGGCTCGACGCGGTGCTCGTCCCCGGGGGCGTCGACATCGACCCGGCCTACTACCGCACCCCGCGCCACGAGCGGCTGGGTCGGCTCGACCCAGCGCGCGACACCACCGAATCGGTGCTTGCCCGCTGGGCGGTGCGCGACGGCAAGCCGTTCCTCGGCCTCTGCCGCGGGCTGCAGGTGCTCAACGTTGCCCTCGGCGGGTCGCTCTGGCAGGACCTCGAGGCCGAGGTCCCCTCGGCGGCCAAGCACGACTTCTTCCCGACCGCCGGGTGGGAGCGTGACCACCTCGCCCACGACGTCACGGTGCGGCTCGACACGCGCCTTGGCGAGGCACTCGGCGCCCCGGCGGTCCCAGTCAACTCGATGCATCATCAGGCGATCCGCGACCTCGGTTTCGGCCTGGTCCCGACCGCCTGGTCGCCCGACGGACTGATCGAGGCGATCGAGCACGAGCAGGGCTATGCCGTTGGCGTGCAATGGCATCCGGAGATGTTTGCGCCCGGATCGGCCTCGGTCGGTCGGCTCTTCGCCCAATTCGTGGACGCGGCCTCGCGGGGACAGGCGGCCCGGCTGGCGTAGGCGACCAATCCACCGGCACGGTGGCGGCGTACCTCGGGGGTCCACCGACACTCCGACACCAGCCGAGGTCCCCTCATGCCATCCCTGTTCCGCGCCGCCGCCCTGGCGGCAACCCTGCTCGGCGCGACCGCCTGCGCCGACAGCGCCACCGAAGTCACCCTCGGCCCCCTGACCGGGCAGCTGGTCTTCGGGGTCACCAGCACAAACCGCCTCGTCGCGTTCGATGCCGGACGTCCGAGCGAGCTCACCACCAACGTGGCCATCACCGGGCTCGCCGCCAGCGAGCGGATCGTCGGCCTCGACGTTCGACCGGTCGGGAAGGTGCTCGTGGGGCTCGGTTCGTCGAGCCGCCTGTACGTGATCAATCCGACCACCGGCGCGGCGATGCCGCTCGGCACCACGCTCTTCGCCACGGCGCTGGCGGGGGCGTCGTTCGGCTTCGATTTCAATCCGACCGTCGATCGGGTCCGCTCCTCGAGCGATGCCGACCAGAATCTCCGCCTGCATCCCGAGCTCGGGACCGTGGCCGTCGTGGATGTGAACTTCGCGTACGGGCAGGGCGACGCCGGTGCCGGGCGGAACCCCGCCATCGTGGCGATGGCCTACACCAACTCGATGGCCGGCGCGACCAGCACGACGCTGTTCGCGATCGACAGCGAGACCGACATCCTGGCCTCGATCGCCGCGCCGAATGGCGGGGTTCTCACCACGGTGGGGCCCCTCGGGGTCAACACCACCGGCGACGCCAATCTCGACATCTCGCCGGCCAGCGGGGTCCTCTACGCCTCGCTCACGCCCAGCGGGACCAGCGTTTCCCGGCTCTACCGCGTGGATCCGATGACCGGGACGGCCACGGTCGTCGGGGCAATCGGCGGCGGGGTGACGCTGACCGCGATGGCCCTCGCGCTCTAGTCCGGCGACCCCGCGTCGCCCTGACGTTCTGAGCCCATCCGAGTAGCTTCCGCCGATGACCAATGCACTTGCCGTCGGTCTCGGCGGGGCACTCGGAGCGATGTTGCGGTACGGGGTCGGGACGTGGCTGCCACGCACCGACCCCACCGCGTGGCCCCTCGCCACGCTGGGCGTCAATGTCGCCGGCTCGGCCCTCCTCGGCTTTCTGGTCGGCCACGCCGAGCAGGGCGGGACGCTGCCGGAGTCGGCGCGCCTCCTCCTCACCGTCGGCCTCTGCGGCGGCTTCACCACCTTCAGCAGCTTCGCCTACGAGACGACCGAGCTCGCCGCCCGCGGCCAGCTGGGCCGCAGCGCGGCCTACGCGGCGGTGAGCGTGGTGCTGTGCGCGCTGGCCGTGGTTGCCGGGAGGGCGATGGCGCGTTGACGCTACGCCCGAGAAGAGAGATCGGAGATCCGAGATCGGAGGATGCACACTCGGGTCTCCGATCTCCGATCTCCCCTCTCGTCTTGTTCAGCCCTGCATCCGGAACAGATACGACAGCTTCAGGAAGAAGCCGTCGTCGGTGCGGAAGAGCGTCCGCCGCCCGGTGGGATCCTCGTCGAGGTGCGAGGCACCGTAGCCGAGGTAGAGCACCGTCCCCGGGTTCGGGAAGTACGAGAAGAGGAAGTCGGTGCGCACGGCACCGGTGCGACGCGCGGTCGTCGGCTGCCAGGCGCCGGTCGCCGGGTTCCGGATCACGATCGGGAGCTCGGTGCGGGTGTTGTCGCGGAGCGCGTCGCGCGATTCGTAGGCGTACTGCGAGATCACCCGGACCTGGAACGCGCGCGACAGCTGATACTCGACCCGTGCGCGCGTGACGCTCTGCCGCGACACCAGCGAGCCATCGGTCGGGCGCTTCACCTGCTGCAGGTTCTGCGTGAGGTTGAGCCGCAGCTGCTCGGTCGGGCGCAGCGTCACCCCGCCGTTGGCGAAGATGATGTCGCCGCTCGCCCACTCGAAGAAGTTCTCGTCCTTCCCCCAGAGCACGAAGGCGTTGAACTGGATCGCGTCGAACGCCGGCGAGCCCAGCGTCACCACGTAGTCGCGATTCGGGATCCTCGGCACGCCGGTGAACGGCAGCACCTCGCCCGTCGGTGACTGCAGGCCGTAGTTGGTGTAGATCGACGGGTCGTAGCCGAAGTTCTCGTCAAGCAGCGACACCCCGGCCGTCCACCCGCCGCGGAAGCGCGCGTTCACGTTGAAGTGCAGCTTCTTGTCCTGCACCTCGTCGCCGCCGACGAAGTCGTCGTAGCGCCAGGTGCCGTCGAGCACGACCTCGCCGGTGAGGGACTCGAGGGTGCGGTTCTCGCGGAGCCACGTGTAGCTGTGCGCCGCGTTCACCCGCGCGATCCCCGGACGCGAGATGAAGCCGCTCCGCGTCACGAAGTCCGGGTCGATCCCGCCGACCGAGTAGCGGGCACGGAAGGCGCGGCCGTTCCGGCGGTACCCGAGCGAGAAGAGCGGCTTCGTGCTGCTCGTGCCGTTCACCTCGTCGCGGGCGAGCGCACCCTGGAAGGTGAACGAGTGGATCCCGCCCACCACGATGCGCCCGTCCATGTTCAGCACGCGATTCTGGTCGGGCCCGTCGTGCTGCTCGGTCCAGAGGAAGCCGAGCCGCGAGCCGGGACCGAGGTCGCGGGTGAGCCGCACGATGCCGTAGAACGGATTCTCGCCGTGCCGTGACCCCGCCGCGTCATCCACCGCCGCGAGCACGCCGACCTGCGTGCCGCTCACCTTGCCGGTCACCTTCGACGCAATCACCGGCTGCACGATGCGCCGAGTGTAGACGAGCCCTTCCGGAGCCGTGAACTGCTCCACGCCGTCGAGGAAGAACGGGCGCCGCTCGGGAAAGAAGAGCGCCTGCCGCGGGTCGAACGCGAACTGACCGACGTCGCTCTCGACCTGCGAGAAGTCGGGGTTCGCCGTCGCGTTGAGGGTGAGGTTCGGCGTGACGCCCCAGCGGATGTTGCCGCCGATCTCCGGCTGCCCTCCGCCGTAGTCCCAGCGTCGTGCCGTGCCCACGGCGCTGCCATCCACGCGCGACGTCAGCGTCGGCACGATGTCGAGTGCGCGGCCGGCGCGGAGTCCCTCGAGTCCCTCGAGCTTCCCCGCCTGCGCGAGGAACGACGCCGCACCGCGTCGCACCGGCATCCAGCTCTGCTCCTGCCCGGTGCGCTGCACGATGCGCATCACGTGGATCCCCCACGTCTGCACGTCACTCGACTGGAAGCGGATGCTCTTGAACGGGATCCGCAGCTCGACCTCGTAGCCGCCCTCGACCAGGCGGCCCTTCGACTCCCACACGAAGTCCTGCGAGAGGTCGGGAAACTCGCGCACGCTCGTCGCGCAGTTGAAGCCGTTGCAGCCGCCGCCGCCGCCGCTCTCGTTGAGCGCGCCATCCGCCTGCACGCCGAGCGGGTTCACCGCGAGGTAGGTCGCCTGCCGTCCGTCATTGAACGTGCTGAGATAGAGCTGCACCTGGTCGTCGTTGCCGATCCGGTCGCGCTCGGCCAGCGTCGCGCGGACCGTGCCCGAGGCATCGTGCGCGCGGATCCCGACATGCAGCGCCGAGGCGGAGTACCACACGAAGACCTCGGTCGAATCCGCGGCGGGCACCCCATCGACCGGGAAGAACTGCGAGAAGCCGGTGAGGATCGCTGCCTGCCGCCACTGCGGCTCGTCGAGCGCCCCGTCCAGCGCCACCGCCCCCTCCAGCTTCGGGATCCGGACCGCGTGCTGTCCCTCCCGCCCGTGATGGACCCGGGGATCGGGGTCGCCTGGCCCAGCGGCCGCAAGGAGGAAGAGCACAGCACCGAGCATCGACCGCTCCACGAGACGGGGGGGGAATGGAAAGTGGTTACGCATCCGGTCCCGGGGCGGTTTCAGGCCGATCCCGACCGACGTAGTCTTCAGGATGCCTATCCTCCTGCTCCTGTTGCTCGTCCTGGCCACCCCGCTCGCCGCCCAGTGGCCCGCCCTCCGTCGCGATGCCGACCTCGAACGCCAGCTCGCCGCCCTCGCCGCCGAGGTGGAGGGCGATGTCGGGATCTACGTCCGCCACCTCCCGACCGGGCGCGGGGCGATGCTCCGGGCCGACGAGATGTTCCCGACGGCCTCGATGATCAAGGTGCCGATCCTGCTCGCCACCTTCCAGCAGATCGCCGACGGTCGCCTCCGCTTCGACACGACGCTGGTCTGGGCCGACTCGCTCCGCTACGGCGGCGAGGACGATCTCTTCGACAAGCTGCAGGCCGGCGCCAAGGTGCCGCTCAACCAGGTGACGCTTGCGATGATCACCACCAGCGACAACGCCGCCTCGCTCTGGCTGCAGGCGCTGGTCGGTGGCGGGGCCGCGATCAACGCGTGGCTCGCGGCGAACGGCTTCGACTCGACGCGCGTCAACTCGCGCACGCCGGGGCGGCGCGAGATCTGGCAGAAGTACGGCTGGGGGCAGACGACGCCGCGCGAGATCGCCGAAATGGTCGTGCGGATCCGCGAAGGCACGCTGGTGAGCCCGGCCGCGAGCGCGCAGATGTACCGCCACCTCACCCGCATCCACTGGAACGGCGAGGCGCTCTCGGCGCTGCCGCCGTGGGTGCAGGCGGCGTCGAAGCAGGGCGCGGTGAATCGCTCGCGCTCGGAGGTCGTGCTCGTCAACGCGCCGACCGGCGACTATGTCTTCGCGGTGATCACCAAGAACCAGCAGGACGAGCGCTGGACCCTCGACAATCAGGGCTACGTCCTGCTCCGGAAGGTGTCGGCGCTCCTCTGGCGGACCTTCGTCCCGGATCAGCCGTGGACCCCGCCGGCCGACGTGGAACGTTTCACCCCGTGAACGTCGCGGTGTGCAACTTCCGGTTGACCCGTTCGTTATAGTGGCTCCCCGCCGGCAGATCGCCGGCGGGATCAACCCTGGATGGAGGTTCTATGCGCCACGTTGCGCTTGCTGCCTTGTTCGTGAGTGTTCTCGCCGCCGCCCCGGCCGCGGCCCAGTCGTCCTGGAAGATCGGCGCCAGCGCCGGCGTCACCCTCCCGATCGGCGATGCCGGTGATGTCTACAAGACCGGCTTCGGCGGCGGCGTCACGATCATGCGCCACACCGGCAGCAAGCTGGCGTTCGGTGTCGACGCCCAGCTCCACCGCCTCGGCCTGGCCGATGCGTTCGATGAGATCCTCGACATCGAGGGCAACCTCACCGGCGCCGCCGCGTTCGGCCGGGTCGACTACGCGATCGCCCCGACGGCCTACCTGATCGGCGGTGCGGGCCTCTTCCGCAGCGAGATTTCGGTCGAGGACTCGGAGCTCGACATCTCCGGCTCCACCACCGACTTCGCGGTCCAGGCCGGCCTCGGCCTCAACTTCGGCAAGTCGCTCTTCGTCGAGGGGAAGCTGATCAACGTCTTCGGCGACGAGACCGCGCGATTCATTCCGATCACGGTCGGGATCCGGTTCTAAACGACGCGAAGAGTGAAGGGTGGAGGGTGAAGGGCGGACGGCTGTATCGCCCTTCACCCTCCACTCTTCACTCTTCACTCTCCACCCTTCACTCTTCGCCTCTCTCCGCCGTAACTTCCGGTCACCCCTTCCGGTGACCTCGTGACCACCTCCCGCACCTCAGCCATCGGCACGCTGCACCTACGGCCGCTCCTGCCCGAGGGCGGTGGCGAGCCGCGGGACTTCGTGGTCGTCTCGTCGGACGCCGAGGGTGCCCGCCTTGCCGGACGGTCGCACGACGCGCTGATCGACCAGTCGGCCTACGCGCTCTATCCTTCCGATCGCGTCGATGCCCTGCTCGGCTTCCTCCGGGCCGCGTGGGCCTCGGGACCTCTGGCCATCGACGTCCCGGCCGTGAGCGGCTCCTTCGGGGCTACGTGGACCCGACTCCGCGGGGCACGTGAGGGCGAGCTCCTTCGACTCGAAGCCGAGGACATCACCCCCGCCCGCGAGGCCGAGGCCCGCGAGGCCGCCGAGGCCGCGTACCGGACACTGCTGATCGAACGGGCACCGGACGGCGTGGTGCTCCTCGGCCCCGATGCCCGCATCGTCGAGGCCAACCAGGCCTTCGCCACCCTGATCGGCGCCGACCGGGCGACGCTCCCGGGGCGACGCGTGCCGGAACTGGTGGCCGGCGAGACAAGCGGACGCGCACGCGCCGAGCTGCCGGCCGACGATGGCGCCCCGCGCAGCGTCGAACTCACCACGGCGATCCTGCCGCACGGCTATCGGCAGGTCGTCGTCACTGATCGCACGGCGATGGAAGCGAGTGCGCGGAGCCTGCGCGAGAGCGAGACGCACTTTCGCGAGGCAATGACGGCCGCGGGCGTCGCCGCCTGGGAGATGGACCAGGACGCCGAGACGATGGCGGTCTCCGAGGCGCATCGCGTCCTTTTCGGCCTCGACCCCGACGCCCCGCTGCCGTCCACCATCGCCGAGCTGCGCGCGATGGTGCACCCCGACGATCGCGAGCGGATGTTCCGCAGTCGCCGCGCGCTCTCCGACGTGCCCGATGCAGCCCGGGTCCCGTTCGACGCCGACTTCCGCATCGTCACGCCGGGCGGCGAGGTGCGCTGGCTTCGGACCCGTGGTGCGCTGGTGCGTGACGCCGACCACCCCACCGGGCGCATCCGTGCGGTGACGTGGGATGTCACGGCCGAGCTTGATGCCCGCGGACAGCTTGCCCTCAGCGAAGAACGCTTCCGCTCGGCGTTCGACGACGCGGGCCTCGGGATGGCGCTGGTCACCCGCGACGGCCGCAACCTGCGGGTCAACGCGGCGCTCTCGCGCATCCTCGGCTACACCGAGGAGGAGCTGCTCCACATCACGTGGAAGGATGTCGTCCACCCCGACGATCTCGACGGCTCGCTGCTCAACTGGGAACGCTTCGACCGGCGCGAGGTCACCGCGGTCACCAGCGAGAAGCGCTACTTCCACAAGGATGGCCACGAGCTCTGGGTCAAGGTGACCATCTCGATGGTCCGCGATGCCGAGGGGCAGCCGCTGCACTTTCTCGCCCAGGTCGAGGACATCTCCGAGCGTCGGGCGCTGGCCGCCGCGCTCGCCGAGAGCGAGGCACGGTTCCGGAGTGCCTTCGAGTCATCGGCTATCGGCCTTGCGATCCTCTCACCCACCGGCGAGACGCTGCAGGCCAACGAGGCGCTCGCCCGGATGCTCGGCTACACCGTCGAGGAGGCGCTCCGCCTCAACTGGCGCGATGTGATCCACCCCGCCGATCGCCAGGCGGGCGGGGCGAACCTCGCGCGTGTCGCGCGCGGCGAGGTTCCGAGCGCGCGTGCGCTCCGACGATATCTCCATCGCGACGGGCACGTACTCTGGACCCAGGTGACGATCTCGGCGGTCCGGAGCGGGCAGGGCATCGACGCCCTCTTCATCCAGATCGAGGATGTGAGCGAGCGCGAGCGCCTCGCCGCCGAGCGCACCGCCACCGAGGATCGGCTCCGGCGTGTCCTCGACGCGATCCAGGAGGGACTCTGGGACTGGGACACGCGCACCGGCGCGGTGCACTACGGCGCCCAGTGGTTCGCGATGCTCGGCTACCCCGCGATCGAACGGGACGCGGACATCGGCGTGTTCGCGGAGCACCTGCACCCGGAGGATCGCGATCGGGTGCGCGCGGAGGTGGGACGCCACGGAACCGACCCGGCCTCGCAGGGCTTCAACCTGGTCTTCCGGATGCGCCGCGCCGATGGGACCTGGGCCTGGATCCGGTCGCGAGGGAGCGTCACCGCCCGCGATGCCGAGGGGCGCCCGACCCGAATGTCCGGCACCCACGCGGACATCACGGCCGAGGTGGAGGCCGAGGCCTCGAGGCGGCGCACCGAGCAGCGCCTCTCGCTGGTGATCGACGCGCTGCAGGACGGCGTCTGGGACTTCGACATCGCGGCGGGCGAGGGCTACGTCTCGCCGCGCTACCACACGATGCTCGGCCGGCCGGCGCGCGAACGCACGACCTACGCCGAGTTCGTGGCGATGCTCCATCCCGACGATCGCGCGCGCGTCGAGGCGGCGATGGCGACGCAGCTGGACGACCTGACCGCGCCGCCGTATGACGTGGAATTCCGGATGGCGCGCGCCGACGGAACCTGGGCCCAGATCCGCGCCCGCGGACGGGTCGTCACCCGCGATGCCGAGGGACGCCCGACCCGGATGGTCGGCACCCACACCGACGTCACCGAGCGCCGCCTCCTCGAGGAGCAGTTCCGTCACGCGCAGAAGATGGAGGCGGTCGGCAAGCTCGCCGGGGGCATCGCGCACGACTTCAACAACCTGCTCACGACGATCAGCGCGACGACGCAGGCGATGCGCGAGGAGCTGGCCGCCGACACGCCGCAGCGCGCCGACCTCGAGCAGATCGCGCTGGCGACCGAGCGGGCCGCGGCACTCACCAGCCAACTCCTGGCCTTCTCGCGCCTCGAGGTCGACCGGCGCGACCAGGTTCCGCTCGATGACTCGGTGCGGCAGGTCGAGCCGCTGCTCCGCCGTCTGATGGCACCGGGCCAGTCGCTGGTGATGCAGCTGCAGGCCGGCCGCGCCTGCGTGCAGCTGGATCCGGCCCAGCTCGAGCTGGCCCTGCTGAACCTCGTGGCCAACGCGCGCGACGCGATGCCCGGAGGCGGCACCGTGACCATCACCACGCGCCAGGTCGATCGGGCGTGGCTCGAGGTGGTGGTGCGTGACACCGGCATCGGGATGGAGCCTGAGGTCGCGTCGCGCATCTTCGAGCCGTTCTTCACCACCAAGCCGCAGGGCAAGGGGACCGGCCTCGGGCTCGCGACGGTGTACGGCTTTGCGGACCGGCTGGGTGGCACCGTCACCGTGGAGAGCGAACTTGGCGCAGGGGCGACGTTCACCCTGCGACTGCCGATCGCGGAGGTCGAGTCGTCGTCCCTCCCGATCGTGGCACCCGAGGCGCCGTTGCCCAACCACTCGGGACGCCGCCTCCTCCTCGTCGACGATGAACCCGGCGTCCGGCGCGGCACGCGACGCCTGCTCGAGAAGCGCGGCTACATCGTCCTCGAGGCCGGCAGTGCCGACGAGGCGCTGGCGGTGCTGGAGCACGCCACGGTCGACATTGTCCTCACCGACCACGCGATGCCGGGACGCACCGGGCGCCAGTTGATCAACGACCTGCTCGAGCGGCAGCCCGAGCTGCGGGTCGTGCTGATGTCGGGGTTTGCGGGCGAGGGCGACGTGCGCGCCGACATCGCCGGGCGCACGGTGCGCTTCCTCGCCAAGCCGTTCACGCTCGCGGAACTGCTGCGCGCGCTCGACTGACCGCCGTCAACGCGGTCGGCGCATCCCCGGCTCGGCCTCGAGCGGATCATCGGGCCAGCGATGCTTCGGGTAGCGCCCGCGCAGGTCCTTCCGCACGTCGAAGTACCCCGCCTTCCAGAAGCTCGCGAGATCGCGCGTGACCTGCACCGGCCGGTAGGCCGGCGAGAGCAGGTGCATCACGACCGGCACGCGTCCGTCCATTACCCGCGGCGTGGCCGCGAGCCCGAACACCTCCTGCAGGCGCACCGCGAGCACCGGTGCTTCCGGGTCGCCATAGTCGATCGCGATGCGCGCACCGCTCGGCACCTGGAGCCGCTCGGGCGCGAGGCGGTCGAGCGCGTTGCGCCGCTCCCACGGCAGGATCGCGAGCAGCGCCCCGCCCAGATCCACGCGCGACAGGTCGGCCACGCGCCGCACGCCGGCGAGATGCGGACCGAGCCAGTCGTCGAGCGAGGCGAGCAGCGCGGCATCGGCGACGTCAGGCCACGCCGCGTCGTGATGATGCACGAAGGCGAGCCGCGCACGCAGCCCCCGCGCGGTGTCCGACCACGGCAGCAGGTCGAGCCCCTCGGCACGCACCGCCTCGAGCAGTGCGTCGCGCACCAGCGCCGGGTCGGGCGACGCCAGCGCGTGCGATCGCACCTCGATCGCACCGAGTCGGGTGACGCGCCGCGCGACCACGGCGCGCTGCGCGGCGTCCCACGTCACCTCGTCGGTGGTCGTGGCCTCGGCCGCGAGGATCGCCTCGACCGCCGCGTCGTCGAGGGGCGCTGCGAGCGTGATGCGGGCGTCACGCCCGGCATCGTCGAGGGCGATCGCCACCAGCCACGATGACTGGGCGAGCGGGTCGTGTTCGGGCAGCGTCGCGCCGCGACCGCTCTGCAGCACGAAGCGACCGGCGGCGTCGCGCCGACGCGCGACCCGATCGGGAAAGGCATCCGCCAGCAGTGCACCGGCCTCGTCGGCGGTACGCGGATCGGGACGCGGGTGGCCGAGGCGCTGTCGCCACGTCGCCGCCTGCTCGCGCAGTCGCGCCATAGCGCCGCGATCGAGTGTCGCCCCGCCACGCAGCGCC
>DASTAN010000069.1:0-8422 GCA_035712665.1 Gemmatimonadales bacterium
GCGTCGCCGCGCATCCGCGCGGGGCGGAGTTCCGCGCGCAGCTTGCCGGCACGCTGCCGAGCGGCTGGGACGCCGCGCTGCCGAACCTTGAGGGGCAGTCGCTCGCGACGCGCCAGGCCTCGCAGCAGGCGCTCGCCGCGCTGGCCCCCGTCATCCCCGGGCTCGCCGGCGGGTCGGCCGACCTCGGTGGCAGCAACGGCACCAACATCAAGCACGGCGATGTCTTCGGCCCGACGACGACCGGCCCGCGCTTCAACTGGGGTGTGCGCGAGCACGGGATGGCCGCGGCGCTCAACGGGATGGCTGCGCACGGCGGTGTCCGCCCGTATGGCGCCACCTTCCTCGTCTTCGCCGACTACTGCAAGCCGTCGATCCGCCTCGCGGCGCTGATGGGGCTGCCGGTGATCTACGTCTTCTCGCACGACTCGATCGGCGTCGGCGAGGACGGCCCGACGCACCAGCCGATCGAGCACCTGGCGATGCTGCGCGGGATCCCGAACCTCGTGACGCTCCGCCCGGCCGATGCGGCCGAGACGGTCGAGGCGTGGAAGGTCGCGATCACGCGCACCGCGGGCCCGACGGCGCTGATCCTCACGCGGCAGAAGCTCCCCGCGCTGACCCGCGCGACCGATGCGGTGGCACACACCGCGCGCGGCGGGTACATCGTGCATGAGCCCGCCACGGCCGCGCGCGCGGTGATCCTCGCGACCGGCTCGGAAGTGTCGGTGGCGGTCGCCGCGGCGACGACGCTCGACGGCGAGGGGATCCCGACGCGGGTCGTCTCGATGCCGTCGTGGGAGCTCTTCACCGCGCAGGACGCGGCGTGGCGCGAGCGGGTGCTGCCGGCCTCGCTCTCGGCGCGCGTGAGCATCGAGGCCGGCAGCTCGTTCGGCTGGGCCCGCTTCATCGGCGACCGCGGCACCGCGATCGCGATCGACACCTTCGGCGCCTCCGCCCCGGGCGAGGTGCTCTTCGACAAGTTCGGCATCACGCCGGCGGCTGCCGTCGCGGCCGTCCGCGCGGCCGTGGCACGCTGAGACAGGACAGAGAGACGATGACGCATCCGCTCGTGGCGCTCGGCGCCCTCGGCCAGAGCCCGTGGTATGACTTCATCACCCGTGACCTCGTGCAGTCGGGCGAGCTCGCGCGGCTGATCCGCGAGGAAGGGCTCCTCGGGATGACGTCGAACCCGACGATCTTCGAGAAGGCGATCGCCGGCTCGGCCGACTACGACGCCGACATCCGCGCCCTCGCAGCCCAGGGCGCCTCGGCGGACGAGATCGTCGAGAGCGTGGCGGTTGCCGACGTGCAGGCAGCGTGCGACGCTTTCCGCGGTGTCTTCGATCGCGCGGGCAATGGCGACGGCACCGTCTCGCTCGAGGTGGCACCCACGCTCGCCCGCGACACCGCCGGCACCATCGCGGCGGCCGAGCGGCTCTGGGCGCGCGTCAATCGCCCGAACCTGATGATCAAGATTCCGGGCACCGTCGAGGGACTTCCCGCGATCACGCACTGCCTGGCGCAGGGGATCTCGGTCAACGTCACCCTGCTCTTCAGCGTCGAGCGGTATCGCGCCGTCGCCGAGGCGTTCCTCGCGGGGCTCGAGCAGCGTCGCGCGGCGGGCCACGACCTTCGCGGCATCCACTCGGTGGCATCGTTCTTCGTGAGCCGCGTCGACGGGCAGACCGACCCGATCATCGCGTCGGCCGGCCCGGCCGCAGCGGCGCTCAAGTCGCGGATCGCGATCGCCAACGCGGTGGCGGCGTACGCGGCGTTCCGCGAGATCCTCGCCTCGCCGCGCTGGCAGGCGCTCGCGGCGGCCGGCGCCTCGGTGCAGCGCCAGCTCTGGGCCAGCACCAGCACCAAGGACCCGGCGCTCCCGGACACGCTGTACGTCGAGGCGCTGATCGCGCCGCACACCGTCAACACCCTCCCGCCCGAGACCTTCCGCGCGTACGCCGACCACGGCGCGCCGGCGGTCCGCATCACCCCCGAGGCCGAGGCGCGCGCCGCCGAGGAGCTCGCGGCGTTCGATGCGCTGGGCGGCGCAACGCTCGCCGACCGCACCGCGTACCTCGAGGACGACGGCATCGCCAAGTTCGCGGCGAGCTGGACGTCGCTCCTCGATCGCGTGGCTGCGAAGGCAGGGGCGCTCACGAGCTGACGCTTCACCCACCGGAGTCTATCTGATCGCAGCAATCAGGAAGGTCGGCCTCACCGGCTGGATCTTCATCGGCATGGGCGCGGGCATCCTGGTCGGATGGCTCGCGCCGGAGTTCGCGGCCTCGCTGAAGCCGCTCTCGACGCTCTTCCTCCGGATGATCAAGATGATCGTCGTGCCGATCCTGTTCGGCACGCTGGTCGTCGGCATCGCGGGCCACGGCGACGACATGTCGCGCATCGGCCGCCTCGCGGGGAAGTCGATGCTCTACTTCACGCTGATGACGAGCGTGGCGCTGGTGATCGGCCTCGTCGCCGGCAACCTGACGCAGCCCGGCATCGGCGTGGTGCTGCCGCCACCCGACCCGAGTGCGAACCTCCCCGAGCCCGCACCCACGACGCTCGGCGGCTTCCTCGAGCACCTGGTGCCGGTGTCGTTCTTCGAGGCGGCGACCAAGAACTCGGTGCTGCAGGTCGTCTTCTTCTCGGTGCTGTTCGGCCTCGGGCTCTCGCAGGTCCCCGCAGGTCGCGCCAAGGAGACGATGCTGCACTTCGCCGAGGGGCTGGCGGAGACCGTCTTCAAGATGGTCAACATGATCATGAAGTACGCGCCGATCGGCATCGGCGCGGCGATGGCGGTGACGATCTCGCACAGCGGCATCGCGGTGATCCTGAACCTCGCCAAGCTGGTCGGGACGCTCTACCTGGCGCTGGTGATCTTCGGCCTCGTCGCGCTGGTGCCCTCGATGCTCATCGCGCGGGTGCCGATCAAGCGCTTCTTCCGCGCGGTGAAGGAGCCGGCGGTGATCGCCTTCACCACGACGTCGTCGGACGCGGCGCTGCCGCTCGCGATGCAGCGGATGATCGCCTTCGGCGTGCCGAAGCGGATCGTCGCCTTCGTGATGCCGACCGGCTACTCGTTCAACCTCGACGGTTCGACCCTCTACCTCGGCGTGGCGTCGCTCTTCGTGGCGCAGGCCGCGGGCGTGGACCTCACCATCGGCCAGCAGCTGCTGATGATGTTCACGCTGCTGATCACCTCGAAGGGGATCGCGGCGGTCCCGCGCGCCTCCCTGGTGGTGCTCGCCGGGACGCTCGCGTCGTTCGGCCTCCCGCTCGAGGGGATCGCCGTGATCCTCGGCGTCGACGAGCTGATGGACATGGCCCGCACGATGGTGAACCTGGTCGGCAACTGCCTCGCCACCGCGGTGATGGCGCGCTGGGAGGGCGAGGCGCAGTGGGATGGCCTGGCCGACGACGAGGTCGCTCCCACGGCCTGACTATGTTGAGGGATGACCCGACCCGGCGTCCCTCTCCTGCTGGTGCTGCTCGCGGCCCCGCTCACGGCGCAATCGCCGCTGGACGAGGCCGCGCGTGCGTTGGCAGCCGACGAGCCGTGGCGCGCGTCGCGACTCGTGGCCCCGCTGCTCGACGCGCCCCGCACCCGCACCCCTGATGCCGTGATCCTCGCCGCCCGTGCGGCGGCCGGCTGGGAGGGGTGGAGCAGCGTCGAACGACTCCTGGCCCGCGAACCGTGGCTCGACGCCCGCTTCGACCGCCTCGGTCGGCGCCTCCTCGCCGAAGCCGCCCTGGCCCGCGGCGCGCCGCGCGAGGCGCTGCCGCATGCCATCCTCGCCGTGGTGCGCACCGACGCGCCGCGCACCGACGCCGAGCAGGGCCATCGCGAAGTGATCCTGGCGCGCGTGCAGGACCGCCTCGACGAGCGCACCGAGGCCGCGGCCGGCTACGCGCGCGCGGCGGCGTTGCTGCCGACGATCAGCGACTGGCTCCGGCTGCGTGCGGCGGGCACCACCGATGACTCGACGGCGCGGGCGGCACTCTACGCGAAGGTCACGCTCCCGGCCGCGCGACCGCGCATCCGCTGGACCGAGGCGCTCGCGTGGAACCGCGCTGGTGACGCCGAGCGATCGGCGCGCGAGTACCAGGCGCTCAACGCGACCGGGGCGGCGCTCCGCGTGCGCTGGACGGCGGCGCGGTCCGACTCTGCGCGGCGCGTGCTGGTCGAGGCAGCGCTCGCGATGCTGCGTCCCGGGGCATCGGCGGCGGCCTCGCGCGATGCGCTCGACCTCTTGAACGCGTGGAAGCCGACGCTGTCGCGCGACGCGCAGCTGCTGCGGGCGCGACGGGCCGCCGAGCTCGCGCGCCACGCCGATGCCGTCACCGGCTATCGCGCGGCACTCGATGGCGGTGCGCTTCCTGATGCCGACCGCTTCCGCTATGCGACTGCCCTCGGCGAGCTCGACCGCTGGGATGACGCGGCACGCGAGTTCGGGCGGGTGAGCAGCGCGTCGCTCGCCGGTCGTGCGGCCTACTACGCTGCGCGGGCGCAGCTTCGGGCGGGCAACGGCACCGCCGCGATCGCCGGGCTGCAGCGGGTGATTGCCGACTTCCCGGGCGACACCATCGCGGCCGGCATTTCGCTCTATCTCCTGGGTGACCTGGCGCTCGACGCCGCGCGTCCCGATTCGGCGCGGGTCCTCTTCGAGAAGCTGGCAACGCGCTACCCGACCGCCTCGCAGGCGCCGCGGGCGATCCTCCTCGGCGGGCTGATTCGCTACGCGCGAGGCGAGGCCACGACGGCCGCAGCGGACCTCGGTCGGGCGGTGTCGTCGCGGCAGCTGCGCGGGCTCGATGCCGAGGCGGCGCGGTACTGGCAGGCACGGTCGCTCGCGCAGTCGGGCGACAGCAGTGCCGCGCGCACCATCTGGCGCGAGCTCGTCGCCCTCGGCCCCGAGAACTACTACGCCGTGCTGAGCGCAGCGCGGCTCGACACGATGCCGTGGCGCGGGGTCGGCACGCCGACGGCCGATCCGCCGGCGGTGCACGAGGCGGTCGAGCGGGCGCGGCTCCTCGATCGGCTCGGGATGGATGTCGAGTCGCGCTTCGAGCTCGACCACCTGCAGGCCAGCACCACCACGCCGACGGGGCTCGTCACGGTCGGGCGCACGCTGATGGCGCACGGCTATCCGGCGCGGGCGGCACGCCTCGGGTCGCGGGCGCTCTCGGCCGGGGCGCCGCGCGACGGCGACCTCTGGCAGCTTCTCTACCCGTTGCCGTATCGCGAGGCGCTCGAGGCCGCCGCGAAGAGCGCCGGGGTGGACCCCTTCTTCGCTGCCTCGGTGATCCGCCAGGAGTCGGCGTTCGAGCCGCGCGCCACCTCGCCGGTCGGTGCGCGCGGCTTGATGCAGGTGATGCCCGATGTCGGGCGGTCGCTCGCGCGCAGCTTCGGGATCACCGACTTCGACCCCGCGATGCTCTGGGTGCCGAACCTCAACCTCGGCTTCGGGATGCGACATCTCGCCGAGGGGATGCGCCGCTTCCCCGAGCGGGAACGCTCGCTCGCGGCCTACAACGCCGGCGTCTCGCGAGTGGTGCGGTGGAGTGCCACGCTGCTCGATGGCTCGCGCGCCGGCGAGGGGCGCCTCGACGATCCGGAGTTGTTCGTCGAGCGCATCCCCTTCCTCGAGACGCGTGGGTATGTGCGGGCGATTGTCCGGAATGAGGCGGTGTATCGGATGGTGTACGGAGGAGAGTGAAGGGTGAAGGGTGGAGGGTGAAGAGCGGAAGGCGGAAGGCGGAAGGCTATCATCCGCGTTCCGCTTTCCGCCCTAGAACCTCACCCTCAGCAGCACACTCGGTACGGGCGGGAGAGAGAAGAGTGTCTGACTCGACGGGACCAGTGTCGAGCCGCCGCCGCCGTCGGGGATCGGACGGAGGACTCCCTCGCGAACCACCTGATCGCCGAGACTGATGTTGGTCACCGATGCACCGACGCCGAGTAGGGTGCCGAACGGACCGCGGAAGTCGCGCAGGATGGATAGGTCCATCCGGAACACGCCGCGGCCTCGCCGACTGTACTCTGGGCCGAACGTCTCCACCGGAGATCCTTGGGGATCAAACGCGATGATCGGTGTGTAGGGAAGCCCGCTCCCGGCCTCCACCGTCGCACTCAGCGTCGTCCCGATCGTTGGACGAAATACGCCGGCCGCTCGGAGTTGATGCCGCCGGTCGTTGCCCCATGGAAGCCAGCCCTCGCCCCAATCGCGCTGCGAGCGTTCCAGCGTGTAGCTGACCTGGCCCCACCACCGCCCGTCGCGGCTGGTTGTCCGCGCTTCGAGCTCCGCGCCGACCACACGAAGCCGACCACTCCGAATCAGCGCAATGCCTGGCTGAATCGGGTACTCGGGGACGAGCTCAAGCTGGTCGGATCCCGACGCGAGGTAGGTCCCGAATCGCAGCGAGCTGCGTGACGACGAACGGGACAGGTCCAACGACAGGTGGTCCACCTTCGCTGGCGCGCGGCCATCGATCCCGGCGGGCAGCCAGATGTCGTAGAAGGCCACGCGTGGCTCGGTGCGCGAATCGGTGATGAGGTGTACCGCACGACTTGCGCGCCCAGCACCCAGGGTGAGCTCCCAGGCGCTTCCGACTGGCTGCCGCAGCGTCGCACGCGGCTGGAGGAGCGTCTGGCCGAGAAAGTGGTCCACACGCGCACCCACCGTCACCTGGCCTCGCCCCAACGGAAGTTCCACGGCTCCATAGCCAGCGAGTTCTGCCGCGGTGGTATCGAGCGTGGATGCGGGGATCACATCCGGGCGCGACGGCTCGACGATGTTCCGGATCCGACGGCTGCCAACCTCGGCGCCAAAGCGGATCAGCGCACCGCCCTTGGCGGCGAGCGTTCCGCTGACGGTGGCATTCACTCGACGCATCAGGTTCTCGACATCGGCAATCGTGCGCCGGGCATCCACACTGCGGGCTTGTTCGTCGTGCCGCGTCAGCGAGACGGACGTCGACACCGATGAGGCACCTCGCTGCCACAGGGTGACGCGTCCGCCGAGGATCAGGTTGCCCCAATTGAGAGCAGCGGGATCCTCACTGACGCGATCAGGCGGATCCCGGTCGACCACTTCATCGCGCGACGCAAAGAGCGTGAAGGACACTCGGCCGAGGTCGGCACGACCATAGACGTCGGCGATGCCGAGATTGACGTCTGACCCATCGTCAGCGACCCCGGCCAGTGTGCCTTCAAGGGTCCGGACGGCAAGCACACCGCCTGCGTTCGCGCCACGCCACCCTGTGACGCCAGACCAGGCGCCGAGGCCGTACTGAATCTCCGGGCGACGCCCTTCCTCCCATGTCGCACCACGCACTGCAATCCGTCCGCCAGTGGTGCGCCCGACATCGGTGGTCCCGGGCTGGGTGGTGACCGTGAGGTCTCCCACTGCCAACGCCGGAAACGCGGAGAACCAGCGTCCGAGGTGGTACAGGTTTGTGGCTTCGTAGCCATCGATCGTGAACGCGGCATCGTCCGCGTCGAGTCCGCGAATCATCGGACGGCCCGAGAGCAGTGACGAGAACCGCACAGCCGGGACCAACGAGAGGACGCGGAAGGCATCGGGTTCACCAGCAAACGGCGCCGCCGCGATCGCGCCGCCCGGGACGGTCCAGCTGCGCACGCCGCCTGCCACCAACCCGCCGGGTGCCGTCGTCACCAGGTCCTGCAGTGGCACGCTGACCGGCGAGAGGAACACGACCAGTGAATCCGATGATCCGAGCTCAACACTCCGGGGCCGGAAGCCCAGCGCCACGATACCGATGGTGCTCGGACGGGCCAGCTCACGGAGTACGAGTCGACCCGAGGCATCGGTCAGGCCGACCTCACGGCCGTTCGCCGAAATCCGGGCTTCGCTGATTGGCGTCGAATCGGATGCGGTGCGGATGAGGATGTAGACTGGTGCGGTGATATCCTGCGCGCTGAGGCGCGAATGCTCGACGTCTGCGAAGAGGTGGCCGAACAACGTGACGAGAACAGCGGCTGCACGGACGAGGCGGGGGGAGCGCATCGTGGCACCTTGGCGTGGGGGAGGTTTGCGACTTGTGGCAGAATCGTAGGATCAGAAAGCGGAAAGCGGAAGACGGATGACAGGACAGGAGATCCCTCGCGTTGCTCGGGATGACGACCCTTCACCCTTCACCCTTCACTCTCCACCCTTCACCCTCCACTTGTCGCCCTCCCCACCACCTCCTCAACCGTCAGTCCCCGCTCCCTGAGCGACCGGATCGTCGTGTCGCCGTCGCGCTTGCTGAGCTTCCGCCCCGCAGCGTCGAGCAGCAGCGGATGATGCAGCGTCACCACCGGCGTCGCGCGACCGAGCAGTCGCGCCAGCAGCCACTGCCGCCCCGTGCTGCTGCGGAGGTCATCGCCGCGCACCACGAGATTCACGCCGTGCGCCATGTC
>DASTAN010000070.1:0-2102 GCA_035712665.1 Gemmatimonadales bacterium
CCCCGACCACAAGAGCTACTACGTGAGCGTCGCGCACGGCACGCCGTTCGGTGCGCTCTGGCGACTCGACGCGCGCACGCACGAGGTGATCGGCGTCGCCCCGGCCGAGCAGTACCCGACCACGATCGCCATCACGCCCGATGGCGAGTTCGCGTTCGTGGCCAATTCCGACTTCTTCGGCGACCGACCGCGCGTGAACCCGGTGACGATCGTGCACACGCCGACGATGGCGACGATCGTGCAGCTGCCGGCGTGCGACATGCCCCACGGGGTGAAGGCGAACCGGGCCGGCAGCACCGTGTACGTCTCGTGCATGCACAGCGACGAGCTGCTGGCGCTCGACGTGGCCTCGCTGGCGATCACGCAGCGCTGGCGGCTGGGGTCGGGGCACGCCGACGCCTCGCACGGCGCCCACGCCGACCACGCGATGCCGGCGGGGGCACCGACGGCCGGCGGCCCCAACCTCGGGAAGGCGTGCGCCGCGACCTTCGTCGCGCTCTCGCCCGATGACCGTCGCGCCTACGTCGCCTGCAACGCCAGCGGGACGCTCCAGGTGTGGGACGTGCGCGAGGGTCGGCTGGTCGGCCACGTCGCGACAGGGGCCGGGGCCTACAACGTCGAGCCGTCACCCGACGGGCGTCTCGTGATCGTGACGAACAAGAAGGACCGCAGCATCTCCGTGATCGAGGCCGCGACGCTGAAGGTCCTGGCGCGCATCGCGACCACCAAGCCGGTGGTGCACGGCGTCGCGTACGCGCCGGACGGCCGGTACGCCTACGTCACGCAGGAGTCGGTCGGCGCCGACCCGGGCGCCGTCGACGTGATCGATCTCTCGACCCTGCGGGTTGTCGCCTCGGTGCCGCTGCCGGCGCAGCCCACGGGCATCACCATTCTCCGGACGGACTGATGGTTCACGAGACCGAGACGACCCACGCACCCGACGAGGTGCTCGATCGCGCGATCCGCTTCTTCGGCGAGCGCGTCCCCCACAACGCGGCGTTTCCCGAGAAGCGTGGTGAGGGCTATCTCCTGCTTCGCGGGCAGGGCGGCGAGGAGATCGCCGTGCACGCCTCGCGCGAGGGGGAACGCACCCGGGTCCGCATCGGGACGCTGCTGTTCGATCACGCGGTCGGGCGCTTCCTGTCGACCCTCGGTGCCGGGGTGACGGCGTGACTGCGCCGCTTCGCGTGACGGTCCTCGATGCCTGGGATGCGATTCCGCTCGTGCCTGGACCGGGCGAGACGATTGCCGGGCTCAAGCGACGCGCCCTCGAGGCCGCGCGCGTCGTCGAGTCGCCGGCAGCCTTCGTGGTGAAGCATCTCGGGGCGACGATTCGTGACGAGCAGCAGACGCCCGCCGCACTGGGAATCCCTGACGGGGCCGGCCTGATCGTGCTCCGCGCCCGCCGCACTGCCGTGCGATGAGCGGCACCGCGGTCGGCCTCTTCGCCCCGGGGGCGTGCCTCGCGCACGCCCCTGATCGCGTGCACCCCGAATCGCCCGCGCGGCTCCGCGCCGTCCACGCGGCACTCGATGCGGCGGCGCTGCCGGTGCTGCCGAGCGGCGAGGCATCGCTCGACGCCCTCGAGGCGGTGCACCCGGCCGCACACATCGCGCGGATGCAGCAGGCCTGCGAGCGGGCCGAGGCGCTCGACCCGGACACGCCGGTCATCGCGGCGTCGTGGGGCGCCACCCTCGCGGCGTCGGGGGCGGCCCTCGCCGCGCTCGAGCACGCCGAGCGGCACGGGACCGCGTTCGCGCTGGGCCGTCCGCCGGGACACCACGCCGAGGCGACGCGCGCGATGGGGTTCTGTCTCGTCAACCACGCGGCGCTCGTGGCGCGCACGGCGCAGCGCCGCGGCGCGGGGCGGGTGCTGGTCGTCGACTGGGATGTGCACCACGGCAACGGCACGCAGGCGATCCTCGAGGACGATCCCTCGATGCGCTTCGTGTCGATGCACCAGTGGCCGTGGTATCCCGGCACCGGGGCCGTCGAGGACCGCGGCGCTGCCGGGGCGGTCCGCAACGTCCCGCTCCCGCCCGGTCTCGCGCGCGAGACCTATGTCGAGGCGCTCTGGGCCGCCGTCCAGGATGTCACCACCG
>DASTAN010000071.1:0-19818 GCA_035712665.1 Gemmatimonadales bacterium
CCCCCGAGGGCGAAGTCACCGCCGCGACGCTCCGCCTGCGCGGCGCCTATGCCCTGCCGCCGTTCACCGACGCCCCGCTCGCGGGGTTCGTCCGCATCATCAACGTGGGTCCGGTGCCGGACACGCTGGTCGCGGTGGCCAGCGACATCGCCGAGCGCGGGCTGCTCCACGGCAGCGACAGCACGGTCGGTGGCGGGATGGCGCACCTCACCGAGATCGAGGTGCCGCGCGGGGACTCGGTGGTGCTCCGCCCGAAGGGGCTGCACCTGATGCTCGAGGGACTCCGCACCCGCCCGGCGGTCGGCGACACCGTCACGGTGCGCCTCACCTTCCGCCGGGCCGGCACGGTCGTGCTGCCGCTGCCGGTGAAGAGCTACGACGAGCTGCCTACTTCACCGTGAAGCCGTAGCTCCCCTTGATCGGGTGGCCGTCGCTCGACGCGGTGATCCAGTTCACGGTATACGCTCCGGCCGGCATCGGTCCGGTGATCGGCACGATCACCGGCGACTTCGGCGCGCTCGCGAGCGTCGGCTTGCCCACCGCGACCGGGCCGTTCGGGCCGGTCAGCGTCACCCGCGTCACCGGGAGATTCGGCGTCTGCGAGTACCAGAGCGACAGCTCGGTCGGGGCCGCGACGGTCGTGTCCTTCGCCGGCAGCGAGCGGTCAAGCTTGAGATGGAACAGCGCGGCGACGAACGCCGCGCCAAGCAGCAAGGTCTTCATGGATTGCCTCCAGTCGGCTTTACGCCTCAAGCCTTAAAGCCTGAGGCCTGAGGCCTGAGGCCTCCGGCCCCTATCGTGTCAACTTCCGATACTTGATCCGATGCGGCTCGCCCGCCTGCGGTCCCTTGCGGCGCTTGAGGTCCGCCTCGTAGTCCTGGTAATTGCCCTCGAACCAGACCACCTCGGAATCGCCCTCGAATGCGAGGATGTGCGTCGCGATGCGGTCGAGGAACCAGCGGTCGTGCGAGATCACCACCGCGCACCCCGAGAAGGTGAGCAGCGCATCCTCGAGCGCCCGCAGCGTGTCCACGTCGAGGTCGTTGGTCGGCTCGTCGAGGAGCAGGACGTTGCCGCCGCTCTTGAGCAGCTTCGCGAGGTGAAGGCGGTTCCGCTCGCCGCCCGACATCACGCCGACCTTCTTCTGCTGGTCGGGACCGCGGAAGCCGAACCAGCCGCAGTAGGCGCGCGAGTTGATCGTGCGCGTGCCGAACTGGAGGTTGTCGTAGTCGCCGGCGATCTCCTGGAAGACCGTCTTCTCCGGGTCGAGCGCCTCGCGCGACTGGTCGACGTAGCTCGTGACCACCGTCTTGCCGACGGTGAGCTCGCCGCCATCCGGCTGCTCCTGTCCGACGATCATCCGGAAGAGCGTCGTCTTGCCGGCGCCGTTCGGGCCGATGATCCCGACGATCCCCGAGCGCGGCAGCGAGAAGTTCAGGTTCTCGAAGAGGAGCTTGTCGCCGAACGCCTTGGTGATCCCTTTCGCCACCACGACCTCGTCGCCGAGGCGCGGGGCAGGCGGGATCAGGATTTCGTGCGCCCGCTCGTCGGCCTTCTCCTCCTCGGCCACCAGCGCCTCGTACGCCCCGAGGCGCGCCTTGCTCTTCGCCTGGCGCGCCTTGGGCGACATCCGCACCCACTCGAGCTCGCGCTCGAGGGTGCGCCGCCGTGCCGACGCCTGCTTCTCCTCGACGGCGAGCTTCTTCTCCTTCTGCTCGAGCCACGACGAGTAGTTCCCCTTCCAGGGCACGCCCTCGCCGCGGTCGAGCTCGAGGATCCACTCCGCGACGTTGTCGAGGAAGTAGCGGTCGTGCGTGATCGCGACGACCGTCCCCTTGAACTCCTTCAGGAACCGCTCGAGCCACGCCACCGACTCGGCGTCGAGGTGGTTGGTCGGCTCGTCGAGGAGGAGCATGTCGGGCTTCGCCAGCAGCAGGCGGCAGAGCGCCACGCGGCGCTTCTCGCCGCCCGACAGCGTCGTCACGTCGGCGTCGCCCGGCGGCAGCCGGAGCGCGTCCATCGCGAGGTCGAGGGTGTGGTCGATGTCCCACGCATTGGCGGCGTCGATCTTGTCCTGCAGGTTCGCCTGCTTGTCGAGCAGCGCCTGCATCTCGTCGTCGCTCATCGGCTCGGCGAACTTCGCCGAGATCGCGTTGAACTGGTCGAGGAGGGCGCGCACGTCGGCGAGCCCCTCCTCGACGTTGCCGCGGACGTCCTTGGTCGGGTCGAGCTCGGGCTCCTGGGGCAGGTACCCGATCCGGGTGCCCGGGAGCGGCTTCGCCTCGCCGAGGAAGTCCTTGTCGACCCCGGCCATGATCCGGAGCAGCGACGACTTGCCGCTGCCGTTGGATCCGATCACGCCGATCTTGGCGCCCGGGAAGAAGGAGAGGTAGATCCCCTTGAGGATCTCCCGCTGGGGTTGGACCACCTTGCGGAGGTCCCGCATCGTGAAGATGTATTCGCCGGCCATGGCGAGAAGGTAGTCGGGCGACGGGTGGAGGGTGAAGAGTGGAGGGCGGAGGGCGGAAAGCGGAACGCGGAGGGCGGTATCTTCTGGGATCCCCCAGCCTGACGGAGCCCTGCCCATGCGGCGCCTTCCGCTTTCCGCCTACCGCCTTCCGCTGTCCGCCCTCCGCCTTCCGCTCCTGGCCCTGGCCGCCGCCTGCGCCCCCACGCCCCCGGATCCGGCCCGGCTCGATCCGATCGCCGTGCGCTACGTCGAGCTGACCCTCGGGATGCGGCACCACGACCCCGACTTCGTGGATGCCTACTACGGCCCGGATTCGCTGAAGGCCCGTGCCGATGCCGATACGCTGACGGTGGCCGAGATCGGCGCGGCGGCCGACTCGCTGCTCGCGGTGCTCGGCGATGCGGTCCCGACCTACGCCGACTCCCTGGTCGCGATGCGCCATCGCTACCTCGTCGGGCAGCTCACCGCGGTGCGGACCCGCGCGCGGATGCTGGGCGGCGAGAAGCTCGCCTTCGACGAGGAGGCGCGTCTCCTCTATGGCGTGACGGTGCCGTCGTTCCCCGAGACGCACTTCGACTCGCTCGTCGCGCGACTCGGCGAGCTGCTCCCCGGCGAGGGCGACATCGGCACCCGCTACAACGCCTTCAAGGCGCAGGTGATGCTCCCGCCCGAACGGGTGGACACGGTCTTCAAGGTGGCGATTGCGGCGTGTCGCGCGCGCTCGAACCAGCACATCGCCCTGGGTGCCGATGAGCGGTTCGATCTCGAGTACGTGACGGGCACCAGCTGGAACGCCTACAACTGGTACAAGGGCGGCCTGCGGTCGCTGATCCAGGTCAACCTCGACTTCCCGATCCCGGTCGATCGTGCCGTGGACCTCGCCTGTCACGAAGGCTACCCCGGGCATCACGTCTACAACGCGTCGCTCGAGCAGGCGCTGGTGCGCGACCGCGGCTGGGTCGAGTTCTCGGTGTATGCGCTCTTCTCGCCGCAGTCGCTGGTCGCGGAGGGGAGCGCCAATTTCGGGATCGACATGGCGTTCCCTGGCGAGGACCGCACCATCTTCGAGCGCGAGTTCCTGATGCCGCTCGCGGGGATCGACCCATCGCTGGCCGCGAAGAACGCCGAGGTGCGTGTGGTGATGGAGCGGCTCAACTACGCGCGGAACGAAGTCGCGCGTCGCTACCTCGACGGGGCGATCGACTCGACGCAGGCGATCGCGCTGATGCAGCGCTGGTGGTTCCAGAGTCCGGAGGCCGCCGCGAAGACGCTGCGCTTCATCCGGAACTACCGCGCGTACGTGATCAACTACAACCTCGGGCGCGATCTCGTCGCCGCGTGGGTCCAGCGCGAGGGCGGGGACGACCCGGCCCGCCGCTGGGCGGCGTTCGGGACGCTCCTCGCGACGCCGCCGCGGGCACTGCAGTGAACAGTGAATGGTGAATCGGGTAAGGGGTGAGGGGTGAGGGGTGAGGGGGCAACCGCTCGCCGCTACCTTGTCCCTCGTCCCGTGTCCCGTGTCCCGTGTCCCTTGTCCCTTGTCCTTTGTCCATTGTCGCAAGAGGTTGCCATGCTCCGCTACCTGCTCCCCCTCCTGCTCGCCGCCCCGCTCGCCGCGCAGGGCCCGACCGTCGGTGAGGTCGCCCCGGACTTCACCCTGCGCGTCGCCTCGAAGGACGGCATCGCGGCCGAGCCGCTGAAGCTGTCGTCGCTCCGCGGCAAGCCGGTCGTGCTCGCCTTCTTCCCGAAGGCGCGGACCAGCGGCTGCACCATCCAGATGAAGGCGTATCGCGACCGCTTCGCGGAGCTGTTCGGCAAGGACGCGCAGCTGCTGGCGATCTCGATGGACACGCCCGAGGATCTGGCCAGCTGGGCGAAGGATGAGGCCTTCCCGTTCCGGTTCGCGTCCGACATCGACGGCGTCGCGGGCAGGCTCTACGGCACCCTGCGCGAGGGCGCACGCTGGGAGAGCCGGGTGCTGTTCGTGATCGGCAAGGACGCGCAGCTGCTGGCGATCTCGATGGACACCCCCGAGGACCTCGCCAGCTGGGCCAAGGACGAGGCGTTCCCGTTCCGCTTCGTGTCGGACGCCGAGGGGGTGGCCGGGAAGCTGTACGGCACGCTCCGCGAGGGGGCCCGCTGGGAGAGCCGGGTGCTGTTCGTGATCGGCAAGGACGGCAAGGTCGCCAAGGTGATGCGGCCGTTCCGGGAGATCGACCCGACCGCCTACGACGAGCTCAAGACCGCGATCGCCGCGGTTCGCTAAACCTGGGGGGCGGGGGATGCGTACTATTCGATTGTCCCCCATCCGTCCCTCCCGAACACCGAGTGTCTGATGCGCAAGCTGTTCGCTGCCGCCGTCCTTGCCCTCGCGCTCCCGGTCGCCCTGCAGGCGCAGGATCGCCTCAAGGGGATGCCGGGCTACGCCCGCTACACCGAGATGGTGCCGAAGTACGCCCGGGCCATGGTCTCCGGCGCGATCACCCCACAGTGGGCCGAGGACGGCGCCTCGTTCACCTACAGCCGCGACGGCAAGCGGTTCCGGTACGACATCCGGACCGGGATGATCAGCGCCGTGGAAGGGGCCACGCCCCAGCCGGCCGGGATGCGCCGAGGGATGGGGGTGGCACGCGGTCGCCAGGCGACCGAGGCGTGGACCACGGACTCGTCCCGCAAGGCCGTCTACCGCGACCGCAACATCTACATCTCGGCCAAGGACGGCAGCGGCGAGCGCCAGCTGACGACCGACGGCTCCGAGAAGGATCGCATCAAGTACGGCACCGCCAGCTGGGTCTACGGCGAGGAGCTCGACCAGAACAGCGCGATGTGGTGGTCGCCGAACGGGCAGCAGCTCGCCTTCTACCGCTTCGACGAGAAGCCGGTGAAGGACTACTGGCTGCAGATGGACCAGACCAAGGTACAGGGTGAGGTGATGGTCGAGGCGTACCCGAAGGCCGGCACCGACAACCCGGTGGTCGATCTCTTCGTGCACGATGCCACCACCGGGCGGACCGTCACCCTCGACGTGCGGCTGGGTCAGCCGTTCGCGGATGGCACCGTCGGCTACTACGTCTACAACGTGCGCTGGAGCCCCGACGGCACCGAGCTGCTCGTCAACCGCACCAACCGCCGCCAGAACATCATGGAGTTCACCGCCTGCAACCCGACTACCGGGGCGTGCCGCGTGATCATCCGCGAGGAGTGGCCGGCGTCGTGGACCGAGAACCATCCGGCGATCACCTGGCTCGCCGACGGCAAGCGCTTCATCTGGACCAGCGAGCGCACCGGCTTCAAGAACTTCTACCTCTACGACATCAGCGGGAAGCTGCTCGCGACGCTCACGAACCATCCGTTCGAGGTGGGGACCGTCGTGAAGGTCGACGAGAAGGCGAAGCAGCTCTGGTACACCGCCCGGAGCGGCGACAACTTCATGAAGCTGCAGCTCCATCGCGTCGGCCTCGACGGCAAGGGCGATCGCCGCCTGACCGACCCGGCCTTCAACCACACCGTGAGCGTGAGCCCGACGGGGAAGCACTTCACCGACGTGGCGCAGACCCACGCCATGGCCCCGACCACCACGCTGCGCGACGCCAACGGCAAGGCGATCAAGCTGCTGGCCGAGTCGGACCTCGCGGGGATGAAGGCGGCGAACCTGCAGCCGGTCGAGATGTTCACCTACACCGCGGCCGACGGCACCACGCAGCTGCACGGGATGCTCAACAAGCCGTCGAATTTCGACCCGGCCCGGAAGTATCCGGTCATCTTCTCGGTCTACGCCGGTCCGGCCACCAACGGGGCGCGCGAGACGTTTGCGGCCCCGAACCCGATGACCGAATACGGCTTCCTCGTGGTGACGCTCGACACCCGGAGCGCGGCCGGTCGCGGCAAGCAGGCCCTCGATGCGATCTACCAGAAGCTCGGCGAGGTCGAGATCGATGACCTCGCGGCCGCGTCGCGCGAGCTCGCGAAGCGCCCCTACGTCGACGGCCAGCGCGTCGGCATCTTCGGCACCTCGTACGGCGGCTACGCCTCGGCGCTGGCGCTGCTGCGCCATCCCGACGCCTTCCACGCCGCGTCGGCGTCGTCGTCGGTGACCTCGTGGCATCACTACGACACGATCTACACCGAGCGGTACATGTACACGCCGCAGGCGAACCCCGAGGGCTACGAGAAGGGGAACGCCATGAAGTACGCGAAGGACCTGAAGGGGCGGCTGATGATCTACTACGGCACCGCCGACGACAACGTGCACCCGAACAACTCGATGCAGCTGATCCAGGCGCTGCAGCAGGCCGGGAAGTCGTTCGAGGTGCAGGTCGGCCCCGACGCGGGCCACACCAGCATCAACATGCAGCGGATGATGGAGTTCTTCATCGAGGCACTGGTGACGGACCGGGCTCCGCTCACCTCCTGATGCGACGGCAGTCGTGAGTCGAGGGAACACGAAGGCCGGCACCTTTTCGAGGTGCCGGCCTTCGCTCTCTCACGACCCACGACTCCCGACTACCGACTCACGGTGACCATCGTCGCCGCCGTGCTCAGGTCCGGATTCCAGACAAACCCCGTCCCGCCCACGCCCGTCACCGAGAACGTCACGCTCGAGACCTGGTTCGTCTTGTAGGTCGGCGACGAGATCGTGCACCGGCCGGTCCCGTCGGTGGTGCAGCTGTACGTCGTGCCGCTGGTGCTCCAGCGGCCGCTCACGGTGACGCCGGCGGCGCTGCCCGTCACGCTGATCGTCGCGCGCGCCGTCCAGTTGCGGCCGTTGCCGCTCGTGGTGCTGCTCCCGGTGATGCCGCTCACATCGACGGCCACGTCGCCCGACGGCGGTGGCGGCTCGCTCCCGCCGGCGCCGGTGAAGAGCAGGAGGTTTGGCGAGCCGGTGCCGGCCGAGCCCACCTTCCCCGTCGTGGCGGTTCCGGTGAGCGAGGCCGCGATGGTGGCCGGCGAGGCGGTGGGCGTCCCCTGCAGCAGCAGCGCGGCGGCCCCGGCGACGTGGGGCGACGCCATCGACGTGCCGCTGATCGTGTTCGTCGCCGTGGTGCTGGTGTACCACGCGGAGGTGATGCTGCTCCCCGGGGCGAAGAGGTCGAGGCAGCTGCCGAAGTTCGAGTACGACGCGCGTGCATCGGTGCTCGTCGTGGCCCCCACGGTGATGGCGCTCGGCGCGCGGGCCGGCGAGTAGTTGCAGGCGTTGGCGTTGCTGTTGCCGGCCGCGACGACGAAGGTGATCCCACGTGCCACCGCGTTCGCGACCGCCTGGTCGATCGCCGAGCTCGCGCCGCCGCCGAGCGACATGTTGGCCACGGCCGGGGCCTGTGCGTTCGTGGCGACCCAGTCGATCCCCTGAACGACGCCAGTCGTCGTGCCCGAACCCTGACAGTTGAGCACGCGCACCGGCACCAGCGTGACGCCCTTGGCGACGCCGTGGGTCGTGCCGCCCACGGTGCCGGCGACGTGGGTGCCGTGGCCATTGCAGTCGCTGGTCCCGCGACCGTCGCTGATCGCGGTGAAGCCGCTGGCCAGCCGTCCGGTGAACTGCACGTGGCCCGTCAGGATGCCGGTGTCGAGGATGTAGGCCCGCACCCCGGCCCCCGTCGCGTCATAGCTGTACGTCGTCGACAGCGGCAGGTCGCGCTGGTCGATGCGATCGAGGCCCCAGGTGGCCCCCGTCTGGGTGGCGCTGGCGGTGACCTCCTGGTCAGCCTCGACGAACGCGACGTTCGGGTTGCGTCGGATCCCCTCGAGCGCCGCGGCCGGGATCGTGGCGCTGAATCCCTGCAGCGCGGTCGTGAATCGGGCGTGCACCGGGCGACCGGCCGCGAGCTGGTTCGTGAGCTGGTCGGCGTTCCGCGTGCCCGGCTTGAAGATCACCAGGTAGCGATCGGCCAGCGGGTCGGCAGTCGCGGCGAACGACGGAAGCGCCGAGGAGTCGGTGGGGACGACGGGTGTGTCGGCGCACGCGGCGACGAACCCGACGAGCGCCAGCGCGGCACGGGAGGTGGGACGCATCGAGACAGCTCCTGAACTGTGTGGGGAGGAACGGGGCGGCCGGCCCCGATGCCAGAAGGATCGGTGGCGGGGCGGGGTTTGTGAAGGGCCGTGAGCCGTGAGCCGCAGGCCTTGAGGGACTGGATTTACTTCGGTTGGGCCAAGGCCCAAGGCCCAAGGCCCAAGGCCCAAGGCCTAGTTCGTCGGCACCACCGGCGTGCGCGGTTCCCCGTTCAGCCAGATGCCGATCGAGTAGGTCCGTTCCCGCGCCGTGTTCTTCCCCGAGATCCCCCGGGAGGCCCCGGCCACGATCCCCACGGCCTTGGAGAGGCGCACCACGCCGGAGAGCCCGACCTTGGTGGCGCTGTAGGCGATCCCGCCGCCGTCGGCGAGCGCGGCGACGTTGAAGGTCTGCGCCATCACCAGCAGGCGGGGGGCGACGTCCATCCCCACGGTCAGGTCATAGCGGATCTCGTCGTTGCCGGCGCGAATGGTGCTGACGCCGGCGGAGGCGGAGATGAAGCCGCGTCGCCCGAAGGCGCCGTAGCCCGTGCCGTACAGCAGGCGCAGTTCCGCGTCCGCCTCCACGGGGCCGAGCGCCGGGCGCACGTCGGGGTCGAAGAGCAGCGGCAGGTCGATCCGCGGCTGGATCGAGAGCACGCCCGCCTTCCCCTGGGCAAGCCGCTGCATCACGAAGAAGCCGGTGGCGCCGAAGCCGCTGCTCTCGAAGGTCTCGCCGTTGAAGGTCTGCTCGAGGCGGCTGTAGCCCTGCCCGAGGCCGACGCTCAGCCCCTCGCGCAGGCCGTAGATGAAGTACATCCCCCAGTCGACCTTGTCGAGCGCGTTCTCGGTGGCGCCCGCGCCGGCCGAGAAGCGGTCGGGGAAGGTGCCGACGTTGAAGCCGTGGCTCATGAACCACGCGCCGGGGCGCACCGTCCACTGCGCCGACAGCGTCGCGGGGACGAGAACGAGCAGGGTGCACCAGGCGAGCAGCGAGCGTCGCATCAGCGGGACTCCGGAAAGGCGGCGACCGGCACCGCATCGAAGGCAAGCGGCACGCGAGGCGCCTCGGGATGTCGCCAGAGCGCGAACCCGCGCCATTCCCACTCGGGTACGAACCCGGTCGGCGGCCGCGTGTCGGCGTCGAAGGTGTACCCCGCCTCGTCGCGCACCGCGAGGACGTAGCGCACGGCATCGAGCGGCTGCTGCACCCCGATCTCGTAGCCGGTGTCGCGCGTCGTGAGGTACGGTTCCAGCGACGGGGCCCACTTGAGCAGTCGCTCGGCGTAGCGATCGTCGAGCAGCACCGAGCGGGACGGCAGCGGTGCCAGCGCCTCCGCGACCGCACGCGCGGCGAGATCTTCCGGACCGAGCGCGGGCCACGGCGTCTTCCACCAGGCCAGCCCGGCGTGCAGCAGGGCGAGAGCGACCAGCACCGGACGGGCAAGGGCCGGGAGGTCACGCGGCAGCGCCACGATCGCCACCAGAGTCAGCAGCACCGTCGCGAACCCGAGCGAGAAGTGCCATCCCGCGCGATTGGCGGCGGCGAGCAGCAGGAGCGGCAGCACCATCCCCGCGGTCGTCGCCTTCGGGCGCAGCAGCACCAGCAGCCCGACGCAGAGATACGGCAGCGCCCACGGCAGCATCGCGGTGAACGTCGGCGACTCGGGTTCCCACGGCGAGAACGGGAAGGCGACGGCACCGGTGAAGATGTAGGAGAGGTAGGCCCACGTCGCCGTCGCCGCCAGCCCGGGGAACGCGATCAGCACCAGCTGCGACGCGAACGGCGGGATCTGCAGGCGCGGAAAGAGGATCGGGAGCACCGCGCCCGCCACGAGCGCGAGGGCGAGCCCGAGCGGTGAGGTGTAGAACGCAAGGCCGAGCCAGAGTCCGGTGTAGAGGCCGTGCACCGTCTGTCGGGTGGCCCACCAGCGGCGGTAGTGCTGCCAGCCGATGAAGAGCGCGAGGAGGCCCAGCGCCTCGTTGAAGTCCGAGGCGACGAGGTGGAGCCCGATCGGGTTCCACAGCGCGGCGGCGAGCAGCACCAGCGGCAGCACGGAGCGCCGGTCGGTGCACTCGTGCACCACCATCCACGCGAGGCCCGCGATCGCGGCGGTGCCGAGCAGGAGGGCCGCCCACGCCGACGTCCACGGGATCAGCAGCACGAACGGCAGCGGCGGGTACTCGAAGCCCAGCAGTTCGAGCCGGTTGCGCTCGACGGCGAACCGCACCCGCTGCAGGAAGGCGCCGTGCGTGTCGCTCAGCCACCCGTCGTGCAGCAGCCCCGCCGCGGCGAGGCCGAGCGGCAGGGCGATCGCCAGCGCGAGCGCCAGGCGCACCCCCCACGGGGCGCGCGGCTCAGGCGGCAGCGGCGCCGTGGCGGGTGAGGCCATGCGTCGTCTTCTCCCAGTAGTAGGGGCGCGTGAACAGCTGGCCGAGCGCCTTGAACGACGCCATCGAGTGCAGCAGCCAGTAGGCCGGGTTCAGGATCGAGAAGAGCACCAGCACGTGCAGCCGGCGCTTGAACACCGCGAACATGTTCACGTAGATCGCCAGCACGTTCCCGAACAGCAGGTTGAAGAGCGAGATGTAGAGCAGCCACGGCGGGAAGAGCGGCGTGAGCAGCTGCGTCCGCGTCACGAGCCAGAGGATCGTGAGCCCGATGGCGATCGGCTGCATCAGGAAGATCAGCGGCGTGCCGCCGATCAGCAGCACGAAGCCGATCGCCTGCCGCAGGCCGGCGCGGCGCACCAGGCCGATCGGGTCGCGCGAGAAGACCAGGGCCGTCTGCATGTAGCCCTTGATCCATCGCGACCGCTGCCGGAGCCAGTTCCCCAGCTTCTTGTTCGCCTCCTCGTACGTCGTGCTGTTGACGATGCCGACGCGGTAGCCGTGCATCGCCGCGCGGATCCCGAGGTCGGCGTCCTCGGTGACGTTGAACGGGTCCCAGCCGCCCAGCTCGCGGAGCACCGCCGTCTTGAAGTGGTTGCTCGTCCCGCCGAGCGGGATCGGCAGGCGCAGGCGGTCGAGGCCCGGCAGCAGGTAGTCGAACCAGAACGAGTACTCGAGCGTGAACATCCGGGTGAGGAAGTTCTCGTTCCAGTTGTAGTAGTTGAGCGCGGCCTGCACGCACGCGAGCTCGCGCGGGCCCTGCCGGAACGCGAGCAGCGCCTTCTTGAGCTGGTCCGGCTCGGGGCGGTCCTCGGCATCGTAGATCACGAGGTACTCGCCCTGCGCGAAGAGGAGGCCGACGTTGCAGGCCTTCGGCTTCGTCTGCGGCTCGCCCGCGGGGACGACCATGAAGCGCACGTTCGCGCCGGGGGCCGCCGCCTTCGCGGCCGCCAGCGTCTCGGGGTCGTCCTCCTCGAACAGGAGGATGATGTCGAGCTTGTCGGCCGGGTAGTCGAGCGCCGCGAGCGAGCGCAGCAGGTTGCCGATGACGCGGGCTTCCTTGTACGCCGGCACCAGGATGGTGTAGACCGGCAGCTCGCGCGCCTCGAGCGCCTCGAGCTGCCCCGGCGTGATCGTGATCGCCGTCTCCGCGCCCGCGCCCACGACGCCGACGTAGGTGCGGAAGAGCATCACCGCCAGCATGAAGAGCGTGACGGGGACGTTGAGGAAGAGCAGCGTCTGCAGCGGCGCCGACCAGAGACCGGCGAGCAGCACCAGGCACGCCACCGAGAACGCGAGGTACTGCGGCAGCGTGAAGACGGTGAACGCGCTCTCGGCCTGGTCACGGAAGTAGAGGCCGTAGATCGAGGTGTCGACCACCTTGCGCCGGTGCGTGAGCGCGATGGCGCGATCGATGTCCCATTCCGTCGTGATCCGGATGTCGGGCTGGCGGCCCGGATACACCACGGCGAGCGTGTCGTGCAGCTCCTCGCCCGGTTCCTCCGCCGACGCCACGACCACTTCGGTGCCGGTGTCGCGGATCGGCACCGCGCGGAGCCGCAGCGTCGCGTCGAGCGGGAAGCGCTGCGCCACCGCGACGTCGACCGAGTCGGGCGCGATCGTGAGGAACGGGCGCCGCCAGCGGTCGGCCAGGGCCTGCGCCAATTGCAGGCGCGAGACGTAGCCGAGGATCAGCAGCAGGCGGCCGAGCTTCTCGCCGGTCCGGCGCTGCTGGCGCAGCGCCGTCTCGAGCTGCTCGGCGGTGATCAGCCCCCGGGCGAGGAGGACCTCACCCAGTCGGGTCGAGTTCACGACGCACGACCCGCGGGTAGAAGAAGAGCAGCAGGGCGACCAGCAGCACCGCGGCGCCGATGAAGATCAGGCTCCGCCACGCCGCGAACACCGAGGGGGGCTCGCCCGCCGTCGACTCGACGGTCCAGCCGGAGTTGGCGGCGCGGATCACCGTCGTCGGCGCGGTCTCGCCACGAAGCGCCAGGTCGCCCGAGACGCCGAACCAGCCGTACGGCGACAGCGACTCGGCGAGGGGGTCGGCGAGGGGCTGGCCGTTCTCGCGGGTGTGATGGAGGAGCAGGATGTCGCGCCCGTCGCGGACGAAGGCCTGCATCGCCCCGTACGAGGCCGTCGGCGCGTACTCGTCCCACACGCGACCGGTGAGGTCACGGAGCCGGAAGCCGTCGGTGCTGACCGGCGCATCGAGCGCCTGCGCCATCGTGCCGGTGCCCACCGCGAGCAGCGACCCGCGCACCTCGGCGAGGTCGCGCACCAGGTACGGCACGAGCGGCGTCTGCGTCGTCGCCTGCATCGCACCGATCGCCGTCGCGGCGAGCTCGACCCGGAAGCGGTCGCGCGGCTCGAGCAGCACCGAGAAGCCGGGCACCAGCGCCGCGGGGAAGCGATCGAACGACGGCACGAGCGGCGGCGTCGGCGCCAGGACGAACGTCGAGGTCGTGTCGATCGTCGCCGTGAAGACCGGACCGCCGAGGACGCAGCCGCCCTCGCCGAGCATCACGTGGAAGCGCACGTCGAGGCGGTTGTCGCGGGCCAGCGCGCGCGCCGGCAGCGGGATCGTCACGTCGAGCTGGGTGCGATCGAGCGGCTGCGAGTGGATCAGCTGGTCGTTCAGGTGGATGCGCAACGTGCCGTTGCCGTCGGGCGGCAGCGTCGAGTGCTGCGCCACGAGCCGGAACGCGCGGGGCGTCACGTAGTGCCCGAAGTCCGCGAGGGCGAACGGATACGTGGCGACGATCACCGACGACCCGTCGATCGTGCGCGGGGCATTGCCAAGCGACCCCAGGGTGCGCGCGGTGACGGTCGTGCCGTCGCCGGTGCGGACCGTGCTGGCGCTGAAGCCGGGGGCCGGTACCAGCTCGGGGCCGTCGGCCAGCGAGAAGAGCTGTCGGGCATCGCGGCGCGAGGCGACGGCGAGCACCGTGCCGCGGCCGCCCTCGGGACGCAGGACCATCGTCGGTCCGCTCGGGCCCCACACCAGCGCGCGCTCGTCGGCGGCCGGCTCGGGAATCGCGCCGGTGTCCGGCAGGGCCGCGATGGCGTAGGTGGTCGACATCCCGCGATAGCGCCGCGCGACGAACGCCGCCGCGTCGAGCGCCACCTGTGCCGCGTCGAGTGACGGCTCGGCCGGCAGGTAGAACGTGACCCGGCGCACCCACGGCTGGAAGAAGCCCGCGATCCCGCCGGTGGCGGCGGCGCGGCCGCTGTAGGAGATCGTGGAGGTCGGCTTGATGATCGTGCGGTAGAAGAGCGGCGCGGCGCAGGCATCGCGGCCCGGGATGTTGACGCGCAGCTCGATCGGGGCGCGACCACGATCGATCTGCACCTCGTCAAGCGGGAACGAGAGCGCGGTCGTCGTGTCGAGCAGGGCACGGATCGCAAGCACGCGCGCGCCCTGCGTGAGGGCGAGCGTCGCCCCGGGCATGCGCGGCGTCGCGAGCAGCTCGAGATCGAGGCGCGTCGGGCGCAGGCCGGCGTTGACCGGCAGCGTGATGGTGGCCCCGTCGATCGCGCCCGTCAGCGTGACGCCGTCCTTGCGGCCGATGTCGCGCAGGGTCAGCGCCATCACCGACGTCGTGTCCGGCTGCACGGCGACCAGCGGCGGGGCGAGCGAGTCGCCGGGCGCGGCACTGGCCAGCAGCGAATCCATCGCCTCCGCGGTCGGCGCCGGCAGCGCCGCGGTCGGGGCCTCGGTGTCGGTCCCGCAGGCGCCCAGGACGAGCAGCAGGGCCGTCCCGGCGAGCAGTCGTCGCGTCATCATCCGCATCCATTCCCCCAAGGGCCGAATCATCGGCGCCGCCAGATCTCGAGCTCGCGGTCCGCGAAAACTCGCGCGAAGCGCTGCCTGAACGCGGGACGGTCCGCCATCGCTTGCGCGACCGGATCGGACGTCGCCCGCCAATCCACCACCACCCAATCGACAGCCTCGGCCGGGTTGGCCAGGGCCGCCTCGCCCAACTGCCACGTCCAGGGGTAGACACGGTCCTTCAGGGGGATCCTGGTGCGCGGCGAGATGTTCACCGCCGGCGCGACCAGGATTCGGCCCCGATCCCAGTGCGTCGCAAGCCAGCGGGAGGCGCGCATCTGCGCCGGATCGCCGTCGCGGATCGCGAGGCCCTCGCGCAACGCACCGATCGCCGGCACGCCGCCCGCCACCGTGAGCCCTGCCTGCACTGCCACGACCACTGCCATTGCGAGGAGCGTGCCTCGGCGCCCCCAACGCTCGGCAAGGGCGGCCCCGGCCAGCGCCAGCGCCGTGACGACCGCGGGAAGCAGCATCACGCCGTACCGGAGGTTCGCGACGCCGGGCGGCTCGTCCCACGGCAGCGAGATCACGCTCTGGCCAAGGACGAGGGCGAGCAGGTTGAAGGGGAGGGCCGACGCCATCAGGAGTACCGCTGCCGTCCCCGAGAGCCGGTGCATCGCGACGAACAGGATTGCCAGCATCCCGACGCCCAGCGTCACCCAGCCGAGGGTGAGCCCCGCCGCGCCCAGATAGGAGGCGACCGCGCCAGGGAGGTTGCCCCGATCGGGCAGGAGCCCCTGCGCGGCCAGCGCCTGCTGCTGGGCCTGTGCCGACCAGACGCCCCGCTGGAATTCGAGCGGATCGCCGAAGTACGCCGCGTTGTAGGCGAGCCATGCGAGGGCCATGACTGCGACCGGCCACGCGAATCGCAGGGCGGGGCGGAGGTCTCGCGCGACCGCGAGCACCGTGAGCCCCGCGCAGGCCGCGAAGAACCAGCCGTCATACCGCGAGCCGACCGCCAGTGCGGTGAGGATGCCCGCCCCGAGCAGGGCACGCCCCTGGGCGCGGTCCGCCAGCCACCGGTCGAGCAGCGCCACCGCCCCGGTCAGGAAGGCGAGGAGCACCGGTTCGGTCATCGCCGTGGTCTGCAGGTACAGATACGAGGGCGTCAGGATCGCGAGGAGGGCGGCGAACCAGCCCCAGCCCTGCCGGCCAGTCCGGCGCGCGACGAGGTCGTGCAGGGCGATCGCGAGCCCGGTGGTGGCGAGCATTCCGACGAGCCCGCCCGCGAGTCCGCTCCACCACCACGCATCCACCAGCGTGAACGGGAAGAGGAGGAGATGCGGAATCGGGAGCCACACCGTCCCGAGCATCTGCAGGCCGGGGGTGGTGGCATCGTGGAGGCGTCGCGCGATGTCGAGATGCGCCTGCGCATCCCAGAACGCGTGGACGATGTCGAGCCGCTGCGCGACCCCCTGCGCCAGTGCGCTGATCCCGAACGCAACGAGGCCGACCTGCACGGTCGGCCCCCACGCGGGCCGCCTCACGCGGCGGCCCCCGACACGAGACGGCTCACTCGACGCGCGAACCCTCGCGCCGACGGCGACGCGCCGCGGCGAGTCCCGCCAGGCCGGTGGCCAGCAGCGTCATCGTGGCCGGCTCCGGGACGGTTTCCGACGGCGGATCGATCGAGTCGAAATTGACTGCAAAGATCGCGTTGTCGAAGTCCCAGTCCGAGTACTGGAACTCGACATCCTCGAAGCCGAAGAGGTGCTTCCCGACGGTGCCCGGAATCGTCCCGACGCCGAGATTGCCCGGGACGCCCTCGGTGCCGAAGTAGGCAAGGTGCGCCCAGCCGTCCAAGTTGCGGCTCGGATCGCCCGAGAAGAACCAGTTGTAGCTGTAGCCTGTCGCCGCCTGCGCGTCCGCCTGCTGCACCATCAGCGCGAAGATCACCTCCGAGCCGCTGGTCCAGGCGATGTCCCCCGAGGAGATTCCGTCCGGCAGGTAGGGGCTGGTCGCCGCGCCGTAGTCCTTGGTGAAGAGGCTGGTCCCGGCGATCGCATTGCTGGCGAGACACGACGCCGTCGTCGACCACGACATGCAGCCGGCGTTGGCCGCAAACTGGCTGGCCGTGAACGCCCAGAGGGTGTGACCGAAGACGGTGGTGCCCTCCCACCCGTAGTAGGTGACCACCATCGTGTTGCCGGTCGCGATGATCGGCGACTCGAGGCCGAAGTCGGCCGGCAGCCCCGACACCGGCGAGACCGGCGGATCGTCGGCGTGGGCCACGGCGGGCGCCACGGCGGCGGCAAGAAGGGCGGCAACGGTCAAGACGCGCATGTTCAGGTCCTCGGAAGGAGCGAACCGGGAATTCGCTCGGTTGCCCTTGTAAAGTGCAACCCCGGTGCCCCGATGCGTCGGCATCGCGCAAGTCATTGTTCTGCAATGATTTGTTGGAATCTCGACGCATCAGGTCTCGGCACGGACAGCGCGGATTGTCGCGGGGGTGCAACACTCACGAGAAATAATGATGCCATCGTGCGACAGGTGTTGCTCGGCCGCACGTCGACGCCCGGTCAGTCCAGCTGAGCCCGAATCGCTTCGAGCGTCGCGGCCACGCGCCGGGGCCGGTTCGCGGCGCCCGGAACCAGGCCCTCCTCTCCGTGAATCGCCTGCAGGATCCCGGGGTCCTTGAGCACGTGCCCCGTGAGAACCGCCACCACGCTCGCCCCGGGGGCGATGACGCCCTCGGCCCGGAGCCGCCGGACACCGGCGACCGAGGCGGCGCTGGCCGGCTCGCACCCCACCCCCGCGGCGTCGATGGCCGTCTTGGCCGCGAGGATCTCTGCGTCACTGACCGCCAGCGCCACCCCATCGGTGTCGCGCAGTGCGCGCACCGCCCGGGCGTACGAGGCGGGATCACCGATCCGGATCGCGGTGGCGCGAGTCTCGGGGCGCACCGGGACGAGGCGATCGAAGCCGCGATCGAACGCGGCCGCGAATGGGGCCGCGCCCGCAGCCTGGATGCACGCCAGCCGGGGGAGGCGGGGGATCAGCCCCCACGCGTGCGCCTCGGCCAGGGCCTTCCCGAACGCCGCGGTGTTCCCGAGGTTGCCGGCCGGCAGGACGATCCAGTCGGGCGGGGTCCAGCCGAGCTGCTGCAGCAGCTCGAGGACGATCGTCTTCTGTCCCTCGAGGCGGAACGGGTTGATCGAATTGACGAGATAGATCCCCAGCTCCGCGCTCGCCGCCTGCACGAGCCGCAGGCAGTCATCGAAGTCGCCCTCGACCTCGAGCGTCCGCGCGCCATACGCGAGCGTCTGCGTCAGCTTGCCGAGCGCAACCTGACCGGCGGGGATGAAGACCAGGCCGGTCAGCCCGGCCTGCGCGGCATACGCCGCGAGCGCGGCGGAGGTGTTGCCGGTCGAGGCGCACGCGACGGCGCGCGCCCCGACGCGCACCGCCTGCGTCACCGCCACCGTCATCCCGCGATCCTTGAATGACCCGGTCGGGTTGTGGCCCTCGTGCTTGAGCAGGAGCCCCTCGACGCCGGTCCATCGAGCAAGCGCCTCGCGTGCGAGCAGGGGCGTGTTCCCCTCGGGATGCGTGACCGCCTGGGCGACGGCCTCGGGATGCACGATCGCGCCGAAGCGCCAGACGCCGCTCGCGCTCCGCGACGGCCGCGCGCAGCACGCCTCCGCAAACGACGCGCGCAAGGCGACCGCATCCAGCGTCGGTGTCGGATGCACGATCGCCAGCAGGTCGTGGCACGTCGGGCAGCGCGACGCCGCAAGCGAGGTCGGCCACGTCGCGCCACAGCCGTCGCAGCGCTGGACCGGGGCGTTCACGACGTCACCACCGCGCCATCGAGGTCGGCGACCGTCACTCGCGCGGTCGCGGCGACGCCTTCGCTCGCGTAGCCGCTCACCATCGCGGCCGCGACCCGTTCGGCGGTGGCCGGCGCGTCACAGAGCGCGAACGCCGTCGGCCCGGCCCCGCTGATCGAGCAGCCGAGGGCCCCGGCGTGGAGCGCCGCGCGCTTCGCGGCAGGGAAGCCCGTCAGGAGTGCGGCGCGCGGCGGCTCCGCGATCCGATCGGTGAGCGCGCGGCCGAGGAGTGCGAGATCACCGAGGCACGCCCCCGCCACCATCGCGGCCACGTCAGCCATCTGCGCGATCGCGAGGTCGCGCGTGATCGTCGTCGGCAGGACCGCGCGCGCCTCACGGGTCGCCATCGTCTGCGCCGGATGCGCCAGCACGATGACCAGTCCGTTCGGCACCGGCAGCCGAACCACGTCCATCGGCGCGATGCTGCGCACCAGCACGAGGCCACCCAGCAGCGAGGGCGCCAGGTTGTCGCCGTGTCGACCGGCGACGGCGGCCTCGCCCTCGAGGGCGCACTCCAGCAGCGCGGCGGTGTCGAGCTGGCCGTGTGCGAGGACATTCGCGGCGACGGCTCCGGCGACCGCCGAGGCGGCGCTGCCGCCCTGGCCGCCGCTCAACGGCAGACCCTTGGTGATCGAGAGTGCGGCGCCGCGCCGCACCCCGCACCGCGCGAAGACCGCCGTCGCCGCGATCGCGGCGGTGTTGCGACCGGGGTCGGTCGGGAGCGCGGGATGGCCGGCGTCGCGCACGACGAGGCCGGGGTCGTCGCTCCAGGAGATGGTGACGGCATCGTGTGCGCCGGCGACGGCGAGGCCGAGGACGTCCAGTCCGGGCCCGACGTTGCCGATCGAGCCCGGGACGCGGACGGTGACGGAGTCGTGCGACATCAACCCACCAGGGAGCGAAGGTCAGCGAGAACGCCGGTCGCCGTGACGTGCGGACCGGCCCCCGGGCCGGTGATGACGAGCGGCGAGGCAGCGTAGCGATCGGAGGTGATGACCAACTGATTGGCGGAGCCGCGCAGCAGGCCCAGCGGATGCGCGACGGGGACCGCACGCAACCCGACCTGCATCGTGCGCGGCGTGACCGTCGCGACATAGCGCAGCACGCGACCGCGGGCACGCGCCGCGGCGACCTCGCCGGCCCACCACGCGTCGTCGCGCGGCAGCGCGGCGAGCCAGGTCTCGAGCGGTTGGCGCAGGCCACGCCGCACCAGCGAGGTCAGCGGGACATCGCCGAGCTCGCGCCGCTGGCCGAGGAGGCGCGCGAGGATCAGCGCCTTGCGGGCGACGTCCAGGCCGGAG
>DASTAN010000072.1:0-6589 GCA_035712665.1 Gemmatimonadales bacterium
CACCGATGACCCCGCCGCCCTGGAAGCGACCCTCTTCGGCGTCGAGGGGACCCCCGGGGCCGGCGGCTCGCGCGAGGGGCTGGTCGAGCTCGCCGACGGCGGCTCCCTGGTGGTGACCCAGATCGGCGAAGCGCCGCTGGCGGTGCAGGGGGAGCTGGCCCGCCTGCTCGAGCACCGGGCCATCCGGCGCCGCGGGGGCACCCGCGAGATCCCGGTCGACATCCGGCTCATTGCCACGACCTCGGGCGCCCTCGGCGAGGCGGTGGCCGCCGGGACCTTCCGCGAGGATCTCTGGTACCGCCTCAATGTCCTCCCGCTGGTCCTGCCGCCGCTCAGGGACCGCAGCCGGGAGGACGTGCTGGCCCTCCTCAAGCGGACCGTCCGCGAGTTCGCGCCGGGGCTCCCGGGGGCACCGACCCGGTTCGCGGAGGAGGCGCTGGAGCGGTTGCTCAACCACGCCTGGCCGGGCAACTTGCGGGAGATGCGGAACCTCGTCGAGCGCGCCCTGCTGGTGGCCCGCGGCGCCGAGCAGATCGGCATCGAGCACCTGCCCGGCGAGTTCCGGGCACGGCCGGGCCCCTTCGACCGGCGTCACACCCCGCTCACGATGGATGAGGTCGAACGGATGCACATCGAGCGCACGCTGAAGTTCCACGCGGGGAATCGGACCCGCGCCGCGGAGGAACTCGGCATCTCGCGCGCGACCCTCATCGCCAAGATCAAGAAGTACGCGATCCCGCACTGAGATGAGCCTGCCGCCCTCCGGAACCCGCCCCGCGCCCGCGCGGGAGATCGACATGATGCGCTGCCGCGCGTGCGGCCGCGAGGATCGTGCGTCCGAGGGCTATCCGTGCGACGGGTGCGGGACGTTCATCTGCCTCGCGTGCACGATCCGCGGCGCGACGCTCTGCCGCGACTGCCTGCAGCGGAACCCGCCCTCGTGAGCGGCCTCCTTCTCCGCGTCGCGGTCGCGCCGCTGCTCGGCGGCCCGTCGCTCGGCGCGGAACAGGTGTCGCAGCTGGTGCTCGGCGAGGGCGCCGAGGTGCTCGAGCGCCAGGGCGCGATGCTGCGCGTGCGTACGCTGCTCGACCAGTACGACGGGTGGCTGCACGCCGGCTACGCGCACGAACTGCCGCTGGCCGACGCCGTGGCGTGGGTGGCGGGCGCGGCGTGGAGCGAGGGGGCGCTCCTCGAGGGCCCCGATGGCGTGGCGATCCGCGTGCCGCATCGCGCGCGCCTCCCGCTCGAGGGCGACGATCACGTGCGGCTGCCGAATGGCCAGCGCGCGACGATCCTTTCCGGCGCGATCCGGCCGTGGGGCGAGGTGATGGTGAGTGCCCAGCAGGAACCGCCGGCCGACTGGGCGTGGCGCGAGTTTGCCGGCACGCCGTACCTGTGGGGTGGCGTGTCGGCGGCCGGCATCGACTGCTCCGGCCTGGTGCAGACGACCTTCCTCGCGCGCGGCGTGCCGCTGCCGCGGGATGCGCGGCAGCAGGTCGCCCTCGGCCAGGTGGTGGAGCTCAAGGAACGGCGCGCGGGCGACCTCCTCTTCTTCCACGGCGAGGGGACCGAGCGGATCACGCACGTCGCGATCCTCGCGGGGCACGAGACGATCGTGCACAGCACCATCGACACGGGTCAGGTCACCCGTGAGTCGTTCGCGCGCGGCACGCGGGCCGAGGGGCTCCTCGGTCGGCTGGTGGCCGTGCGTCGCCTCACCTGATGCGCACCCTCGTCCTCTTCGACATCGACGGCACGCTGCTCTCGTCCGCCTCGGCCGGACGGCGCGCGATCTCCGCCGCATTCGCCGAGGAGTTCGACGCGATCGACTTCTTCGATGCGGTGCGCTTCGACGGCAAGACCGATCCGCAGATCGTGCGCGAGCTCTACGCGGCGGCGGGCGTCCCCGAGCGCGCGACCCCCGAGCGGATCGACGCACTGCTCGATCGCTACGTGCAGTATCTCGAGGGCGAACTCGCGGCGCGTGGACACCTGGTGCGCACGCTGCCCGGGATTCCCGCGCTGCTCGATGCCCTCGAGCGTGTGCCCGATGTCTGTCTCGGCCTGCTGACCGGCAACATCGTGGCGGGAGCGCGCCTCAAGCTCGGCGCGGCCGGCATCCCGCACGATCGCTTCGCGCTCGGCGCCTATGGCTCGGACAGCGCGCATCGTCCCGAGCTGCCGCCGATCGCCGCGCGCCGCGCCGCCGCGTTCTTCGGGCACGAGCCGAGCGGCCACGATGTGGTCATCCTCGGCGACACCCCCGCCGACGTGACCTGCGGCCAGGGGATCGGGGCGCGCGCCGTCGCGGTCGCGACCGGGGCGTACGATGTCGCGACCCTCGAGGCGGCCGGCGCGCACGCGGCCTTCGCCACCTTCGAGGACACCGCTGCGGTGCTCGGGGCAATCCTGTGCTCGAACTCGAACTGAAGGCGCAGGTCGCCGACCCCGAGGTCGTGCGCACCGCGCTGCGCGCGGCCGGCGGGACGCGGCATTTCCACGGCCGGCTGCGCGACCGCCGCTACGATGCCGACGGTCGATTGAGCGCGCGCGACGAGGTCCTGCGCGTCCGTCGCTACGAGGCGGCCGACGGCTCCGCCCGCGAGGAACTCACCTGGAAGGGCCCGACGTACCTGAGCCCCGAGGGCTACAAGGCTCGCCAGGAGCTCGAGTGCCAGATCGCCGGCGGCGCCCCGGCCTCGGCACTGCTCGCGGCGCTCGGCTACACGGTCGTCCACGCGATCGATCGGTACGTCGAGGTGTGGCACGTCGCGGGCGGGAGCGCGCGGCTCGAGTGGTATCCCGACGCCGACACGCTGCTCGAGATCGAGGGTGACGCCGCGGCAATCGAGCGCGTTGCTGTTGCGACCGGCCTGGCCCGCGAGGCCTTCACGGCCGAGGCGCTGCCGTCGTTCGCGCGCCGCTTCGCGGAGCGCACCGGTCGGCCGGCACGCCTTGCGCTGCACGCCGACGACGAACAACCGGTGCACTGGCCACTCGGATGACGACCCTCGGCTCGGCCCTCGGGCATCTGGCGGATCCGCCGCGCGAGGCGCCCTACGAGGCGCTGCGACTCGACCTGCTCGACCGCGTCGTGCAGGTGGCCGCTGCCGACGGCACCGCGTGGGTGACGGCGTGGGATGCCACCTCGCGTGCGCTCGCGGATGCAGTGCTGGCCGAGGCACGCGATGCGATCCAGGGCGCCGCCCGGTACGCACGCTTTCCGTCGCGACGGGTGGCGGCGCTGCTGCCGGATGCCGAGACGGCCGACGCGCTGCTCCAGCGCCTCAGGGCGGCCGGGATTCCGCTCGAGACGCTCGCGACGCGCGCGACGACGCCCGACATCACGCGCGAACGGGCGGCGGCGATGGAGGCGGCGTGGCACGAGGCGCGGCAGATCGCCCTCGGTGACCTGGCCCGGTGGCGCGCGATCGCGGGGGAGATCGCCGCCTGGCGACGACCGCTGCGGGGCGTGCTCCTCGCGTCGACGGTCGCGGTCGTGATCGTGGCGATCCTGGCCGCGTGGCTCGGGGGCTGGCTGCCTGCCCCCGGCTGGTTTGCGCCCATCGGCACCTGGTTCTGGAGTCTCCCGTGGCCGTGATCGGCATCGGCCTCGACGTCGTCGAGGTGCCCCGCGCCCGCGGGATGCTCGAGCGTCTGGGTACCCGCCTGCTCGACCGCGTCCTGACCGACGACGAGCGCGCCTACGTGCAGTCGTTGCGGGATCCGGTGCCGGCGCTCGCCGCCCGCCTCGCCGCGAAGGAAGCGGTCTACAAGGCGCTGCAGGTCCTGCCCGGGGCGCGCCCGATCGGCTGGCGCGACATCGGCGTGCGCCGCCTCCCCGACGGTCGACCCGAAGTCGCGGTCTTCGGCCGCGCCGCGGAACTGCTGGCCCCGCATCGGGTCACGATCCATCTCTCGCTCAGTCATAGCCGCGATGTCGCGGCGGCGGTGGCGATCCTGGAAGGATGAGAGGGGAGATCAGCGATCGGAGATCGGAGGGAGCACCTCGGATCTCTGATCTCCGATCTTCCGATCTCGCCTCGATTGCAATTCCGACCTTGCTTCCATACTTTTTTGCCGGACGCCAAAAAGCGATTGAAAATGTTTCTCAGTTATGCGATTCCGCTCGCCCTCTCTCTGGCCGCGACCCCGACCGACACTGTGGCCGTGGCGCGGCGCATTGCGGCGAGCGCCTCGCTCGCGGCCGCCGAGTACCGCATCGGTGTCGTCGGCGGCAAGGTGGTCGCCCCGGCCGAAGTCGATGAGGCGCGCCTCTTCCTGACCGAAGCGAAGCGGACGGCGGCGCAGCTCCCGGAGCCGGTGGCGTCGGCCGCGGTCGCCGAGCTCGAGCGCGCGTTGGTGTTCGTGGGGCAGACGTCGGTGCCGGACTCGGTCGATGCGGCCGTGCGCCGCGTCACCGACGGGATCGCGACCGGGCTCGGCATCTCGCTGGTCGAGTTCCCCAAGCGGACGCCGTCGCTGGCGCGCGGTGCGGAGCTCTACCGTCGCGAGTGCGCGTCGTGCCACGGCGAGCTGGGGCGGGGTGACGGCCCGGCGGGGAAGGGACTCGATCCGGCCCCGGCCAACCTTGCCGACCACACGGCCCTGATGGACGTGACGCCGCTGGCGTTCTACCAGCGGATCACGATCGGCGTCGCCGGCACCGCGATGCCGGCCTACGAGACCCGCCTCCCGCCCGAGGATCGCTGGGCGCTGGCGCTCTATGCCACGACGCTGCGCCAGGAGCGGCCGTCGGCGGCACCGGTCCCCGATTCGCTGCAGGTCTTCGCCACGGTCGCGGAGCTGAACGACGACCAGCTGCGGGCAGCCCTCGGGCCGAGCGCCTCGCGGTCCGATGTCGCCGCCGTGCGTGCCTTCCAGCCGGCAAACGACCCGCAGGCGATCGCCGCGGCGGTGTTCGCGACGGTGCGCGGGAAGGTGGCGGACGCCGCGCGGCTCGCGAGCGAGGGCCAGCCGCAGTCCGCGACGTCGGCCGCGCTCGACGCCTACCTCGAGTTCGAGGCGGTGGAGCGCGACGTGCGCACCAAGGACGCCGGACTCGCGGCCGAGCTCGAGGCGGCGTTCGCCACGCTTCGCGATGCGGCGAGCACCGGCGCCACCATTCGCGAGGTCGAGGCCGCGCGCACCGCGCTCCTCGGCGGGCTTGAGCGGGCGGAGCGCACGCTCGGCGACGTGGCCTCGCCGTTCAACCTCTTCGTGCAGTCGCTGATGATCCTCGTGCGCGAGGGGCTCGAGGCGATCCTCATCATCGGCGCGATCATCGCGTTCCTCGTGAAGATCGGGGCGGGCGATCGCCGCCGCGACATCCACCTCGGCGTGGCCGCGGCAGTCGTCCTCTCGGTCGCGACCGCGGTGCTGCTCGAGACCGTCTTCCGCCTCTCGCCGGCGCACCAGGAAGTGCTCGAGGGATGGACAATGGTCGCGGCGGTCGGCGTGCTCTTCTACGTGAGCTACTGGCTGCTCTCGAAGCTGGAAGTGCAGAAGTGGACGGCCTACGTGAAGGACCGCGTGCAGGAGGCGGTCACCGGCGGCTCCGTCTTCGCGCTGGCGAGTGCTGCGTTCCTCGCGGTCTATCGCGAAGGCTTCGAGACGGTGCTCTTCTACAAGGCGCTGGTCGTCTCGGCCGGCAGTGCCCCCGGCGCGCTCGGGCCGATCGTGGGCGGGGTCGTCGTCGGCACGGTGCTGATGGCGGCGATCTACATCCTGATCAACCGCTACGGCGTGCGCCTTCCGCTCAAGCCGTTCTTCGCCGTGACGTCGGCGTTCCTGTACTACACCGCGTTCGTCTTCGCGGGGAAGGCCGTCGCGGAGCTCCAGGCGGGCGGTGCCCTGCCGCTCACGCCGCTGGCCGGCTGGCCGCGCCTCGCGATGATGGGGATCTACCCGACGGTCGAGTCGATGACGGCCCAGGGCGTCCTGGTCGGGCTGGCCGTGCTGGCGATGGGCTACATCTTCCTGGTGCAGCGGCCGCGGGAAGCGCGGCGGTATGCGGCGATGGTGGTCAGTGAGACGTGAGTCGGGAGTCGTGAGTGAGAGGTGAGGGGTGAGGGGTGAGGGGGAAGGTCAGTGAATGGTGAACAGTGAACGGTGAATGGGGGAGACCCTGTTCACCGTTCACTTTTTACGTTTCACTTCTCACTTCCCCCCGCCCCCACCTCACCCCTCACCCCCTACCGAAGTATTGACACTAGTGCTGTTTGCTGTAACTTCTCCCCATGCTCAACGATTCCTCCCAGTCGCCGCTGACGCTGCTTGATCTGGCCGACCGGGCCGATGTCTCGCCTCGGACGGTCCGCTACTACGTCACTCAGGGGCTCCTGCCGCCCCCGGAGGGGCGTGGGCCCGGCTCGCATTGGACCGAGGGGCATCTGGCCCGGCTCGAGCTGATCAAGGCACTCCAGGCGGAGCATCTCCCCTTGGCGGAGATACGGGCCCGGCTCGACTCCCTCGATGATGAGGGGGTCCGGGCGGCGTTGCGCCGGCCTCGCGAGCGCGGGCCGCGGGACGCATTGAGCTACGTGCGGGAGGTCCTGGCCGGCGGTGCCGCGCCGTGGTCACACCCCCC
>DASTAN010000073.1:0-11256 GCA_035712665.1 Gemmatimonadales bacterium
GTACACTCGCAGGACCCCTGACACCACCCCTCCACGGCGGAGACGGCATGTCGGTCCTCGTTCACGTTGTCGCCATCGGTACCGGCGCCACCTTGGTGATGGACATCTGGGGACTCGCGCGCGGTCCGCTGCTCGGGATGCCCCGCCCCGACCATCGCCTGCTCGGACGGTGGGTGGCCCACCTGCCGCGTGGCATCGTGATCCACCGGCCCATCGCCGCCACTCCGGCGGTGCGTGGCGAGCACGCGCTGGGTTGGGCGGTCCACTACACCATCGGCGTGAGCTTCGCCGCGCTGCTCGTGGCGCTGGTCGGTCGCGAGTGGCTCGCGGTGCCGCAGCCCGTGCCGGCCCTCGCCGTCGGCATCGCGACCGTCCTCGCACCGCTCGCCATCATGCAGCCCGCCTTCGGTGCCGGGTTCGCCGGCCGGCTCACGCTCCGCCCGTGGCAGACGCGGCTGCAGAGCCTGCTCACCCACACGATCTACGGCGTGGGCCTCTATCTCAGTGCCCTCGTGCTCGCGCACCTGGCACCATCCTGATCACGATCTACCCGGAGTACTCCAATGCGCATTCCCGCCCGTTTCGCTCCCGTGCTCTTCAGCGCCCTGCTGTCGAGCATCATGGTCGCCATCGTCTCGGCGTTCGTCCTCGCCACGTCGCGCGGGCTCGGCCCCGGCTTTCTGGCCTCGTGGCTCGCCAGCTGTGCAACCACCTGGCCCGTCGCCTTTCCGACGGTCGCGATCGTGGCGCCGCTCGTCCGGCGAGTGGTCTCGCGCTTGACTGTGGCGGCGTGAGTTCAGGAACTCGCGGCGGTGCGCGCCAGCCACTCCTGCCACCGCTCCCGACCCCCTGGCGCTTCGGGCGACGTGTTCGCCCCCGTCCGGAAGCCGCGCGCCACGGCGCCGGGGATCGGCAGCGGCAGGACCGTCCGCCGGACGCCCCGCGCGGCACACCACGCGGCGGCGGCATCGCGGAATGTCATTGCGTCGGGCCCGCAGACATCAGGCACTCGGCCACTCGGGCCCTGCGCGAGGAGGTCGAGCAGGTGCTCGGCCACCTCCTCGTCCGCGATGCTTTGCACCCGAAATCCTGCCGGGATCGGCATCACGAGCGGCACGCGCGCCAACTGGCGAAGCAGCAGGTCCACGAACGAGTGGAACTGCGCCACGCGCACGATCGTCCACGGTGCCGCCCCGGATGCGATGACCTGCTCGGCCGCGAGCTTGGCGCGATAGTACGGCAACGGGATCCGATCGATGCCGACGATCGAGATGAAGCAGAGATGCCCGACCCCGTGTCGCCCGCATGCCGCCACGAGTTGTTCGGCCATCCGCACGTCATCGTCGGGATGCTGCACGTTGCTGGCGAGGTGGAGCACCGCATCGACGCCGTCAAGCGCCGCATCGAGTCCCTCGCCGGACACCAGATCGACGCGGGCGTGCTCGCGCGGGCCGCCGACCGCTCGGCGCGAGGCGAGGCGCCACAAGAATCGTGCGGTCGCCGGTCGCCCGAGCACGAACGGGGCGAGGCGCCCGGAGCCGCCGGTGAGGAGAATGCGCACCGCCGTTACGCGCGCCCGCGCACCTTCGCGACCCACCAGCGCAGGCCGACGAACAGGAAACGCCAGTCGTGGAAGAACTCCGGCGGCTTTCCTTCGAACGCGTGGCCGATGAACTGGAAGAGCCACCCGACGACGAACATCGCCAGCGGCACCGACCACGGCAGCGTCGTGACGGCGGCGACGACGAAGAGCGGCAGTGACAGCGCGATCAGCGGGATGCCGATCGTGTGGCAGAGGCGATTGATCGGGTGCTGGTGGCTGGTGGCGTACTGCGCGATCCAGTCATCCCACGAACGGCCGGCGAGCATGACACCCTCCTGATGGTGAGACGATGAATGTCGAGGGGCGGGACCGCCCCGCACAACCGGGCTCGGTCCGGGGTCAGGCCGGGGTGGCCGCGCGCACCCGGGCCCGAATCCGAAGGGCGCTCCGGAGCACCAGCCCGCAGATCACGACACCGATCACCAGGTCCGGCATCGGCGAGCCGGTCCACGCCACGAGCAGGGCAGCGGCGAGGACGGCGAGATTGGCCTGCACGTCGGTGGCCGAGAAGATCCACGCAGCCTGCAGGTGCACCTCGCCCTCGCGATGGCGCCGGAGCACGAGGAGGCAGATGAGGTTCACGACGATGGCCGCGAGCGAGACCCCGATCATCACCGGCGGCTCGGGCGCGCTGCCCACGACGAGGCGGCGCAGCACCTCAAGCATGGCGAGCGCCGCCAGTACAAGCTGGACGTTTCCGGCGAAGCGGGCCGCCGCGAGCTTGCGCGAATCCGAGGCGCTGACGGCGAGCAGCGCGAGGAGGTAGACCGCGCCATCGGCACCCATATCAAGGCCGTCGGCCACCAGCCCCATTGACTCCGCGCGCCAGCCCGCGACGGTCTCGACGAGGAACATCCCGCCGTTGAGGAGGAGCAGGGCGAGCAAGGCGCCGCGGGCCAGCGGGTACTGCGATGCGGTCGTCACGATCGCACCAGCACCCCACGCGCCCGCCACTCGAGCACCGCGAGTCCGCCGACGAAACACGCTTCGAACAGCAGGGTCGCCTGGCCGAGAAACGTCGCCAAGCGACCGATGATGACGACTGCGACGAGGCAGAGCACGGCCCACGTGGCGTTGGCGACGACCAGCGCCGCGATGAGCCGCGGCGGCCGAACGACCTGCCCGCGGAGCCATCCCGACCACGAGCCGTACAGCAGATTGGCGGCTCCCGTGACGAGCAGGAACGTGCGCGGCAGGCCGTAGAGCGTGCTGAGCGGCCCCGACAGCAGCAGCGTGAACGCGCCGACCGCGAGTCCTGCGCGGGAATCCACCCAGAGCAGGCGGTCATCGCGCCACCAGCGCGACGAGGTGGGGGTGGCCACCGTGAGACGGGCCGCGACCCCACCGGGTGGGCGCTGACCTCGGTCTGCACGGTGTCCTCGGACATCGGATTGGCGCATGGGGTGGAATATCATCGAGCGGTGCGATCTGAGAAGGAGAGCAACGTCAGAATCGCGTCAGGATGACGTCCGCATCAAGGCCAGAGCAGTGTTCGCGCGGAGCGGGGGTCTGGAAACAGCAGCCATCGGGTGGCCTCAGAGTGCCGAGGGGGAGAAATAGCCGAGGGTCGACCCCGTTCGAGCCGACCCTCGACAATCCACGCCGCAACGCACCCGCCCGCGACGCTACCGCGGCACCACGTAGGTCGAGTCGCGCGATTGGCCGACCTGCCGCACCCGGATGCTGTCCTTCCCCCAGTCCAACATCTCCAGCGACACCGCACCGCCATCGCCGAGGCCGAGGAAGGCGCGGGCGCGCGTCTCACCGTCGAGGAAGCGGATGAAGCCGCCGCCGCGCTGGTCGGCCACGATGCTGATCCGCTCGCGGTTGCGGTCATCGCCAACCCCGGCCGGCGCATCGAATCCCATCACCACACGCCCATCGGGAAATAGCGAGAGGCCGAACCGCTCGTGGCCAAGGGTATCGTTGATCGCGAGCCCCGTGGCTGCCGCAATCCGCTTCCCCTCCTTCGGGTCCGGAATCGGAGCACCGAGCACCACACGCTCCCGACCCGCCTCATCCACGATGATCACGCCGCGCACGCGGAGGATCTCCGGGGTGCCGGCGCGCCACGCCAGCAGCGGTACCGCGAGGGCCACGACCACCCCGAGCGTGAGGAGGGCACGAAAGCGTCGAGTCTGGCGTTCGAGTTCGGCGATGCGGGCGTGCAGGTCGGCGTGCGACATCGTGGGCTCCTGTTCGATCCAGCGCCCCGGGCCTCTCCCGGAGCGACGGCTCCACGACGAACGAATCGACCTGAGGGTTTCAGGATGCAACACTGCCGTTCGCGTTCGTGGCCCACTCGTACCGCACCGCCGTGATCCGTCCGCGCCAATACGGGCGATAGGCACCGTCCATCTCCCAGCCGACCTCGCCCTCGAGCGGGACGACCATCCCGTCGCGCGTCGCGTGCCCCCAGAATCGGCCCTCCCACGGCGTCGGCACCGCCACGCCGTCGACGAGCCGACCACGACGCTCGGTGCGCACCCCGACGATGCGCCCCGTCTCGTCGAAGCGAAAGCGGAGCGTGACCGAGATGTCGCCATCCTGCAGTGTGGCATCGGCGGCGCGCGCATCCACCTCGCGCCAGATGACTCCCTGACTCGGCAGGAGCGCCGTCGGATACCATGCTGCCTCCGCCAGGAAGCGCAGCAGCTCCCCCTCGGCGAGGTCACTGCCGCCCTGCATCCGCATCACGGGAATCACGCCGCCAACTGCCGCGTGCAGGATCCCGACACCGCCGACATACGCGTCATGCACGTGCATCCGCACGCCGGGGAGCAGCGCGATGCGACCGAGCCAGTCGAATCCCGGGCGACGCGTGATGACGAGCTGATCGGAGTCGAAGCGCCGCCAGCGGGGCGGATCGCCACCGAGATTGAACGTGCCCTCGTGGGCCAGATGCGCAGCCGCGACCAGCGGCTGTCCGGGGGTGAGCGTGGTGCGGAGGCACCGCTGCACGGGGAGTGGCACGGTGTCGAGCTCGGCCGGGTCGAACCGGGCGGGGCCTGGCGGCAGGCGCAGGGATGCGAGGCGCGAACGAAGCTCGCGAACAGGGATGCGATCCGGAGCGGACACGGGCCCTCCTGCACGATGGGCTGGCGACCAGGACACCCAGCGACCTCCCCAAATCTACGGCCGTTGGGGGACGGCGACCGGGGGACTAAACGAAACGGACCTTGGCGGCATCCAAGCAGGTGATCGAAACGCTCCGCCACGCTCACCATTGGATCGAATCATGCGCCGCCTGCTGCTGCTTGCTGTCGCCCTGCTGCCCGCCACCGCCGCCTGCCAGACCCCCCTCCCCTGCGAGGGATGCGAGGCGATCCACGAACGCCCCGTCGCTTCGCTGACCGCGACCGCCGTGCTGGCCCCGCCGTCCGAGCCCGGCGACCGCCTCGTCGTGACCGGCCGGGTGACGGGCCGTGACGGCCGCACCCCGGCCCCGGGCATCGTCCTCTATGCGTGGCAGACCAACGCGCAGGGAGTCTATGCCGCGGATCCTGCCGCGACCGGACTCGCGAGGGATCACGGCCGCCTGCGCGGGTGGGTGCGCACCGACGGCGAGGGACGGTATCGTTTGGAGACGATCCGCCCGGGACCCTACCCCGGTCTGCAGATGGCGGCCCATATCCACATCGTGGTCAAGCAGCCGGACCACCCGGAGTACTGGATTGACGACGTCGTCTTCACCGACGATCCGCTGGTCACCGCCGAGTATCGCGCCCGGGCTACCGACCGCGGCGGCTCGGGCATTGTCGCGCCGGTGCGCGACGCTGCCGGCATCTGGCTGGTGCGGCGCGACATCCGGCTGGAGTACTGACGATGGCCATCACGCTCATTGCCCTGCTCGCAACGGCGGCGGGACCGGTCATCGCCTCGACCTGCGGCCCCACGGCGACCAGCCTGACGGCCGATCTCGCGCGGTCCACGATCACGTGGCGCGGCACCAAGTTCTTCGGCACGCGCGGACACGAGGGTCCCGTGTCGTTGGCGAGCGGCGTCGTCTGCCTCGAGGGGACCACGATCACCGGCGGCCGTTTCGTCGCCGACCTCCGGACGATTGACGTGAGCGACATCCCCGCGCACGAGCCGGAACCCCGGCGCAACCTCCGCAATCACCTTATGGCGGAGGACTTCTTCGACGTCGCCCGTCACCCGCTGGCCACGCTGGAGGTGCTTGATGTAGAGGCGACGGCGGCACCGGTGCGGCGCGTGCGCGCGAACCTCACGATGCGCGGCGTCACGCACGAGATCACCTTCGAAGCCCAGGTCCACGAGCTCTCGGCCACGTCCGTCCGTGCGTCGGCCCGCGTGACAGTGGATCGGCATCGCTGGGGGGTCCGGTTCCGCGGCACGCGACTTGGCGACGACCTCGTGGACGACACCTTCACGCTGCGGCTCGAGCTCGTGGCACGCAGCGACGGGGCGACCGTCCGACGATGACGCGTGCCGGGGGCAGCGGCGGATGACCGAACTGGCGCTCGAGCAGCTCGTGTGGCGGGCGCGCGGCGGCGACGTCGAGGCGTTCGCCGCGCTCCACGCGGCCACCGCCGATCGGATCTTCGCGCTCTGCGTCCGGATGACCGCCGATCGTGCGCTCGCGGAGGAGCTGCTGCAGGACGTGTACGTGCGCGCGTGGCAGGGCCTTGCCTCGTTCCGCGGCGAGGCGGCCGTCACGACCTGGCTGCACCGGATCGCCGTGAACGTCGTGCTCGAACGCCAGCGGCACGACGCCCGCCGCGACGATGCGGAATCGGCGATCGGGATGCTGCACCCCGAGGCAACGCGTGACGCGACCGAGGTGCGGCTCGACCTCGACGCGGCGATCGCGGCACTGCCGCCCGGGGTGCGGCGGGCGTTCGTGCTGCGCGATGTCGAGGGCTTCTCGTATCGCGAGATCGCCGAGCGGACGGGCCTGGCCGAGGGAACCCTGCGCGCACAGGTCCACCGTGCGCGACAACTGCTGATGGAGGCACTGGGATGACCCATCCTGCGTGGGAGGCGCTGAATCGCCTCGTGGACGACGAGACCGATGCGACCGAGACCGCGGCACTGCGGGCGCATCTTGCCGCGTGCCCGTCATGCGCGTCGGAGATCGCACGACTGGAGCGGCTTCGGGCGGTCGCCGCGGCGGCACCGCCGATCGCGGCGCCACCGGCGTCGTGGGATGCCGTGCGTGCGCGCATCGTCGCGCCGCCGGCTCCGACGCCGTCGCGGCGGTCGCTCGCACGACGTGCCGGTCCGGCACTCGCGGCTGCCGTGGTGATCGTCGTGGCGGCCGTGGCGCTGCGGCAGGCCACGCGAGCGTACAGGGCACCCCTGCCGACGACACCGCAAGCAACCCGCGGTGCACCTGCCCCGCTGGATGCCGTGACCGAGCTCGAGGTGAGCTATCGCGCCGTGCGGGCGCGCTTCACCCCCGAGGTGCGCGCCGCGGCGGATGCGGCGCTCGCCGACGTGGAGCGCGCGATCATGGAGGCCGCGGCGGCGGCCGAGGCCGGAGGTGCCGACCAGATCGCCGCCGAGATGCTGCGGCACGGCCGCGCCCAGAAACTCGACCTGCTCCGACGCTACACCGAAATGGCGGTGACTCTATGATGACGCGCGTGCGGATGGTGATGCGTGCCATCGCAGTGCTGACGGCGGCCACTGGCGGGGTGGCGCGCGCCCAGCAGCCGATCGCGTTGGCACGGCGTACCACGTCCGATGTCGTGGTCCGCCTCACGGGGCCGATCGCGCGGCTCGAGGTGTACGCCTGGGCCCACGACTCGGTCGCCCTCACCGGCTACCTCTCCACAGGCGCGCGCCTCGATGGCGGCTTCACGCGTGCGGCGGATGGCCCGTCGCGGATCGTGAAGTGGTTCATCAGCGACAGCGGCACGACCGGTGGCACACTTCGACTGGACCTCCCGGCACGCGCCCGCCTCATCCTGAAGCTGGGCGACGCCGAGGTGACCGTGCGCGGCGCTGCGGGCGAGCTTGACCTCACGCAGCTGGCGGGCACGCTGCGCATCATCGGGGCGCCGCGCATCGTCACGGTGGATGGGTTCGATGCGGCCGTGACGCTCGAGGGCTCGCCGACCACGGCCCGCATCAAGACATCCACCGGGGCGATCACGCTGACCGGCAGCAGTACCGACCTCGCCCTGACAACGGTGAGCGGCGCACTCACGGTCTCGGGTGGTCAGCACGAGCGGGTGGCGATGGAAGCCATCAGCGGGGGAGTGACCTTCGCGGGGACCGTGCGCGGCAACGGCTTCCTCACGCTGGCGAGCCACAGCGGACCGGTCACGCTGCGCGTGGCTGCGCGCGCGGTGATGGACGTGGATGCCGCGACCCACGCGGGGACGATCATCAACACCCTCACGCCGCAGCGTCCGCTCGCCACCCGCAGCGGCGGCCAGGAGTTGGGGCTGCTCCTCGGCACCGGCGACGCCACCGTGCAGATCCGGACCTTCAAGGCGCCGATCCGCATCGCACCGCTCAGTCCTTAGCGGCGCGCCAGCGCCCTCCCCTCGATCCGGTCCGTCATAGTACCCTTCGCGACCCCCAACTCCTCCGCCTCAGGATCGCCCGTGCCCGCACTCCACGCCACCACTCTCGGCTGCTCGATGACCTGCAAGGATCTCGGCGCATCGATCAGCTTCTACCGCGATGTCCTCGGCTTCACGGTCCTGCAGACCTACGAGCGCGACGGCGCCACCACGACGGCGGTGATCCAGGCCGGCGAGATCCGGATCGTGCTCAACCAGGACGACGGCAAGCTCGGCTGGGATCGCATCAAGGGACAGGGGATCTACATCCAGCTGAACGTGGCATCCGCGGCAGACGTCGATGCAGCGGCTGAGCGGATTCGCGCCGCGGGCGGCACGCTGCTCGACGAACCTGCCGACCGCCCCTGGGGCGTGCGGATGTTCCAGTTCCGGGACCCGGACGGCTTCAAGATGGGGATCTCCACGCCGCTCGGCTGAGGCGCACCGGCGTCCACCGTGACGCGCTGCATCGCGCGACCGCCGTCAGGACAGGTCACGGGGCATCCTCCCAGCGCGGGAAGCCAGAGCCCCAGATCGCGCCGATGGCGCCCCAGAACACGGCACCGCTCGCCATCCCCACGACGATCGCTTCGGATCGGGAGGGACATTCGAACTCGCAGAAGCCTTGCAGAAACAGCCCGAACAGGCCGCCGAGCATCCCGCCGGCGAAGCCGCCGATCGTCGCGCCCTTCTGCCACCGCGAGCCCCGCGACACTTCGACCCGCAGCAACGCCGCGGTGTCGACCGCGCGAATGCCGGTGGAATCGTACGCACTCTGGCACGGCGGCCCGGGATAGCGGCAGAAATGCACCACCGGGTCGGTGTTGCGGAACGGCGAGGTCAGCCGACCGACCAGCTTGCCGGTCGGTGTGTGGAGCCGCACCACGCGACCGCTGTCCACGGCGGTGGGCAGCGTCTGTGTCTGCGCGGCGAGCGGCAGCGTGATCCCGTACAGCATCATGGCAACGAGGAGGCGCATCAGGGGGATGCTCCGTTGGTGAAAAGGCAGCCGACTCAGGCCCGGCGAGGAGACGGTCCGATCCGGGCACGGCCCCATCGCACGATTGCCTCGGCGATGAGCAGGTTCGGCACCCACGACCCCCACGCCGCGATGCGGTACGCCGTCAGGAACGGTACATCGGCCACCGACAGCAAGGGAAGGTAGATCCGCAGGGTCACGCCCCCCAGTGCCAACGCCACGCTCCGCAGCATCCACTCCCGATGCCGCGCCACGTCGCCCGCGCGGATCGCCACCAGCGCCAGCGCGCTGGTCACGATCCAGACGACGGCAACGACCCCCATCCCGACTCCGACCACCGGCCCGCCGTAAGCGAAGAACGAGAGCCACAGCGCGGCAGTGCCGCCGATGGCCACGCCACCAACCAGGTACGCCCGCCCGAGCCAGCGATGCACCGCAGGCCACCGCCGCCGCAGCCGTGTTGACCACTGGAGCAGGCCGAACAGCGGCGCGAACGACGCCCCGACCGCGTGGAGGACGATGGCGATCGGATGGGACGCGAAGTTGACCGTGCTGCGGGTGTCGGCCGCCGGATCGTACCGCGCGTACTGCACGATGGCCAGCACGCCGACCAGCGCCGCCAGCAGCAGCGCCACGCTGATGGCCGACCAGCGCACTGTCGCCATCGTCCATCGCACGACCGCCGCCCCGAGGCCGCCATCCACCTGACGAATGCCGGTCATCGGCGAGCGGCCCCGGCCGCCGTGACCGCCGCGCGCAGCCGTTCGGCCACCAGACGGGCCTGGGCCGTGTCGACCGGGATGCCGCGCAGGTGGAGCAGCACCGTCCCGTCGTGACCGAGAACGAGCTGATTGGACGTCTCGGAATCCACCCCGTACTGCGCCGACACCAGCCCATTCGGGTCGATCAGGACCGGGCGACGACGATCGCGCGGCAAGCCGAGCGTGATCAACCCGTGCGTGATGCGCGGCGCATTGCCAATATCCGCCAGGCCGAGGACGTGGAATGGCAGCGCATCGGTCGACCCCCCGTACGCTGCAAGGACGGCATCGATCCAGCGGTCGAAGGTCTTCGCAGCGGGTGATCCGCCCGCGATCAGCAGGACGGGTTTCCCCAGATAGTCAGCAGAGGCGTGCGGACGACCGAACTGGTCATCCAGTCGCCACTCCGGGGCAACGGGACCGAGGAGGGCCAGCAGAAGCAGGGCAGCGAACGGCATCGCGAACTCCACGCGTCAGGGATGGCTTCGCGGCTCCAGCGGGTCTGCTGGTGCGAGGGCCGACGCAAGGATGTCGCGGGAGGGGGAGTCGGTCGCCCGGTGCTATCGCGCGGGACGTCCCGATGGATCGGTCTGGACGTCGGGGACCGTCTGCGCGGCACGCCAGACGCTCGGCGCCTGCCCCACTTCACGCCGGAAGACGGCGTTGAAGGTCGACTTGGAGGCGAATCCGGCCTCGAGGGCGAGTGCCAGCAGCGTGCGTGCAGATGACTCCGGTCTGAGGAGAAGCCGCTGGACCTCGCGCACCCGGAAGCCGTTCACGTAGTCGTGGAACGACTGGTCGATCCTGGCGTTGAGCAACTCGGACAGCTTGTGGGGCGTGGTGCCGATCCGCGTGGCGAGGTCACCGAGGGTGAGGTCGGCATCGCGCCACGGCTGCTGGTCGACCATCACCCGTTCGAGCCGCTCCTGGAGGGTGTTGGCCACTGCAGGCGCCAGCGTGCTGCGATCGGATCGGCTCGGCGCCGTCGCCCCGACCGCGACCGCACTATCGACCGGCTGGGCGTCCGGAACGGGAACGATCGCCTGCTGCAGGCCGCGGTAACCGATCAGGTAGGTGGCTGCCGCCATCAGCACGACGATCAGGTGATCGCCGACCCCCGGAAGCACCGCGCCGGCCGACTCGCCGAAGCGCGCCGCCACCGCCACCCCCCAGACCAGCACGCTGGCGCCGGCGAGCACCATCAGCCAGTCGAGGCTGATCCGATCGAGCGTCGAGAAGCGATCGCGCAGGACCCGGTGGTGCCGACGGACCGTGCGCACGGTCAGCACGGTGTAGGCGACGCCGGAGAGCAGCTTGAGCCAGCCGGAGATTTCGAGATTGCGCGCGATCCCTGCCGGGACCTTCCCGCCGCGAATC
>DASTAN010000074.1:0-3794 GCA_035712665.1 Gemmatimonadales bacterium
GGGTGTGGGGTGTGGGGTGCGGGGTGTGGGGTAAGGAGTGAGGAGTGAGGGGTGAGGGGGGATCCCCTGCGCCTTGTCCCTTGTCCCGTGTCCCGTGTCCCGTGCCCTCCTCACCCCTCACTCCTCACCCCTGACCCCCTCCGCCACTGTCCAAAAACACGACACCCGCCCCCATCCCGCCCTTTGGCAAGCCCCTTGCTCCTGTATCCGGGCGTTCCCCCGACGGCTGGGCGTGGAGGCCCATTCACCGTGACGACTGCTGCACCCGTGCGACGGGTCCTCGAAGCACCGACGACGCTGGGTCTCCCGACCCGCGAGGCGTTCCGCCGTGAGGCGAACGCCGCCCTCGACGCGTTGCCGGAGGGGACGGGGCAGCTGGTGGTCGATCTCGGCGGCACCCGCGACGTCGATTCGTCGGGGCTCTCGGCCCTCGTGATGGTCCAGCGTCACGCCGCCGACCGCCGGCAGCAGGTCCTCCTTCGCGGCGTCGGGCCCGAGCTCGAATACCTGCTCGTGCTGACCAAGCTCGACGACCTCTTCCTCTTCGAGGCCGCGGCGTAACTATCCTTCAGGGATGCACATCCCCCTCCTCGAGGCCACTGCACTCGTCCGTCGATTCGGCGGGGTGCGCGCCTTGGGAGGGGTTTCGCTTGCCGTCGCACCGGGCGAGCTCGTCCTGCTCCTCGGACCGAACGGGGCGGGGAAGACCACCCTCCTCCGGACGGTCGCCGGGCTGGCCCGCCCCTCGTCGGGACGGGTGACGGTCGCGGGGCGCGACGTCCATCGCGAGCCCGAGGCGCGCGGTGCGCTGGGTTTCCTCTCGCACAACGCGCTGCTGTACGACGACCTCACCCCGCGCGAGAACCTGCGATTCGCCGCAACGTTGCACGGACTCGACGACGCAGAACGCCGCATCGATGCCGCCCTCGCGGCAGCGGCCCTCGTCGAGCGGGCTGACCGCCCGGTGCGCGGCTTCTCGCGCGGGATGCTGCAGCGCCTGGCCCTCGCGCGAGCGCTGCTCCCCGATCCGCCGCTGCTGCTGCTCGACGAGCCGTTCACCGGTCTCGACCTCCCCTCGGCCGACGCGCTCCGGCACCGACTCGCCTCGGAACGGGCCGCCGGGCGGGCGCTGGTCTGCGTCACCCACGGCCCGGAGGAGCTGTGGGCGCTCGCCACCCGGGTGGTCGTGCTGGTGAGCGGGACGGTGCGCCTCGACCTGCCGCGCCCCGATGATCTCACGGCGTTCCGGACCGAACTCGGCCAGGTGCTCGTCGCGTGAGTGGGTGGCGCGCGGCCGTCGCGATCGCCGGCAAGGACCTCCGCATCGAGCGGCGGAGCCGGACGGCGCTGCTCACGGCCTCGACGTTCGCCGTGCTGATTCAGCTCGTCTTCGTCTTTGCGCGCGACACGGCGACGACGACGCTGGCGATGGTGGCGCCGAGCGTGCTCTGGATCACGATGGCGCTGACGTCGCTGCTGGCGCTCAACCGGGCCTTCCTGCTCGAGCGCGAGCACGCGGCGATGGAGGGGATCCTCCTGGCACCGGTGCCGCGCGCCGCGCTCTTCTGGGGGAAGTGGCTCGGCAACCTCGCGTTCGTGGCGCTGGTGCAGCTGCTGGCGTTCCTCGTGTGGGTGCTCTTCTTCAATGTCGCGCCGAGCCTGTCGCTGCTGCTCGTCTTCGCGCTGACGCTCGCCGCCGCGGCAGGCTTCACCGCCGCGGGGACGCTGCTCGCGGCGATGACCGCGCGGACGCGCCACGCCGAGCTGCTGCTCCCCGTGCTGCTGCTGCCGTTCCTGGTGCCGCCGGTCTTCGCCGGGGCCCAGGCGACGATGCGGCTCCTCGCCGGCCGGCCGATGGACGAGCTCGCGGGCTGGCTTAGACTTCTCGTGGTGTACGACGTGGCCTTCCTGGTGCTGGCCACGCTGCTCTTCCCGATCGTGGTGGACGAATGAGCCTCGACCTCGCTGCTGCCGATCGCGCCATCGCGCGCGGTCGCGTCCTGACCCTGCTCGCCCTCGCGGGCGTGGTGGCGGTCTACGTGCTCGCCCTCCAGTTCACGCCGCCCGAGCGGCTGCAGGGGCTCGCGCAGAAGATCTTCTACCTGCACGTCCCGGCCGCGTGGTCGGGGCTGATGGCGTTCGTGCTGGTGGGGATCACCTCGGCGCTCTTCCTCTGGCTCAAGGAGCCGCGGCTCGATGCCTTCGCCGAGGCGAGCGCGGAGGTCGGGCTGATGTTCTCGGTGATCATGCTCACCACCGGCCCGATCTGGGGGAAGCCGATCTGGGGGACGTGGTGGACGTGGGATGCGCGCCTGACCTTCACGCTGTTCGAGTTCCTGCTCTTCTGCGGCTACTTCGCGCTGCGGAGCGCGGTGCGCGAGCGCGAGGAACGCGCGAAGTTCTCGGCGGTGGTGGGGATCATGGGGATGCTCCTCGTGCCGTTCATCCACCTGACCGTGTACCTGTTCAACACCACGCATCCGCAGCCGGTCGTCGCGCGCGTCGACGGCCCGGCGCTGCCCGGCGTGATGCTCCGCACCTTCCTGATCTCGCTCGGCACGTTCACGCTGCTCTACCTCGGCTTCGTGATGCAGCGCTACGGCATCGCGATCCGCACCGCGCACCAGGAGGCGCTCGATGCCTGACAACGGCGGCTTCATGGTCGCGGCCTACGTGGTGACCGCGGTGGTGCTTGGCAGCTATGCGGTGTCGCTGTGGAGGCGGGGCCGGAGCTAGGACGGAACAAGGGACACGGGACAAGGGACACGAAGCCAGTGTCACGTGTCCCCTGTCCCTTGTCACGTGTCACCTGTCACGTGTCTCGATCAGCCGCCACGCGGCGGCGGCCACCAGTGCCCCCACCATCGGCCCCACCCACCACACCACCTGGTTCGCGAAGTTGCCGCCGAAAAGGGCGGGGCCGAAGGCACGCGCGGGGTTGAGCGCGGCCCCGGTCAGCGGCTGGCCCACCAGGGTGAGGGCGACCAGCGCGAGGCCCACCGCGATGCCGCCCGCACCGCCATTCCCCTCGCCGCGACGTGCGCCGATCGTGCCGAGCCAGGTGAGCGTGAGGATCGCGGTGAGGACCGCCTCGATCAGGATCCCGTCGCTGGTCGCGACGCGCGCCGAGAGGAGCGGCGTCCCCCAGAGGACGATCGTGCCGACGCCGGCCGGCAGCGCGAGCATCAGCATCCCCACCGCGGCGACGGCGCCGACGAGCTGCGCGCCGATGAGCGCGCCGCCCTCGGTGAGCCCGAGGCGTCGCGTGGCGACCATCGCCACCGTGATCGCCGGGTTCAGCATCCCGCCCGAGACCCCCGCCGTCGCCGCCACCATTGCGGCGAGCGCGAGCCCGGTGATCGCCGCGATGCCGACCAGGCCGAACCGCGCGCTGGGGAAGTTGTCGATCACCACCGCCGCACAGGCGAGGAAGACGAAGCCGAAGGTGCCGGCGAACTCGGCGATGGCGCGGCGGAGGAGGGACATGGGTGAACCTCGCGACGAGGAAGACGCGACAAGGGACAAGGGACAAGGGACAAGGGACAAGGGACAAGGGACAAGATAGTGCTGACCGGGATGGCGTCGGCTCGCGCGAGGTTCCCGTCCCTTGTCCCTTGTCGCGTGTCCCTTGCTACCTCGCCTGCCTCAACACCAGACACCCATTCGCCCCACCAAACCCGAACGAGTTCTTGAGCACCGCGCGCGGCTGCGCGGCGACACCGTCCGTGGGCACGAAGCGCAGCGCGCCCTCCGTGATGGGGTCGTCAAGGTTGAGCGTGCCGGGCAGCCAGCCG
>DASTAN010000075.1:0-6428 GCA_035712665.1 Gemmatimonadales bacterium
GGCGCAGGTTCCGGCGTGGGTCGACTCCGCCCTCGTCACGGCGATCGACCCTGAGGGTCGGCTCGTCGGCGGCATTCGACTGCCCGCGCCGTACCGCGTCCTCGCCATCGCCGACGACCGCGTTGCCCTTCGCGAGGAGGATGACGACGGGGTGGTGTCGATTCGGGTGTACCGCCTGAAAAACGCGAGATGAGCGATCGGAGATCCGAGGGGGACAAGCGACAAGAGACAAGTGACACGAAACGTCCCCCTCACCCCTCACCCCTCACCCGTTCACCATTCACCGTTCACCATTGACCGATCCCCGATGCGCCTCCCCCTGCTCTGCACCGCCCTGCTCATCGCCTGCAGCGGCACTGATACCGGCTCCACTGGCGGTCGCGCCACCGGACCGCTCACGCCGACCGTGCGCGACAGCGCGGGCATCGAGCTCGCGGAGCATCCGGCCGACGCGCTCGATCGCGCGCCGTTGATCACGATGGATTCGGTGCCGCTGTTCAGCTACGGCGGCCCGGATGTCGAAGTGGAGATGTCCAAGGTCCGGCGTCCCCTCGCGCTTCGGGATGGTCGGCTCGCGCTCTTTGCCGAAGGGTCGGTCTTCATCATCGGGCGTGACGGGCAGGTCGCCGAGCGGATCGGCCGCTCCGGCGCCGGGCCGGACGAGTTCCGGTTCGGGGATCTGGTGCTGGGGCAGGGCGACACGATCCTGGTGCACGACTATGAGAATGCGCGCGTGGCTGGCGTCGTTCCCGGGGTGGGAGTGGTCGACAGCCGGCCCTTCAGCGGGGTCACGCCGATCGGCAACCTCCAGGTGGTCGCCGGACTTCCTGACGCCGCGCTGCTGCTCTCCTCAGGGGCGATCATGTTCCCGAAAATCGCCAATGGCGTCGTCGACATGCCGGCGGTCGTCGCTCGCATGGACGCTGGGGTGGACACCGCCTACGCGATCGACTCATTCCCCGGGCTGCGGGTCGAGGTCCGCCAGTCCCGCTCCAGTGTCGTGGAGTATCAGGGGTGGCCCACGGCTCGGCTGGCCGGCGATCGCATCATGACGACCGACGGCTTCCGTGCACGGATGCGCGTGCTCGGGCTCGATGGTCGTCTCCAGCGCGTCGTGCGGCTTCCGATGGCACGCCGCGCGGTGGACGGCGCGATGGTCGAGCGCGACATCGAGGCCGATCTCGCGGAGTATCGTGCCGACGGCTGGAGCATGCCGCACAGTGCGCCAGGCGACTCGCTCCCGATCATCGCCTCCCTCCGGGATCGTCCGTTGCCCGATTCGCTCGCTGCCTTCGATCGCCTGCTGGTCGGCACGGACGACGTCGTCTGGCTCCGCGATGGCCGCTACTCCGCTGCCGATTCCACGTGGGCCTATACCGCGCTCCGGAGTGACGGCACGATTCTCGGTCGGTTTGCCGGCAGCGGCGACGATCGCGTCGTCGGCTTTGGGGCCGGCACGGTGCTGCTCCGCGAGGAGGACGCGGACGGCTTTGTCACCTTCCGAGTCCATCGCCTGAATGGAATGAGATGAGCGATCGGAGATCGGAGATCCGAGGTGCCGTCATCCCGAGCAACGCGAGGGATCTCGGTCGTCAGCCCCACCCCGACCGCCGCGTGACGAGAAGGTGGCATGGACCGAGATCCCTCACTGGGTTCGGGATGACAACACCCTGGTCCGGAAACTCCTCCCGTCCCGCGACGTAGATTTCGCGTTGCGCGTCCCTTGTCCCTTGTCCCTTGTCTCCTCCGACGCCGGACCCTGCCATGCGCCACCTCATCCTGCCGTGCATTCTCCTCGCCGCCTGCGGTGGCGACGGCGCCTCGTCCGGATCGTCTGCCTCGGTCGTCCGCGATTCGGCCGGGATCGCGATCGTCGAGCACGGCAGCGAAGCGCTCGCGTCGGCGCCGCAGTGGACGCTCGGCACGACACCGATCGCCACCCTCGGCGGCGCGGAGAACGACACCACCCTCGATCTCTCGGCGACCTCGCTGGCGGCGTTCCTTCCCGACAACCGGCTCGCGGTCGGTATCCTCCAGCCGGCCGAACTGCTGGTCTTCTCCGCCGAGGGCGTGCGCGAGCGGATGCTCGGCCGCGGCGGAGCGGGCCCCGGCGAGTACCGGATGCTCCAGCAGCTGCTGGCGGTCGGCGGTGACACGCTGATCGCCTACGACTTCGTCAAGCGCGCGCTGCTGACGTATCGCGCCGATGGCACGCTGGTCGGTGAAGCCGAGGTGCCGAGCAGCGGCGGCCCGGTCGCCCCGCCGCTCCGCGGGCGCCTCGCGAACGGCAACTTCGTGCACTCGATGGAGAACTTCGTCGGGGTGGCGGACTCGAGCAGCGACAGCTTCCGCCCGTCGGTGCCGTTCGTCACGCGCACCAGCGACGCGACGAGCTACGACACGGCGTTCGCGCTGCCGGGGGCCGAGCAGTACGCGTCGACACTCGAGATGCAGGGGATGTCGATGGCGGTGCCGCGGGCGATCGTCTTCGGCGCGCAGTCGACGGTCGCGCTGACGGGGGCAAGTCTCTGGTCGAGCCGAGGCGACATCGCCGAGGTGGTGCAGCACGCCGACAGCAATGGCCGTCCGACGGCGGCACCCGCGCGGATCGTGCGCCTCCCGCTCGCGCCGCGCCCGGTGACCGACGCGGACAAGGCGTCCTACATCGCGATCATGACGGAGCAGTTCGAGCGGTTCGGCGGGATGATGCCGCCGGCGCTCAAGGAGTCCGAGCTGAAGAAGCTGCAGGAGTCGCGCTTCGCGCCGAGCTTCGCGCCGATCGGGCAGCTGCTCGCGGGACCGAACGGCGAGGTCTGGGTCGGCGAGGGCGGCGTGCCCGGCGAGGCGACGAACTGGTACGTGCTCGACCAGCAGGGTACGCTTCTCGGCAAGATCGCGATGCCGAAGGGGGTGCTCGTCGCCATCGGCACCGATCGCGTCGCCCTCCGCGTGGAGGACGAGGAGACGGGGATCGTGCGGCTGGAAGTGCTCTCAGTGAGTCGGAAGTCGTGAGTCGTGAGAGGGGCCGTGGGCCTTGGGCCTTGAGCCCTGAGGCTTTCGGCCTGCGACCCCCTCACCCCTCACCCCTCACCCCTCACCCCTGACCCGTTCACCCTTCACCGACAACCCCATGGCCAACTCCGACGGCTCCACCCTCTCCTGGTCCGGCATCTTCGTCCGCTTCCTGCTGGCGCTCGTGCTCGTGTACGCGACGTGGAATCCCTTCGGCGGGAAGTCGTTCGTCGAGTGGGTCTTCCTCCCGCTCCTCGGCAAGGGCGACCCCGCGATGGCCGGGAACGCGCCGGTCAAGTTCCTCCTCGGCGTGGTCCTCGTGATCGGCTGGGTGCTTTACCTCCAGGCGACGCGGCGCTCGATCGGCGCGGCCGGGTCGCTGCTGGTGGCGGCACTCGTCATCGGGATCGTCTGGCTCCTCAGCAGCTGGAACGTCCTCGCGCTGCAGGGGCCGGTCATCGCGCACGCGCTCTTGATCACCGTGGCGCTGGTGCTCGCGATGGGGATGAGCTGGTCGCACATCTCGCGGCGGATGAGCGGCCAGGTGGACACCGACACGGTCGAGTAGCGGTGCTCGCGGTGCAGAGTGAAACCCGGCCAACCCCTGTGCGTATGTGCAGAGGTTGGCCGTTGTGCGGCCTCCGATCTCCGATCGCTGATCTCCGATCTCCTTCTGCTCCGCCGGAGGCATTGCCATGATCTACACCATCCTCATCGGCCTCATCGCCGGCGCCATCGCCAAGGCGCTGATGCCCGGCAAGGGCCCCGAGGGCTGCGTCATCACCATCCTCCTCGGACTCGCCGGCTCGTGGGTCGGCGGCTGGCTCGCCTCGATGGCCGGGATGTCGTCCAACGTTGGCCTGATCGGGTCCGTCGTCGGCGCGATGGTGATCCTCGCCGTCGCCCGGATGCTCTCGAAGTAGTCCCCGTTCCCTTCTTCCTTCTTCAACGCGAGGCAGCGCAATGCTGGTCACGACCACTGACGAAATCGCCGGACACCGCACCGTCGAGGTGATGGGCCTGGTCTCGGGCGAGGCGATTCTCGGCGCGAACATCTTCCGGGACTTCTTCGCCGGGATCCGCGACATCGTCGGCGGCCGCTCCGCCGCGTACGAGGAGGAGCTCCGCAAGGCGAAGATCATCGCCACCCAGGAGATGTGCGAGTTCGCCGCCGAACTCGGCGCCAATGCCGTCGTCGGCGTCGACCTCGACTACGAGTCGATCCAGATGGGCACCGGCGGCGGGATGCTGATGGTGAGCGCGTCGGGGACGGCGGTGCGGGTCGAGGGATTGTAAAACGAGATCAGAGATCGGCGATCGGAGATCGGAGGTGCGTCCCGTCATCCCGAGCGGAGCATTGTCATCCCGAGCGGAGCGAGGGATCCCGGTGCTCGGTGGGTGCCGAGACCCCTCGCTGCGCTCGGGATGACAGTCCTCCGGCTGCTCTGGGCAGGGCCCCTCAGCCTGATCGGCCTCACCCTTGCCGCGCTCGCCCGCTGCACCGGGGGCGCCGCTGTTCGTCGCGACGGGATCGTCGAGGCGCACGGCGGCGCCCTCGCGCACATCCTCCCCCGACTCGGCCTCGGGATGCGCCCCGCCGCGATGGCGCTCGGGCACGTCGTCCTGGCGTGCGATGCCGAGACCCTCGACCGCACCCGCGCCCACGAGCGCGTCCACGTCCGCCAGGCTGAGCGGTGGGGGCCGCTCTTCCCGCTCGCCTACGCGGTTGCCTCGGTCGTGGCATGGGCGCGCGGCGGCGATGGGTATCGGGACAATGTCTTTGAACGAGAGGCGCGACAGGGTGAAGGGTGAAGGGTGAAGAGCGAAGGGCGACGATTGCCCTTCACTCTCCACCCTTCACTCTCCACTCCTTTACCTTCCATCCGTCCCCTACCCGGAGTCCTGTTCCATGGGCAAGGTTGCCTCCATCGGCGGTTCGGTCGTTCTTCTCGCTGTCATCCTCGGCGTCGTGTTCACCGGCTGCACCAAGGTGGACCAGACCGACTACTGCATCGAGACGCGCTTCGGCAAGGTGGTCGACGAGCACATGACCACCGGCATGGCGCTCACGGTGTTCAGCGAGGCGACCTGCTTCCCGCTCACCGACGTGACCTTCCCGCGGCAGGGCGAGGCCGAGACGATCGAGGCGCAGACCGCCGACCCGGTCACGGTGACGGGTGACGTCGGCGTCGTCTACGCCTTCGATCCCGCCTCGGTGAACCAGGTCTTCGTCGCGAAGCGCACGCCGGCCGCGGCGGAGATCGAGATCCTCAACGCGATCCGCGAGGGCTACCGCACCGCGCTCGCCGGGTGGACGGTCGAGGACATCTTCTCGGGCCGCCGCTCGCAGCTCTCCGACTCGGTGCAGGCGCACATCCAGCGCAAGCTCGGCAACCTCGCGCAGATCAAGCGCGCGTACGTGCGCGACATCAAGATCCCGAAGGCGATCGAGGACGCCCGCATCGGGGCCGCGGCGCAGGCGCAGGTGCTCGATTCGACGCTCAAGCGCTTCGCCATCGACTCGGTCGCCGCGCGCGCCACGGTGATCCGCGCCCAGGCGGAGGCCGAGGCGACGCGGCTCCGGGCGAACGCGTACTCGAGCAACCCGGCGCTGGTCGAGCTCGAGCGGGCGAAGGCGATGGCCGAGGGGATCGCGAAGGCGTGCAGCGGGCCGCAGATCAACACCTGCGTCATCGGCGGCACGGTGCTCGACGCGAACCGACGGCCGTGAGCGAGTCGCCCGCCCCGCGTCCCGACCCGATGCGCGTGGTCGAGCGGCTCGCCGAACAGGCGGCCGCCGAGCGCGGGTCGGGCGAGGCGATGGACGACACCGCACGGCTGGTGCTCTATGCCCGCACCGCACCGGACGTGATCGGCGCCCGGCAGCTCGGCGCGGCCGAGCGCGGGTCGTTCTCGGTCTGGTTCGACAACCTGCGCGGACGCGGACCGTGGTGGGGGGCGCCGCTGCCGGGGTCGAGCCGGATGCTCGCCTGGGATGACGCCGGGCAGCTCCACGTCTCCGAGGGGGCGACCGCCGGCGACCGTCGGGCCGCACTCGCGGGCGGCATCGCCCTCGCACTCGCGATGATCGCCTTCGCCCGGGTGATGGGCGGCCGCGCGATCCTCCCCGCCATCGTCCTCGGCGTGGCCTCGGCGATGATCGCCAAGCACAGCGCGGCCGGGTGGCATCGGTTCGGCAGCCGGGCCGAGGATCGGAAGCTGGAGGGGAGGGTGGGGGAGCTGGTCAGGCGGTACGAAGAGACGTGACAGGGGACAGGGGACAGGGGACACGGGACACGGAGGGGGATTCAAGCCCCTTGTCCCTTGTCCCTTGTCGCGTGTCTCCGGTATTGTTGTCCCACCGCCCAATTGTCATGATCCGGTAAAGACCCAGTAAGCAGACCCCCCCTCCCTTG
>DASTAN010000076.1:0-5792 GCA_035712665.1 Gemmatimonadales bacterium
CGGTGCGGATGGGGCCTCGGCTCGCGCGATCGCTTGCGTCAGCAATCGCAGGCGCGCCGCTCGACACGGCGTGGTCCCCGCAGCGGCGCTTCCTCGCGCTGCTCAACACCGGCGATGGGCGGGCGATCGCGAGCTGGGGCCCGTTCGCGGCCGAGGGGCGCTGGGCGATGGCGTGGAAGGACCGACTCGACCGCGCGTTTCTGCAGCGGTTCGGGGGGTAGTCAGAGGCGCTTCAGCATCGCCCGGAGCACGACGGCATCCTGCCGATCCTGCGGCCGATCCGCAGCCTCCTTGCTGCGGAGGATGTCCTCGAGGCGCGCCGCACGCAGCGTCCCCCCATAGATCTCGAAGGCGATGGCATGCGGGGCAAGGTCGTCATAGCCCGACGTACCGGCCGGCGTGAAGATGAGATCCACCCGCCCGGCATCGGTGACCAGGTTCCACATCGCCGCGCGTGAGAGCGTGGTCGCCGAGCAGTCGAACGGCAACCCGACGGGAACCGACTCGGTGTAGACGCGCGCGTCGAGTTCGCGAAGCGCCGATGCCAGCCGTTCAAGGTTGTCCGGTGTCATCCGAGGCGTCACGTCGGCATCGGCGGTGACGCGGGGAAAGCCGTGCAGTCGTGCGGCAAGTGCACCCACCAGCACGAACTCGACGTCGTGCGCCATCAAGGATCCGAGGATGCGCTCGGGATCGAAGGCCGCGACATCAGACACGTCGCGCCGCCTTGACGAAGCGATCGATGTTGTGGAGCTCCTCAAGTCGCTGCTCGGGCGTCAACGCCAGGATCCGGGCCACGTCATCGAGCATGTGCGAACCGACCACCGGCACCGGGGCGAGCCGCACCTCCAGCTCGAACCCCGCCGCGTCGAGCAGCCGGGTGACGGTCGCCCAGGTCGGCGACACCTCGCCCAGTTCGATGCGGGCCACGACGGATTGGGTGGTCCCCGCTCGGGTGGCGAGGGCCCGCTGGGTGAGCCCGGCGTTGAGGCGGGCGGTTCGAAGGAGCGATGCAGCGTCGGCCATCATGTCACAGTATAGCTTAAAGGCTATCAGCCGACCAGCCAGTAACCCCTACCGCAGCCGCTCCACCCCCACGACCCAGGCCCGGCCGCTGGCGCCGGCGTGCAGCGTGACGGCGCTCCAGGTGCGACACGGCGTCGCGCGCTCGGTGTAGCGATGCCGCTGCGCCAGCGGCGCCGGGAGGCGCACCCGCATCGGCTCGACCTGCGTGATGCTCGGCGCCAGGCGCGGCCGCGGCGCCAGCGTGTCGCGCACGCCGCCGATCGTGAGCGCGACCAACCCGCGCAGCGTGAGCCCCGCCGGGGCAGCCGCCAACTCCGTGCGCTCCGCCGCGATCGCCACCGGCTCGAGCCCTTCCTCGCCCGGCACGAATCGGATCCACGCGCGCTTCGCCTCGGGCAGCACCGACGACCAGGTCGAGTCCACCCCGACCCGCGCGATCGCCTCGGCCGGAAAGCCCAGCGCGGCAAGCCCTGCGGCATCAACCCCACTCACGCTGTCGGCGAGCGGTTGCCACGCGATCGGCCAGAGCTCGAGCGATGACGAGGGCATCCCCTCACCCAGCGTGTCGGCGGTGCAGACGCGCAGCGTGATCCGCTCGACCGGTGGGCGCGAGCGCTCGGCCACGACCGGGCCCAGCGCCCACGCCGTCGCGGCCAGCGCGATCCCGATCGCGAGCGCATTGCGCGGGATGTTCACGCGACCCTCCGACGCCAGCGCTTGAGCAGGGTGAACGCCCCCATCGCGAACGCCCCCATCCCGAGGAAGAAGAGCCACGCCGGCACGACATCCCAGAACCAGTCCGCGAGACGAATCACCAGGAAGAGGAGCAGCCCGCCGACGAAGATCCTCGTCGGCAGCGCCCACTCGCGCCGCACCGCCAGCGCGATGAGCGCCGGGAAGCCGATCGCGCCGACCAACTGCCACACGGTGCGCGTCGCCTCGCGGGTCATCACGGCGCGAAGCCACGACGGCTCGTGCGTGACACTCAGGACCAGCAGCATCACCGTGATCGCGAGCGCCGCCGCCCCGCGCCACATCGCCGCGAAGCCGGCCGACTTCACCAGCGCACGCGGTGCCGCCAGCACCACGAGGGCAATCGCGAGCCCTGGTTCCCAGCGATCGAACGCGCCGTCGAAGCGCCCGCTCGGCGACGGAAAGAGCGACCAGAGCCACGCCGCGCCGAGCACGAGCCCCGGCAGCAGCGGCAGCACCAGTCCGAACGGATAGGCGAGCGCCAGCGCGAAGCCGCCGACGGCGAGGAAGAAGCCGCGCGACGGCGGCAGGTCGAAGGTGTCGCCCATCACGACGAGATGCGCCGCAAACGCGACCACGGCGACGGTGGCGACGAGATTCGCGACGTAGCCGCTGGTTTCCTTCCGGAGCGCGAACGGCACCAGCGCCGCGAGCACGAGCGGCGGCACGCCGGTCAGCAGCAGCCGCGGCACCATCGGGATGTTGTCCCAGAGGTCCCCGAGGAATGATCCCCACGCGAGCGCCAGTGCCAGCGTGCCGACCACCGTCGCGATCCGCATCGCCAGCGAGAGCTGCGCGGCGCTGGTCGTGGTGTCCACGTCGGCGGCGCGAAGCCGCGCGAGGATCGCCTCGTGATGCGCATCGATCGCGGCACGCGCTTCCGGGTCGAGCGGGGCGACGCCCTCGCGGGTGAGCGCGTCGAGCTCGTCGCGGAAGGCGAGGATGCGTCGGGCACGGCGCGCGTCGTCACTCATCGGCGAACCGCCAGCGTGGCCACCCCGTCTCCGGGAGCGGCGTGGTCGGTGCGAGCAGCGCCCGCACCATCGCGATCGGCAGCGGCCCCGTCGCGAGGACCGCGTCGTGGAACGAACGCTCGCTCATCGACCCCTGGGTCACCAGTTCGCGGTGCAGTGCGCGCAGCTGCATCCCGCCAAGGAGGTAGGCGGCCTGGTAGAGCGGCGAGTAGTTGCCATTGAACGAGCGGCGCACCTCGCCGGTGGCGCTCGCGCGCTCGTGGCCGACGCGGTCCACGAGGAAGTCGATGCACTGCTCGGGCGTCCACTCGCCGAGGTGGAACTTGAGCGAGAAGATGATCCGTGCGGCGCGATGCATCCGCCAGAAGAGCATCCCCATCCGCTCCTCGGGGGTGCGCGGGAAGCCGAGGTTCCAGAGGTGGATCTCCCACCAGAGCGCCCACCCCTCGACATAGAACGGCGTGTAGAAGGGGCTCCGGTGCGTGTTGCTCCGCGCGGCCGCGAACCCCTGCAGGTGGTGCCCGGGGATCAGCTCGTGCTGCACCGTCGCCCGCGAGAAGTGGCGGTTGTTGGCGCGGAGCGCCATCTGCTTCTCGGCTTCGCTCTGCCCGTCGGTCGGCGACGCGACCTGGATGACCTCGCCGCCGAGGAAGAACGGATTGGTCTTCTGGGCCTCGGCGGACATCATCTCCATCCGCCAGATCTCCTTGGCGAGCGGCGGCACGGTCACGAGCCCGCGCGACTCGACCCACTCGACCGCCTCGTGCGCCATGTCGCGGACCGCGGCGGTCTGCTCGCCGACCGGCGGGTAGTCGCGCTTGGTTCGCTCGAGCGCGGCCTTCCAGTCGTCGCCGAGTCCCATGTCGCGCGCGGCACGCCGCGCCTCGGATTCAAGCCACGCGAACTCGCGCTCGGCGATCGCGATCAGCTCCGCCGGGGTGTAGGGGATCATTTCGAGGGCAAGGTCGGCGGCGAGCCCCTCGGCGCCGATCGGATCGCCGACGATCGGCTCATCCTGCCCGGCCTTCCACCCGACGACCTTCTCGCGGAGCGCGGTGCGCCACTGCTCGAGCGCCGTATCGAGGCGCTTGGCGGGCTCGGCGAGCCGCCAGGTCAGCATCGGATCGTAGCCGACATAGAAGCGGCGCCACGCGTCGAACTGGCGGCGGAGGTCGCCGGTTGCGTCGGCCGCGCGATACGCCACGATGCGCGAGGCGGCCCCGGGCGCGAGGGTGCGCATCGCACGCTCGAGCGTGTCGGCCATCCACGCCACGCGCCGCGCGGCGATGACAGGGTCCGGGCGTTCGAGCCGACGGCGCTCCTCGAGGAGCACGAAGAGGGTATCCGCGAATGGCAGCACCGCCCGCATCTCGCCGGCGAGGCGACGCTCGCGCGCCAGCATCGCCTCCTCGTGCGCGAGCTTGGCCGCGAGCATCAGCCGGTCCACCTGCGCCGCGCGATCGAGCGTGCGCGGATTCGCCGCAGCCACCTCACGCGACCACGCCGAGGTGAAGCGGGCGAAGCGGTCCAGCCGCTCCGGCGAGTACTCGACGCTGTAGCGGCGGCCCAGCGCGGCACGATCGGCCGACCAGCGCTGAATCACCGGCGCGAAGGCGCTCTGCGGCTGCGAGAGCAGCGTGGCCACCGAGGGAACGACCGAGTCGGTCGGGGCCTGGGCGGCCAGGAGCGACGGGAGGAGGAGCGGGAGGAGGCGCATGCACGAAACTACGTGCCGGGACGGCGAGAAGGGAGATCAGCGATCCGAGATCGGAGGTCGCGTCCTCGGATCTCCGATCGCTGATCGCTCATCTCGGTGTCAGCGACACCCAAACAGCTTCCCCGCCGCCAGCATCTTCTCGAGCGGGCAGAAGTTCGTCAGCGACGACTGCAGCAGGTTGAAGCCGACGAACGCCGTGAACCAGTACCACATCGGGCTCACGGTCATCCCGAGGGCGACCGACGCGAGGATGAAGACTCCCGCGAAACGACGGATGATCTTGTCCGGGCACATGCCACACACCTCCTGTTGACGTTATGAGAGGAGAGATCGGAGATCGGAGATCGGAGAATGCACCCTCTGATCTCTGATCTCCGATCTCTCATCTCGTCTCCGACGACACACGCCTCCGCATCAATTCCCAGTACAGCATCGGCACCACCACCATCGTGAGCGCGGTCGCGGCCACCGCGCCGAACATCAGCGCCACCGCGAGCCCCTGGAAGATCGGGTCGAGCACCATCACCAGGCCGCCGATGACCACCGCGGCCGCCGTGAGCGCGATCGGGCGGAAGCGCACGGCCCCGGCCTCGACCACCGCCTCCTCGAGCGACTGCCCGCGCGCCTCGGCGAGCTGGATGAAGTCCACCAGCAGGATCGAGTTGCGGACGATGATCCCCGCGAGCGCGATCATCCCGATCATCGACGTCGCGGTGAAGAACGCCCCCATGATGGCGTGACCGGGGAGGATGCCGATCAGCGTGAGCGGGATCGGCGCCATGATCACCAGCGGGATCGTGTACGACTCGAACCACCCGACCACCAGCACGTAGATCAGCAGCAGCACGACCGCGAAGGCGAGGCCGAGGTCGCGGAAGACCTCGATCGTCACCTGCCACTCGCCGTCCCACTTGATGGCGAGCTCGTCGAGCCGGTCGGGCTGCACCGCGTTGTAGATCGCGATCGGTGCGCCGTCGACCCGCACGCTGTCGAGCGCCGCGTTCATCGCGAGGATCGCGTAGACGGGCGACTCGATCGTGTCGGCCACGTCGGCCGTCACGTACACCAGCGGACGCAGGTTGCGGGCGTGGCGTGCCGACGCGCGCACCAGCGTGTCGATCGTCACGAACTGCCCGAGCGGCAGCGGCCCCGCGGGCGTCGCCACCGGCAGCGCGAGCACCGCGGCGAGGTCCTGCCGCGAGGCGGTGCCGAGGCGCGGCACGATCGCCACCGGCTCGCGCGCCGTGGGCTGCGAGGCCATCGCCACCGGCATCCCCTGGAGCGCCAGCGCCACGACCTGGGTGATCTGCATCACCGGGACC
>DASTAN010000077.1:0-14491 GCA_035712665.1 Gemmatimonadales bacterium
GACGGGCGAGGAACCGCTCCCGCTCGGCGTGCATCACGGCGAGCTCGGCGGGGTCGATGGTGTTCGCGAGGGTGCGAAGCGGCATCGCCATCCGCTCGCCGACATCGAGCCCGCGGCTCCGGATGTCGTCGAGGAACGTCCAATAGAGATAGTTGAAGGGACAGGCATCGGCACCGGTGCGCAGCGACGGATCGTAGCGACAGCTGCTGCAGTAGTCGCTCATCCGGTTGATGTAGTTGGCGCTGCTGACGTACGGCTTGCTCGCCATCAGCCCGCCGTCACCGAAGGTCCCCATGCCGACCACGTTCGGCAGCTCGACCCACTCCATCGCATCGGCAAAGCCCGCCCAGAACCAGTCGCTGAGCGCGCCGGGATTCACCCCTGTGAGCACCGCGAAGTTGCAGAGGATCATCAGTCGCGGGATATGATGCGCATATGCGTGCGTCCGCACCGTCTCGACGACATCGCGGAGGCAGGCGAGGTCGGTCGCCTCCGGCTCCCAGTAGAGCTGCGGCAGCGGGCGGGTGAAGCCGAAGTAGTTCGCGTCGCGGTACGCGGGGCCCTGATGCCAGTAGATCCCGTTCACGTACTCGCGCCAGCCGATGATCTGCCGCACGAATCCCTCGACCGACGCGAGCGGCGCGCGGCCCGCACGATACGCGGCCTCGGCGGCCTGCACCATCTCGAGCGGATGCAAGAGCCCGACGTTCATCGTCACGCTCAGCTGCGAGTGGTAGAGCACCGTCTCGCCCTTGAGCATCGCGTCCTCGAACGGGCCGAAGTCGGCAAGTCGATGCGCGATGAAGTCGTCGAGCGCGCGGAGCGCATCGGCGCGCGTGACGGGATACCCGAACCCCTCGGTGCTCCCCCAGTGATCGGGGAGGCCATCCGCCAGCGCCATCGCCTCACGGGTCGTCGCGTCGGGCGGGAAGGCGAGGGGTGCGGGCGGCAGTCCGTGCTTCCGGAGCGCCTTCGCCGTCTTCCGGTTCTCGGCGTCGAGATTCCACGTCCCCCCGGTGGGTTCGCCGTTCGGCTCCATCAGGATCCCGAGCCGCTTCCGCTGTGCCCGGTAGAAGTCCTCCATCCGGAACAGCTTCCGCCCGCGCGCCCACTCGGCGAACCACGCGCGCGACACGAGGAAGCGCCGGTCGGGGACGATCTGCACGCGCGGGTCCTCCGCCGCGAGCGCGTGCAGCGAGCGCGACACGCCGAACTCGGCCGGCTCCTGCACGATCACGGTGTCGTCGGGATGGTCGGCCAGCCATGCCTGAACCGCCTCGACGTAGGTCGGTGCGCCGCGATGGTGCACCTCGTGTCCCGTCGCCCGCAGCTCGTCGCGGAAGTGCGCCAGGGCCGACAGCACCAGCACCAGCTTCTTCCGGTGGTACGGCAGCGCCGCGCCCTTCGACCACGAATACAGGAAGAGCACGCGACCCGCCCCGAGCTCGGGGAGAACCGCGGTGGCGGTGGAGCAGTCCCAGGGGAGGATGGCGAAGGTCGGGATGGCGGTGAGGGGTGAGGGGTGAGGGGTGAGGGGGTAATGTGGTGTCCGCCGCGCTTGAATGACTCTTCACTCGGCTTCTACCCCCCTTACCGTGCAAAGATGCACGATCACCGATCGCTCGTGGCGTGGCAGGTGTCGCGCCAGCTCTACCTCGAGGTGTTCGGCCTCGCCGCTCGCCACGGCGAGCCGGTGCTTCGGCCGCTGTTCGGGCAGCTCCAGCGGGCCGCGCTGTCGGTGCCGTTGAACATCTGCGAGGGCTATACCTGGCGTCCGGCGCGCCGCTGGGTCGGCCACCTCCGCATCGCGTACGGCTCCGCTGTCGAAACCCGGGAGTGTCTCGCGATCCTCCGCGAGATCCACCCGCCGACCGTCCAGAAAGTGGACACCCTGGTCACGCTGGCAACGCGTTCGGAGGGGTTGGTCGTCGGACTGTTGAAGCGGGAGTCCCCCTCACTCCTCACCCCTCACCGGTCCCGGCGCCGGTCCCGCCCTTGATCCGGGCGATCCCCCGAGATAGGATTGGGGGCTCCACGGGGCTGTAGCTCAGTTGGGAGAGCGCTGCAATCGCACTGCAGAGGTCAGGGGTTCGACTCCCCTCAGCTCCACTTGCCCGGGTCGGGATTTCCTGACCCGGGCATCGTTTTTGCCCCTCCGGTGTCCTATGACGCCGATGACGCCGACCTCCGCCCCTCAGCCCGTGACGGACCGCGAGCCGGTCGCCCCGCCCCTCGGTGGGGCGGCTGGCGAGGGGGTCCGACTCTCGGAAGTCGTTGGTGCGCTGTCGTTTGCCCTCGACATCACCGAGGGGCAGCCGATGGGGCACGCGGTCCGATCGACCCTGATCGGGATGCGCGTTGGCCAGCACCTTGGCCTCTCCGACGACCAGCAGTCCGCCCTCTACTACGGCCTGCTGCTCAAGGACCTCGGCTGCTCGAGCAACGCCGCCCGGCTCTCCTCGCTCTTCGGGGCCGACGACCGCCTCCTCAAGCACGCCCACAAGCTGACCAACTGGTCCGAGACCAAGGACTCGGCGCGCTATGCCTTCCGCTACGCGCTCCCGGGGAAGTCGAAGATCGCCAAGGCGTGGCACACCCTGATGCTCGGCGTCCGCGAGAAGGGCTCCGGCCGCGAGATGACCGCCACCCGCTGCGAACGCGGCGCCGACATTGCCCAGATGCTCGGCCTCCCCAAGGCGACCAGCGAGGCGATCCGGACCCTCGATGAGCATTGGGACGGCCACGGGATGCCCAACGGGATCACCGGCACCGCGATCCCGATGATGGGGCGGATCGTGTCGCTGGCCCAGACGGTGGAGGTCTTCGCGAGTGCCTTCGACGTCCGCACCGCCTACGAGATGGCCCGCTCGCGTCGAGGCACCTGGTTCGACCCGACGCTGGTCGACATTCTGGGTGCCTTCGAGCACGACGCGGCGTTCTGGGGCTCGCTTCCCGAGGCGGGCACGCTCCAGTCGCTGCGTGCCGTGGAGCCCGAGGACAAGGTCGTCTACGCCGACGAGACGCGGCTCGATACCGTGGCCGAGGCGTTCGCCAAGGTGATCGACGCGAAGAGCCCCTACACCGCACGCCATTCGCAGAACGTCGCCTTCCTCGCGGTGCGGACGGCGCAGGAACTGGGGATGACGCGGACCGAGCTCAGGACGGTGCGTCGTGCGGCGCTGCTCCACGACATCGGCAAGCTCGGCGTCAGCAACATGATCCTCGACAAGCCGGCGGCGCTCGATCCGGTCGAGTTCGAGACGATGCGGCAGCACACCCGCTTCACCTTCGACATCCTCAAGCGGGTTGCCCGCTTCCGGCAGTTCGCGGCGACGGCGGCGGCGCATCACGAGCGGCTCGACGGCACCGGCTACCATCTCGGCCTGAAGTCCGAGGAACTGGGGCTGATGGCCCGGGTGATCGCCGTGGCCGACGTCTGCGAGGCGCTCTCGGCCGACCGGCCGTACCGGGCGGGGCTGCCCCTCGACGAGGTCCTTGGGCGGCTGCGGCACCTCGTCCAGATCGGCCATCTCGACGGGGCGGCGGTCGAGGGACTGTCGGGATGGTTCACCGGGCTCCCCAAGGCACGGGCCGTGGAAGTCGGGTTCAGCGGGGTCGCCAGCGCCGCCTGAGGCGGGGCAGGGAATTGCGCCCCCCGGCGCGTCCCGCTATTTTCGCGTTCCAGCAGTCGATGCCCCTTGGTGTAACTGGCAACACGTCTGACTCTGGATCAGAAGAGTCCAGGTTCGATCCCTGGAGGGGCAATCCCAGCAGGTTCGTGGCTTCGACCACGATGAACCCCGGTCCCGGCTCGCCCGCGGCCGGGGTTTGTGCATCCTCCTCCCGCGATCCGGGAACCCCTTTCCATCTGGGTCGGTACCCTTCCCGATGCAAACTCGCGCCCTCGTTCTCCTGCTCGCGGTCCTGCTCCTTCCGGGGCGGGTGTTCGCCCAATCCGTCGGTGAGCTGTCCGGCCGCGTCCTCAGCGCCGCCACCGGGAGTGTCGTGGCCGGCGCCGAGGTCCGGGTGACCGGCACCGTGCTTCGCACGCTGTCCGATGCCGAGGGACGCTTCCGGCTGACCGCGATCCCGGTCGGGGTCCGGACCCTCGAGGTCCGCGCCATCGGCTTCCGCCCGATCGTCCGTCCCGACGTGGTGATCGGAACCGGACGCCCCGCCACGGTCGAGATCCGCCTCGAGCCGCTGCCGGTCGACCTCGGCGAGATCGTCGCCACGCCGAGCGCATTTCGGGCGCCCGTGGACGCACCCGTCAGCACGCAGACCCTCACCGCCGAGGAAGTGCGCCGGAGTCCCGGGGCGCAGGAAGACGTGATCCGCGCGATCTCGCTGCTGCCGGGGGTCGCGGTGACCAGTGCCGCGCGCAACGACCTGATCGTCCGCGGCGGCGCACCGTTCGAGAACCTCTTCACCGTCGATGGGATTCCGGTCGCGAACCCGAACCACTTCGGCTCGCAGGGGTCGAGCGGCGGACCGACCTCGCTGATCACCATCGACTTCGTCGAGGGCGCGGAGTTCTCGGCTGGCGGCTTCGGCGTCGCCGCCGGCGACCGCACCGGGTCGGCGACCACGGTGACCCTCCGCGACGGCAACGCCGATCGTCGCTCGGGGCAGCTCAATCTCTCGGCCACCGGCTTCTCGGCGCTGGCCGAGGGGCCGCTCGGCGAGAAGACCACGTTCCTTGCGAGCGCACGCCGCAGCTATCTCGACCTGCTCTTCCAGCTCGCGGGGCTCAACTTCATCCCGCAGTACTACGATGCGACGGTGAAGCTGACGCATCGCGCCTCCCCGCGCGACCGGGTGTCGTTCCTGTTCATCGGCGCCACCGATCGGCTGTCGTTCAACAACGACACCGAGGACAACCGCTTCGACAACCGGCGCGTGCCGAGCATCAACCAGGATCAGTACCTGAGCGGCATCACCTGGCAGCGCGCTGGCGAGCGCACCGGACTCGTGCTGACGCTCGGCCGCACATGGACGCGCTACCGCACCTTCCAGAACGACTCGCTGCTGCAGGAGATCTTCCGGAGCCGCGCGACCGAGGGGGAAACGACGCTGCGCGGCGAGCTCTCGTCGCTGCTCGGCCCCGTGACGCTGCGCACCGGTGCGCAGCTCGGGTATGCCTCGGCGCTCCGCTACGACGCGAACCTTCCGGGCGAGCTGCGGACCGATGCCGACGGCACGCCGCGGGCACTCGCCGTCGATACGTCGTTCACGGCCTGGCGCGGCGGCACGTGGGTCGAGGCGGTGCGGAGTGCCGGGCCGCTCTCGCTCACGCTCGGGGTCCGCGGCGACGGCTGGGGCACGCTATCGGGGACGCCGATCCGCGTCTCGCCGCGTGCGTCGGCCGCGCTGGCCGTGGGCGAGGCGACCTCGCTCACCGCGAGCGTGGGGCGCTACACGCAGGGGCCCAGCCCGGTGTGGCTGGCCGGCGATCCGGCCAACGGGCGCACGCTCCGCCCCATCGTCGCGGACCAGGTCGTGCTCGGCGTGCAGCGGCTGCTGCGCCCCGACCTGAAGCTGCAGGTCGAGGGCTACGCGAAGGCGTACCGCGACTATCCCGCGCGGGTCTTCCGCCCGCAGGCGGTGCTCGCGCCGAGCGGGTTCGAGGAGGTGCGCACCGACATCCCGTTCGGTCTCGAGCCGCTGGTCGGCGCGGGACGCGGCCGTTCCATCGGCGTCGAGGCGTTCCTGCAGAAGCGGCTGAGCGCCATCCCGGTCTACGGCCTTGCCAGCGTCTCGGTGAATCGCACCACGTTCGAGGGGCTCGACGGCGTCGAGCGATCGGGGTCGTACGACACGCGCCTGATCGCGAACCTGGTCGGCGGCTGGCGGCCGAACGCCCGCTGGGAGGTGGGCGCGCGCTTCCGCCTGGCCACCGGCGCGCCGACGACGCCGTTCACGAGCGAGGGGCGCCTCGACTTCACGCGGTACAATGCCGGCGACCGACTCCCTACCTTCCACGCACTGGATGTGCGCGTCGATCGCCGCTGGTCGTGGCGCGGGACGCAGCTGATCGGCTACATCGACATCCAGAACATCTACGGGCGCGCCAACGTGTCGCAGTTCGAGTGGAACGAACGCCTCGGCCGCGCCGAGCCGAACGAGAGCATCGGCGTGCTGCCGAGCATCGGGCTCAACCTCACCTTCTGACGACGGAGTCGTGATGCCGCTGCGCAATCTTGCCCTGGTCGTGGTGGCGCTCGCGGTCGCGTGCCTCTCGGCCGCGGGTCCCGGCACCCGCTTCGGGGTCTGGGACTATCGCTTCGGCTTCACGCTGCTTCGGTGGGGTGCGGTGCTGGGGCTCGTGGGCGCGGTGCTGACGCTGGTGGCGCTGCTCCGTTCGGAACCGCCACGGCGCACGGCGGGGTTCGTGCTGCTGATCCTCGTGGGGCTTGGCGTGGCCGCGCTGCCGATCCAGCTGCGTCGCTCGGCGCGCACGGTGCCACCGATCCACGACATCACGACCGACACCGACGACCCGCCGCCATTCGTCGCCATCGCCCCGTTGCGGGCGGACGCGCCGAACCCGCCGGAGTACGCGGGCGCGGATGTCGCCGCGCAGCAGCGTGCCGCCTATCCCGACATCCAGCCGCTGCGCCTCGCGGTGCCGCCGGCGACGGCCTTCGAACGGGTTCGCCAGGCGGCGCGCGCGATGGGGTGGACGATCGTGGCCGAGGTGCCGGCCGAGGGACGGCTCGAGGCGTACGCGATGACGCGCTTCTTCGGCTTCGTCGATGATGTGGTGATCCGGGTGCGTCCCGACAATGACGGCAGCCGAGTCGACATCCGCAGCAAGTCGCGGGTCGGGCGCAGCGACGTCGGCACCAACGCCAAGCGGATCCGCGCCTTCGTCGCCGAACTGACGGGGTCGTGATGCGGCTCGACGGCATCCACCACATCTCGTGCATCACCGGCGATGCCGTGGGGAACCTGGATTTCTACACGCGCGTGCTCGGGCTCCGCCTCGTCGCGAAGACGGTGAACCAGGACGATCCGACGGTCTATCACCTCTTCTACGCCGACTACGATGGGTCAGCCGGCGCGGAGCTGACCTTCTTCGAGATCAAGGGCGCGCGCCCCGGCCGCGCGGGCGCGGGGATGGTGCATCGCATCGCCTTCCGCGTGGCGAGCGAGGCCGCGTTCGAGTTCTGGTCGGAGCGACTCGCCGACGCGGGGCGCCCGTCGGCGTGCACCGACGGCGAGCTGCACTTCACCGATCCCGAGGGGCTGGCGCTGTCGCTCGTCCCGGATCGCTCGGGCGACGCCCCGCTTCGGCCGCGACACCCCGAGATCCCGGCGGAGGTCGAGCTTCTCGGCTTCGACCACGTGGTGGCGTACGGTGACCGGTTCGAGGGAACGCAGCGCGTGCTGGAGGAGGTGATGGGGGCTGCCCAGATCGCGGACGGCGCGTGGGAGCTCAGGGGCGATTCGCGTCGCGGCACGATCCGGTTCGACGCGGCCCCGACGTGGCGGAGCCTGCAGGGCGGGGGCACGGTGCATCACGTGGCGTGGGCCACCGAGCCGGCGGAGCACGACGCCTGGCTCGAGCGGCTGCGCGCGCACGAGGTGGCGAGCACCGAGGTGATCGATCGGCACTACTTCCGCTCGATCTATTTTCGGGAGCCGTCGGGCGTGCTGTACGAGCTCGCGACGAAGGGGCCGGGGTTCACGGTGGATGACCCGCTGGAGCAGCTGGGTTCCCGCCTCATCCTGCCGCCGATGTTCGAGCCGGATCGCGCGGCGATCACCGCCCGCCTGACGCCGCTGCCCGACGTGGCGCGGCGCTGACTCACTCACGAAGGACAGGTACGCAATGGCAGCACCGCTGTCACTGGTCGGCTTCTCGGGCTCGCTCCGCGCGGGCTCGCACAACACGGCACTGCTGCGCACGGTCCAGGCCATGCTGCCGGCGGATGTCACGCTCGAGATCCTCGACTGGCGCGACGTGCCGGTCTTCAACGAGGATCTTGAGGTCGGCGAGCCGCCGCGCCCGGCCAGCGTGACGCGCATTCGCGAGGCGGTGCGCGCCTCGGACGGCATCATCATCGCGACGCCCGAGTACAACCACGGCGTCCCGGGTGGTCTCAAGAACCTGATCGACTGGCTCTCGCGCGGGCCGATGCCGCACGGCTTCTTCGGGATCCCGAGCGCGATTCTCGGCGCCTCGAACGGGATGATCGGCACGACGCGCGCGCAGTACCACCTGCGGCAGACGCTCGTGGCCCTCAACTCGCCGACGCTGCCCGCGCCGCAGGTGCTGGTCTCGAACGCCGATGACAAGTTCACCGATGGCGCGCTGATGCACGACGCCACGCGACAGTTCGTCGCGGGATGGATCGCGGAGATGGCGCGCTGGATGCGGCGCTTCCCCAAGAGCGAGCGGTGAGCCACAACCCCTCGCCGCCGTTCACGCGGGCGTCGCTCTTTCTCGGGCCGCTGCTCGAGGCCTACGGCTTCCGGCTGGTCGCGCGCGAGTACGACGCGGATCCCGACGGCGGGGCGAGTGCCGAGTACCTGCTCGGCGAGCTGCGGCTCCGCCTGCTGTTCGAGCCCGAGGCGCAGGCGCTCTGGGTCGAGTCGGCGCGGCAGAGCGGCGGATCGATCATCTCGCGGTGGGTCGACATCGAGTGGACCGTCGCCGGCAAGCGGCTCCCGGTCAACACCGACCTCAGTGATGCGCGCCTCGACCAGCTGGCCGAGGCGCTGGCGGCGTTCCTCGATCCGGAGCGGCGCGGGGGCTGACGCCTAGTGGTGCCCGCCGTGCGGATCGCTGCCCCGCGCGATCGCGACGTGATGGGTCGTGTGGTGCGCCCCCTGGGTCATCATCCCGATGAAGCCGAGCCCGCGGATCTGGGACTGCAGCGCCGGCGAGGCGCTGGTCACCGTGAGGCGCACGCCGTTGGCGAGGCGGCTCGTGGTCGCCTCCCATTCGGGGAGCGCGGTCAGCATCGGGGCGTGCGCCTCGACCATCCGGCGGATCGCCGCCGCGACGCGGCCGCTGCCGGTCACGTCGAACTGCATCCCGCCCGCGATCGGACGGGCCACCACCTCCGCGCGCATCGTCACGTCATCCATGTCCCGCAGGTGCTGGCGGAGTGCCTCGAGGTCGGCCTTCGCCCAGTCGGTGCCGGGGTCGGCCTGGAGAATCGCGACGACTTCGGCGATCGCCGCGAACGCGGACTGGCCCGGTTCCTTCGCGGCGGTCGCCCCGGCGGGATGGGTCATCCCCGGCTGGTGCTGGTGATCCTGGGCTGCGACGGGGGCACCGAGGACGAACAGGGCAAGCACGAGACGACGCATCACGGGCCTCCGAGGCCTGGGGGTGTGCGAGTGGCGACCGCAGAAACGTATCATTGGTGATGCATCGACTTCTCGTTCTGCTCGCGTTCACCGGCGCGGTCCCCGTGCTCGGCGCCCAGGCTCCCGCCGCGCTCACCCGCCTCGAGGTGATGCTCGATTCGGCCACGACGGCCGATGTCGCGGGCTCGCCGTTGCTGTTGCCGCTCTTCACCCCGGCCTCCGAGGCACTCACGTTCTGCGGCCGCACCACCTGCCTCGTGCTGCGCGCCCCGGGGCGTGCCGGCACGGTGCGGGTCGGGGCGCTGGGCGTGAGCGTGGCCCCGCCGGAGGTTGCCGGCGCCAACCTGATTCGCTCGCCCAGACCGCCCGAACCGTCCTGGGACGTTCCGGCCGACTCGCTGCCGCTGGTGCTCGACCTGCTCTCGGCCACGCTGGCGGTCCCGAGCGCGCGCATCGCGGCGCTCGACACGACGTTCCGCGCGCTCGGTGCCACCGTGACGCCGGAGGGCGAAGGGATCGTCGTCGACCTCGAGGGTGTCCGGCTCCGTATTCGTCCGGAGTACCGTGGCGCGGGTGTCGAGCGACTGGAGTTCGTGCTGCGTCGCCCGGCCGTCGGCAACCCGTCGTATCACTTCGGGTCGCGAAGCGTGCTGCGCTTCGGCCCCGGACGCCGTGCGACGTGGACCTTCTGACGAGACTCGACGACACCGAGGTTATTTTTCCACAATGCCAGCCGCCCCGTTGCCGCCAAACGAGCTCGTCCGCCTCGCGGCGCTCCGCGACTACGCCATCGTGGACACCGATCCGGAGGCGACATTCGACGATCTTGCGTTCGTCGCCTCCGCTGTCTGCGACGCGCCGATCGCGCTGGTGACGTTCATCGACGAGGACCGCCAGTTCCTGAAGGCGCGCATCGGCGTCGACTTTTCCGAGACGCGGCGCAACGAGGCGTTCTGCGCACATGCGGTCGCGGAGGACGTGCCGCTGCTCGAGGTGCCGGATGCGACCTTCGATCCGCGGTTCCAGGACAATCCCTTCGTGACCGGAGATGACGGCATCCGCTTCTATGCCGGGGCGACGATCCGCGCCGAGGGCGGTGAGGCGCTCGGTACGGTTTGCGTGCTCGATACGAAGCCCCACGACTTGACCGATCGCCAGCGCGAGGTGCTGCTCCGGCTGGGCCGGCAGGCGACGACGATGCTGGCCTACCGCCGGGTGTCTCGGCAGCTCTTCGACGCGCTGAGCGAGGTGAAGACGCTCGCGCAGCTCCTGCCGATCTGCTCGTTCTGTCGCCGGATCCGGCAGGACGACGACTACTGGGCGGACCTCAACGAGTACCTGCGGGTCCACGCCGACTCGCAGCTCTCGCACGGCATCTGCCCCGACTGCGAGCGGACGCAGCTCGCGCAGATCACCCGGGGATGAGCACCCAGACGCACGCGACGCTCGGCGGCGGCTGCTTCTGGTGCCTCGAGGCGGTGTTCGAGCGCGTCGATGGCGTCACGGATGTCGTCTCGGGCTACACCGGCGGGCGTCGGCCCAACCCGACGTACGAGCAGGTCTGCAGCGGGGCGACCGGGCACGCCGAAGTGGTGCGGGTCGCCTACGATCCCGCGGTGATCAGCTACCGCGACCTGCTGGGGCTCTTCTTCGCGTTCCACGACCCGACGACCCTCAACCGACAGGGACCGGACAGCGGGACGCAGTATCGCTCGGCGATCTTCGCGGAATCGCCCGAGCAGGCCGACGAGGCACGCGCGGTCCTCGCCGAGCTGGAGGCCGCCGGGACCTTTCCGCGCCCGATCGTCACGACGGTCGAGCCGCTCGACACCTTCTGGCCAGCCGAGCCGTACCATCATCGCTACTACCAGCGGCATCCCGAGCAGGCCTACTGCCAGGCGATGATCGCGCCCAAGGTGGCCAAGCTGCGCGCCCAGTACGCGCACCGGCTGCGTCCCGCATCCTGACATCGAGACGATGACCGAATCGAAGGCAGCCAAGAAGCTCGTCGAGTGGACCAAGGCGATCCTCGGGACGCTGGTCGCGTGGTTCCTGCTCACCTCGTTCGTGGTGCAGGCGTACCGCATCCCGTCGCCGTCGATGGAGCGGACGCTGATGGTCGGCGACGTCCTCTTCGTGACGAAGTTCCTGTACGGGGCGAAGATCCCGTTCATCGATGCGCGACTCCCGGCGATCCGCGAGCCGCGCGCGGGCGACATCGTCGTCTTTCACTCGCCGGTCGAGGACTCGATCCTCGTGAAGCGCCTCATCGCGGTGCCGGGCGACACGGTCGCGATGCGCGCCGGCGTGCTGTACCGCAACGGTACCGCGCTGCAGGAGCCGTATGCCCAGTCGAGCGACCCGAGCTGGTCGCTCGACGAGCCGACCCGGCTCGCGATGCGGCGCATGCAGCTGCCGCACTATGTCGGCACCGATGCCGAGGCGTATCTTCCGGATGTGCACGAGTGGGGGCCGCTGGTCGTGCCCCGCGATTCGCTCTGGATGATGGGCGACAATCGCGACCAGTCGCGCGACTCGCGCTTCTGGGGCCTCGTGCCGCGCAAGAACGTCCGCGGCACGCCGGTGCTGATCTACTACTCGTGGGATCCGTCGAGCTGGCGCCCGCTGCCGTTCGTGTCGGCGGTGCGGTGGGGGCGGATCTTCTCCGTACCGAAGTAGCGGACGGCCGTGGGCCGTGAGCCGTGAGCCTTGCGGTCGCTCCCTCAAGGCCCGAGGCTCAAGGCCCTCAGCATCCACTCCCACTCACACATCGGAGTCGACCCCCATGCGCTGGCAATCCCGCGGTCGCTCGGCGAACCTCGAAGACCGTCGCGGCGGCGGGGGCGGTCGGCTCCCTGGCGGCGCCGGCGGACTCGGTCTCGGCGGCATCGTCATCGTCCTGCTGATCGCCCTGGTCACCAAGCAGAATCCGCTCACGCTCCTCGGCGCCCTCGACGGCGCCGGCAGTGGCGCCCCGGCCGCTGCCGCACCGATCACCGACCCGGCCGAGGAGAAGCAGGTCGAGTTCGTGTCGTTCGTGCTCGACGATGCGCAGGCACTCTGGACGCGTCTCCTCCCCTCGCTCGGCACGCCGTATCGCGATGCGCGGCTGGTGCTCTTCCGCGACGGCACCACCTCCGGCTGCGGGGCGGCGCAATCGGCGATGGGGCCGTTCTACTGCCCGGCCGACGAGCGCGTGTACGTCGACCTCGGCTTCTACGACGAGCTCGCGCGGCGCTTCGGCGCCCCGGGCGATTTTGCCGAGGCGTATGTCCTCGCGCACGAGGTCGGCCACCACGTGCAGCACGTGCTCGGCACCAATGCCGAGGTGAGTCGTGCGCAGCGGGCGCGCCCGGACCAGGCCAATGCGTTGAGCGTCCGGCTCGAGCTGCAGGCCGACTGCTACGCCGGCGTGTGGGGTCACTACGCCGCGCAGCAGGGGCGTCTCGAGGCCGGCGATCTCGAGGAGGGGCTCCGGGCGGCCGCTGCCGTCGGTGACGACGCCATCCAGCAGATGAGCGGGACGGCCGTGCGTCCCGAGACGTGGACCCACGGCTCGAGCGACGCGCGGATGCGTGCGTTCCGGACGGGCTTCGACAGCGGCGACCCGTCGCGCTGCCGTCTCTGAGTCGATGAGTCACGACCTCGGCGTCCCGCTCGCGCTGTCGCCGGGGGAGGTGGCCTTCGACCGTTGGCGTCGCCGCGTCGGCATCGTCGCGACCCCGGTCGCGGTGGTCGCGATCGCCCTGGCCGACTTCCCCTCGCTCTCGCCCGAAGCCCACCGGCTCGCGGCGGTGATGGTCGGGGTGGTGCTGCTCTGGCTGAGCGAGGCGCTCCCGATGCCGGTGACCGCGCTGCTCGGTGCGAGCGCGTGCGTGGTCGCGGGTGTCGCGCCGGCGAAGCAGGTCTTCGCGCCGTTCGCCGATCCGCTGATGTTCCTCTTCATCGGCTCGTTCATCCTCGCGCAGGGAATCTTCCACCACGGGCTCGACAAGCGGGTGGCCTACGCGGTCCTCGCGCGTCCGCGCGTCGCGGCCTCGCCGACGCGCCTGCTCCTCGCCTTCGGACTCGTCGCTGCCGTCGTCTCGGGGTGGATCTCGAACACGGCGACCACCGCGATGCTCTTCGGCATCGGTCTCTCGATGCTCCGCGCGCTGTATCGCGGCGAGCTCGGTGCGCGCGGCGCGCTCGATCCGCGCTGGGCCACGGGGCTGATGCTGATGATCGCGTTCGCCGCGAGCATCGGCGGCCTCGCCACGCCGATCGGCACCCCGCCCAACGTGATCGGCCTCGGCTTCATTCGCGCCGAGCTCGGGATCGAGGTGCCGTTCTTCAGCTGGATGCTCGTCGGCGTGCCGGTCGTGGTGCTGATGATGCTCGCGCTTGCGGGCGTGATGACGCTCCTCTCGCCGGCCGGCGTGCGCCGCTTCCCGGAGAGTGCGGAGATCACCCGCGCCGGGGCGGCGGCCCTCGGGCCGTGGACGCGCGGGCAGCGGTCGGTGGTCCTCGCCTTCGCCGCGACGGTGACGCTCTGGATTCTCCCCGGCGTGCTGGCGCTGGCCCTCGGCGAACGCGATCCGCTCACGCAGCTGGTCGGCGCGCGCATCCCGGAGGGGGTCGCGGCGATGCTCGGGGCACTGCTGCTCTTCGTGCTGCCCGGCGAGGGGACGGCCCGGGCGATCGGGTGGCGCGAGGCGGAGTCGATCGAGTGGGGCGTGGTGCTGCTCTACGGCGGCGGCTTCGCGCTCGGGACGCTGGCGTTCACGACCGGCCTCGCCGAGGCGATCGGGCGTGGCCTCACCGGCTACATCCCGGGCGGAGCGTCGGGGATCGGGCTGCTCATCGCCTCGACGCTGGTCGCGACGCTGCTGTCGGAGGCGACGTCCAACACCGCCTCGGCGAACATGGTGGTGCCGGTGGTGATCGCCATCGCGAACGCGGCAGGGAGCGACCCGTTTCTCCCGGCCCTCGGCGCCACGATGGGGGCGTCGCTCGGCTTCGCGCTCCCGGTCTCGACGCCGTGCAACGCGATCGTCTACGGCTCGGGGGTGGTCCCGCTCTCGCGGATGATCCGGGCGGGGCTGATCCTGGACCTGATCGGGGTGGCGGTGATCGTGGGGGTGGTGTCGGTGGTGGGGCCGATGTTGCGGTGAGGGGTGTGGGGTGAGGG
>DASTAN010000078.1:0-16587 GCA_035712665.1 Gemmatimonadales bacterium
CCCGGTGTACAAGACGGTGGACACCTGCGCCGGCGAGTTCCCGTCGAGCACGCCGTACCTCTACTCCTGCTGGGACGAGGAGAACGAGGCCGGCCCCGGCGCCGACACCCGCCCGACGGTGATCATCCTCGGCAGCGGCCCCAACCGCATCGGCCAGGGGGTCGAGTTCGACTACTGCTGCGTCCGCGCGACCCTCGCCTTCCGCGAGCTCGGCTGGCGCACGGTGATGGTGAACTCGAATCCCGAGACCGTCTCGACCGACTTCGACGTGAGCGACGTCCTCTACTTCGAGCCGTTGACGCTCGAGGACGTCCTCGAGATCGTCCACGTCGAGAAGCCGCGCGGCGTCGTCGTGCAGCTCGGTGGCCAGACGCCGCTCCGGCTCGCCAAGGGGCTCGAGGCGGCCGGCGTGCCGATTCTCGGGACCTCGCCCGACGCGATCGACGCCGCCGAGGACCGCAAGCGCTTCGAGGCCCTCGTCCGCGAGCTCGGCGTGCAGCAGCCGCCGGCCGGCACCGCGATGTCGCTCGAGGGGGCGCTCGAGGTCGCCGAGCAGATCGGCTACCCGGTGCTGGTCCGTCCGAGCTATGTCCTCGGCGGCCGCGCGATGAAGATCGTCTACGACGCGGCCGAGCTGCGCGAGTTCTTCGACGAGGCGGCGCGCGTGGCGCCGGGACATCCGGTGCTGATCGACTCGTTCCTCGAGGACGCCTTCGAGGCCGACGTGGACGCGATCTGCGACGGCGAGACGGTGATCATCGGCGGCGTGATGCAGCACATCGAGGAGGCCGGGATCCACTCCGGCGACTCGGCCTGCGTCCTCCCGCCGTACCTCATCGGCGAGGCGCAGGTCGAGCAGATGCGCGCCCACACGCGGGCCTTCGCGAAGCGGCTGGGCGTGGTCGGCCTCATCAACGTGCAGTACGCGGTGAAGAACGGCCAGGTCTACGTCATCGAGGTCAACCCGCGCGCCTCGCGCACGATCCCGTTCGTCTCGAAGACGACCGGGGTGCCGCTCGCGTCGGTGGCCGCCGCGGTGATGACCGGGAAGAAGCTCCCGGAGCTCGGCCTCACCGACGACCCGAAGCCGCCCTGGGTCGCCGTGAAGGAAGCGGTCTTCCCGTTCGCCAAGTTCGCGGGCGTGGACGTGCGCCTCGGCCCCGAGATGAAGTCCACCGGCGAGGTGATGGGGATCGACGCCTCGTTCGGGATGGCCTTCGCGAAGTCGCAGTCGAGCGCCGGCTCCGAGCTGCCGCTCGAGGGGACGGTGCTGATCACCGTGAACGACCACGACAAGCCGGCCGCGGTGAAGCTGGCGCAGCGCTTCCAGGCGCTCGGCTTCAAGGTGCTCGCCACCGGCGGCACGGCGCGCCACCTGCAGGCGAACGGCGTCGCGGCGGAATCGGTGCTGAAGGTGTACGAAGGGCGCCCCAACGGCATCGACCTGATGGTGTCGGGGCAGGTGCACCTGCTCATCAACACGCCGCTCGGGAAGCTGACGCAGCACGACGACCGCTCGATGCGGCGCGCGGCGCTGCAGCACGGCATCCCCTACACGACGACGCTCTCGGCCGCCAACGCCGCGTGCGACGCGATCGAGGCGCGCCGCCGCGAGTCGGGGTCGGTGCGCTCGATGCAGTCGTGGTACGAGCTGCTGCGGGGCACGGCCGCGTCGTGACCACGGCGCGCGACGCGGGCTTCATCGCGGGCCTCGCCGAGCGGGTGCGCGGCGAGGTGCGGGCGGCCGAGCCGCTCGCGCGGTGGAGCACCTATCGCATCGGCGGACCGGCGACGGTGCTGATGCCCGCATCGCCCGAGGATGTCGCGACGGCCCTCCGCTTCGCGACCGAGGCCGGGGTGCCGTGGTTCGCGCTCGGGCTGGGCAGCAACCTGCTCTTCCCCGATGCCGGGCTCGATGCGCTGGTGATCCGGATGGGGAAGGGGGTCGACCGCCTCGTCAACGACGGCACGCGCTGGACGCTCGGGGCCGGACTCCCGGCACCGCTCGCGGCGAAGCGCACCGCGTCGGCGGGCTTCGGCGGGATCCACAAGATGGTCGGCGTCCCCGGCAGTGTCGGCGGCGGCATCGTGATGAATGCCGGTTGCCACGGTGCCGAATGGAAGGACACCGTGACCTCTGTGCTGGTGGTGGATGCCGAGGGTCGTGATCACGTGGTGCCGGCGGCCGAGTGCGGCTTCACCTATCGCCGGAGCGCCCTCGGGCACGTCGTGGTGCTCGAGACCACCGTCGAGCTGCACGCGGCCGACACCGCGGCGCTCGAGGCGGAGACCGACGAGCTGTATCGGTGGCGCCGCGAGAAGACGCCGTTCAACCAGCCGTGCTGCGGCAGCGTCTTCAAGAATCCGGTGCTGCCGAGTGACTGGCCCGAGGACGGGCCGCGGACGGCGGGGCAGGTGGTGGAGGCGACGGGGCTCAAGGGGCTGCACGTCGGCGGGGCGGAGGTCTCGACGATGCACGCCAACTACATCGTCAACACCGGCGGCGCCACGGCGGCCGATGTCCTCCAGGTGATGCGCACCGTGCAGCGGAGCGTGCACGATCGGTGGGGGATCGCGCTGGAGCCGGAGGTGAAGGTGATCGGGGCGATGGGAGTCGTAAGTCGGGAGTCGTGAGTCGTGAGTCGTGAGCCGTGGGCCTTGAGCCTTGAGCCTTGGGCCTTGCGCCTTCCGCCTTCCGCCTTCCGCCTTCCGCCTTCAGTTTTGGGGTCTCACTCTCCCCCGAGGCCCGTCATGCCATCCCTGCATCACCGCGCGCGAGCCGCGCTCGTCCTGGTGCTCACGCCGCTGTCGCTGGTCGCTCAAGGTCCGGGACCGCAACGCGTCGGGCTGGCGCCGATCGCCCCGGCGCGTGCCGATGTCCGCGCCGTGGACGTCGCGTCACTCCGTGCCCGCGCTGACAGCGGCGCGACCTGGTCCACGGAGGTCGGGCTGGGGCTCGGGATTGTGGGTGGGCTGGCCGCACTCATATGGGCGGATGGGCTGGCAGGGGCTTCAGAGACTGGAGGGCGAAACAATGCCCTGCCAACCGCGCTGTTTGCCGGCGCGGTCCTCGGCGCCACCGGTGCCCTGATCGGGTTCTTCTTCCCGAAGAAGTGAGGAGCAGGGCTGAGGTGGTGGCCGGTGCCGAGATCCCTCGCCTCCGCTCTGGATCACGTCTCCCTTGTCCCGTGTCCCATGTCCCGTGTCCCGTGTCCCCCTCACCCCTCACCCCTCACGGCGGTTCTCGCCTCCTCCAGATCTTTCCGCGCCGCCTCCAGGAACGACACCGCCGGGTCGGCCTGTGCCGCCACGACATCGTGCCCGGCCTGCGTCATGGCGATCGCCTCGGCGTAGCGCCGCTGGCGCAGCAGCGACCGGCCCAGCTTGATCTGCGCGATGCCGGTGTTGACGTGGCTCGCGCCCTGGCTCGCGGTGAAGATCCGCACCGCCTCGCGGTACTGCCGTTCGCCGGCACGCCAGTCCTTCCGGGCCATCGCGACGGTGCCGAGATTCGAGATCGCGACGGCCACGCGCCAGTCATCGGGCCCGTGCACCCGGCGGTAGATCGCCAGCATGCGACCGAACGCGGCCTCGGCCGCGTCGAGGTGCTCCGCACCCAGCTCGAGGAGTGCCACCTCGTTGAGCGCCGATGCCACGCGCGGGTGATCCGGCCCGAGGCGCGATTCCTGGATCGCCAGCGCGCGCGTCAACAGCGGTCGCGCTTCGTCCCGCCGCTCGAGGTAGATCAGCGCCCGGCCGACCTGGGTGAGGGCGGAGGCCGTGACCGGATGCTCCGGCCCGTACCACTGCGTGGCGAGCGCCAGCGCCTGCCGATGCTCGCGCTCGGCCGTGGCGTAGTCGCCCCGCTGGAACGCGCTCGCCCCCAGGTTGATGTGCACGTCGGCCACGCTCGGATGCGCCGCGCCGCGCGCCGCGACGACGATCGGCAGCGCGGCACGATGCAGCGAATCGGCGATGTCGTACGCGCCGGCATAGAAGTGCGTGGCCGCCAGCATGATCATCGCGTCGGCGCGCTCCACGGGAGGCGCATCGTGCAAGGTCGCCAGGGACGCTTCCTGGACGGCGATCGCCGCGAGATAGTCGCCGCGTTCCTGCAGCACCATGCCGAGCGCGGCCTGCGCCTCGCGGGCCAGCGGGTCATCCGTGCTCACCTGCGCGATCGCCAACCGCACCAGCGATTCGGCGGGCGCGAGATCGGCCTGGTCCACGCGCAGCAGGCCGAGCGCGAGGTGCGTGGCGGCGACGTCGCGGTGGGCTGGGCCGAGCGCCGCCGTGCGCAGCGTCAGCGCACGCTGCAGCAGCGTGTCGGCACGGTCGAGGTCGCCGAGGCGGCGCCGCAGGCCGCCGAGGGTGGCCAGCAGCTCGGCCTGCAGCAGCGGGTCGGCATCGAGCGTCGGGACCTCGCGCTCGGCGCGATCCACCAGGTCACGCACGCGCAGGGAATCCGCCGGGGCGACGGAGGCATCGTCGCCCGTGAGTAGGCCGAAGAGCACGCGCTGCATCCGTCCCACTCGCTCCGCCTCCGCGCGGGCGGCGTCGCGTGCGTCCGTCAGTCGCGCCGTGTGCCACGCGAGCGCGCCAGCGCCGGTTGCCAGCGCGGCGGCGGTCAGGGTCGATGCCTGAGCATGCCTCCGCACGAAGAGTCGGGCACGACGCGACCACGACGCCGGGCGGGCATCGAGCGGCTGCAGGCGCAGCACGTGACGCAGGTCGCGCGCGAGCGCCTCGACGCTGCGGTAGCGGACCACTGGGTCGTTGGCGGTGGCGGTGGCGACGACCGTGTCGAGATCGCGCCACCGGGCGGTGCGCACCTCGCGCGGTGCGTCCGGGTGCCGGCTCGGTGGTGTCGCGCCGTCCGGACGCGCGCCGGTCAGCAGCTCGTGGAGCATCACGCCGAGGGCGTAGACATCCATCTGCACGCTCGGCGGGGCGCCCTCGGCCTGCTCGGGCGCGGCGTAGGCTGGCGTGAAGCGGGGCAGGGTGGCGGTCGCCTCGTCATCGGTGTCGAGCGACGTCGCGATGCCGAAGTCGAGCAGGCGCACCTGCCCCTCGCGCGTCACGAGGATGTTCGACGGCTTGAGGTCGCGGTGCAGGATGGCGTTGGCATGCGCGTGGGCCACCGCATCGCACGCCTGGAGCAGCAGGGCCACGCGTCCGGCGAGGTCGAGTCGTGCCGTGGCCGCGAACGCGGTGAGGGCCGTGCCCTCCACCAGCTCCATCGCGAACCACGGTGTTCCGTCGGGGAGGGTGCCTGCCTCGTGCAGCCGGGCGATGTGCGGGTGCACCAGGCGCGCCAGCAGTCGTTGCTCGCGAACGAACCGCTCGTGTCGCGCGGCGGAGATCCACCCGTCCCGCAGCAGCTTGAGCGCCACCTCGTGGCCCAGGGTCTCGTGGCGCGCGCGGTGGACAATGCCCATCCCGCCCTCGCCGAGGCGCCCGAGGAGTCGGTATGGGCCAACGGTGGTCGGCGCGGACACCTCCATCACCGCCGCCGCGACGTCGGCGAGGGGCGTGTCCACCGGCGAGGTGCTCGACGGCGTGTCGGCCGCGAGCATCGCCGCGACAAGCGCGCGCAGGACGGGGTCAGGGGTTGCGGTCGCCAGCCATGCCGCACGCGACGCGGCAGGCTGCGCGAGGGCCTCGTGAAACAGCGCCGTCGCCGCCGCGTGCTCGTCCTGTGGTGTCCTCACGCCGCATCCCCAAGCGCCACGGCGAGCCACGCCCGCGCCGCGCGCCAGTCCCGCAGCACCGTCGCCTCGGAGATCTCCAGCGCGGCGGCCACGTCGCGCACCTCCATCCCGCCGAAGTAGCGCGCCTCGACGACGGCGGCCTGGCGCGGGTCGCGTTCCGCGAGGCGATGCAGGGCGTCATCGAGGGCCACGACCCGCTCGGCCGAGATGTCGCCGGCCTCGACATCGTCGTCGAACGTCACCAGCACCGCGTCGGCGCCACCACGCTTCGCGGCCGTGCGCGCGCGTGCCGCCTCGACGAGCACCTGGCGCATCGCCCGCCCGACGATGCGGCGGAAGTGCAGGGGCGACGCGACCTCGAATCCCGGATGCCGCGACAGCTTCATCCAGGCCTCGTGGACCAGAGCCGTCGGGTTCAGGGTGGCGTCGGGATGGTCGGTGCGCACCTGGGCCGCGAGCCGCCGCAGCTCGTCGTAGGCGGCGGCGAAGAGGCGGTCGAGTTGGGCGCGATCGACCCGGGGCATGACGGCTCGCAGGCGAGGTTGACGCAAGGAATCACGACGGGAGTACGCCGAGTCCCCAATCTACCTCGAATGACCCTCGACCACGGGAGTGTTCCGATGCGGTGGCCCCTGACGGTGGCGTGTGCAGTGGTGGTGGCGTGCGGCGGTGGCGGCGGCGATGGCGATCCGACGGGGCCGGGCGGCGGGGGCGGCGGCGGGGGCACCAATCGGCTCACGGCCACGATCAACGGCTCGGCATTCAGCGCCGCGAGTGCGTTCATCCTCGCCGCATCGGTGCAGGGCGGCATCCCCGGGACGATCTCCTTCCAGGGGTCGAGCACGGCGTCCACCACCGGGGCGAAGAGCATCGCGGTGAACCTCGGGTTCATCCCCGGGCCCGGGACGTACCCGCTCGGGGTGAACATCGGGACGACGCCGGGCGGGGTCATCACGTACGTCGACGGCTCGGCGTCGTGGCTCACGCCGCTGAACGGGGTCTCGGGCTCGATCACCATCGCCTCGATCACGACGAGCCGCATCACCGGCTCCTTCAGCTTCAGCGCCCAACCGACGGTCGGGGGCGGGGCCGCGATCCAGGGGACCAACGGCAGCTTCGACGTGCCGCTCTCGGCCGGGTTCGTCCCGGCCTCCGGCGAGAACATCGGCAGCACCCTCACGGCGACGATCGGGGGCGCGCCATATGTCGGCGGCACGGTCGTGGGGAGCGGCGGGGGGACCTCGACTCGCATCGCGGTCGCCTCGACGCCCACCTACACCGTCACGCTGACCGTGGGGCCGATCACCGAACCCGGCGGCGGTCCCCTCACCGGGGCGACCGTGCCGCTGCGCCGCGTGCGCATCCAGCAGACCGGCACGACCAACGCGTGGGGCGGGAATGGCGGGGACGCCGGCACGCTGACCGTGACCTCCATCTCCGCCGGGCGGATCGCCGGCACCTTCTCCGGCACGCTGCAGGCGCTGCCGGGAACGGCCGGGCCGGCGACGCTCGCCGTCGCGAACGGGACGTTCAACGTGCGGACGAACTGAGGCGCTCCTGACACGACTCTGACACACAACCCGGGGGTCGGCACGTAGGCTTCGCGCGCGATGCGGGATGGGCCCGCATCGCTCCCCTGATCGGAGCCATCGATGCGCGCCATGCGTGCTGTCCTACCTGTCCTGCTTGCCCTCGCGGCCGCCTGTGCCGCCGAGGGCCCGACCGACCCCACCGGCAGCGAGTTCCCCGCGCTGTCCGCGAACATCGGCACCGCGACGTTCGTTGCGGGTCGCAGGCTCATCAGTGCCAACTCCGTGGTCGGCGCGGGCCCGGGCTCGCTGCTCTTCTCCGGCAGCGCCACGGCCGGCGGTCGCGCGCGAACCCTCGTCATCGGCCTCGGGCGGATCCCTGGACCGGGGACCTATCCCCTCGGGGTCAACACCGGGTCGGTCGCGGGGGGCTTCGTCACCTGGAGCGATGGACCCGAGATCTATGCGACGCCGCTCAGCGGCGCCGCCGGGACGATCACCATCACGGCGCTCACTGCGGAGCGCGTGACGGGAACGTTCACTGCGGTGGCCGCGCTCACCGGCGCGACGGGGGCACCGCTCGCGATCACGAATGGTCGCTTCTCGGTGCCGCGATCCGCAGGCTATGCGGTGCCCACCGCTGACGAGGCCGGGAGTCGGGCGTCGGCCACGCTCGGCGCCGCGGCGTTCAACGGCGCCTCGATCACCGCCCTCGGGCGCGGCACCGCCGACCGCTTCTTCCAGGCCACGACGACGGGGCTCACGCTCGACCTGCGGGCCAACGGCATCACCGCCCCCGGCACCTACGCGTTCGCGCCGGCGAGCGCCACGCCGCGCTTCCTGGTGGTGACCGATGCGAACGGCGGCGGGTCGTGGGGCGGCACGCCGCAGGACGTGGGATCGATCACGATCACGTCGATCAGCGCACGGCGCATGTCCGGGACCTTCACCGGCACGCTCGGTCGTCGGCCGGGCGCGGTCGGTGCGGCGACGCTGCCCGTCACGAACGGCAGCTTCGACGTGCGCTTCGATTGAGGCCTAGGCGGGTTCTGCCCCGGCGAGCCGATAGCCGACCTTGCGCACCGTGACGAGGTGCTGGGGCGCGCCGGGCACCGCCTCGAGCTTGCGACGCAGCTCGAGCACGTGCACGTCCACCGTGCGGCTCCGCACGTCGTACTCGTAGCGCCAGACCGCATCGAGGAGTTCGGCGCGCGTCGCGACCCGCCCCTCGCGCGCCAGGAGCGCCGCGAGCAGGCCGAACTCCTTCGGGCGGAGCTCCACGACCACGCCGTCACGCCACACGGTGTGGGACGCGGTGTCGGCCACGACCGTCCCGAATCGCCAGCGCGTCGGGGTGCGAGCCGTGCCGGGCGTCGAGGGATGCCGGCGCAGCATCGCGGCCACACGCGCCAGCAGTTCGGGGAGCGAGAACGGCTTCACCACATAGTCGTCGGCGCCGATGCGGAAGCCGCGCACCCGATCGATCTCGGTGCCGCGCGCCGAGAGGATCAGCACCGGCATGTCGTGCCCCTCGGCGCGGAGGGTGCGCAGCACCTCGAGGCCATCCATCCCCGGCAGCGTGAGGTCGAGGATGAGCAGATCGGGCCGACGAGCACGCACCTCGGTGAGTCCGCGCGGTCCGGTCGGTGCGATCACGACGTCATAGCCGTCGTGCTCCAGATTGAGCCGAAGCCCCTCGGCGATCGGCGCGTGGTCCTCGATGATGATGATCCGTCGCGTCATCCGGCGATGCCCGTGGCGAGGGTGACCTCGAAGCGCGCGCCACGGGCCGACGGGGCCAGCCGTGCCGATCCGCCGTGGAGCCGCGCGAGGCGCAGCACGACGGCCAGGCCGAGTCCCGAACCGCCGCCGGGGCCGTGCTCCCACGCGTCCCAGATCCGGCGTGCGTCGGGCGGCGCGACACCGATGCCGTCGTCCGCCACGACGATCGTGACGCCGCGATCGTCGTGGATCGCATCCACGGTGATGCTGGTGGCGTCGGCCGCATGCCGCAGCGCGTTCTCGACGAGGTTCACCAGGATGCGGCGCGCGGCCTCGGGGTCGATCGTGGCGAGGTCCGGCCCCGAGACGGCGCAGCGCAGTGCCACGCCCGTCGTCGTGAGGATCGGGGCGAACGCATCCTCGACCGACCGGAGGAGGTCGCCGAGCGACGTCGCCCGCACCTGCAGGCGTTCCTCGGCCTGTCCGCGTCGGGCCATCGTCAGCACGTTCTCGACCAGCGCCGCGAGTCGTTGTGCCTCGCCCGCGATCGTCTGCAGCGCACGGCGCCGGGCCTCCGGGCCGCCGGCGCGGTCCAGCAGCAGCGTTTCGGCGAAGAGGGTGATCCCGGTGAGCGGGGTGCGCAGCTCGTGCGTGACGCTCGCCGCGAAGGCTTCGCGCGCGCGGCCGAGCGCCAGCGCCCGCCACGCCAGCCATGCCGAGAGCGCGATGACCACGAGTGCCGCGGCACCAAGCACGAGGAGTCGGGGCCACGGCGAGGGCGGCAGTCCGCCCGGGATGAGCAGGCGTTCGAGCGGCGGCATCGACGTGACCGTCAGCCACACGTCGTCGAGGTCGATGAGCCGCAGCGTGCGGCGCCACGGCGTGCGCGCCGTGTCGCCGTGCACCAGCAGCGGCACCTGGCCCGGCCCGCGATGGATGGCATAGCTGACCAACGTGTCGGTCGGCGCGAACAGGCTGCCGCTCGAGTCCGCCCACCGGGAGCCGGTTTCGAGCGAGCGCATTCGCGGCCGCCACAGCCCTTCCCGCAGGGTGTACAGCGGCACCTCCGCGCCGCGCCACGAGCCATCGGGCAGCGAGTCCAGCACCAGCAGCACCGTGTCCGCCGCGCGGGCGAGGATCCGGTCGTGGTTGATCGCGAACCGCCGCCGCCCGGGGCGATCGAGCGCGGCGCGAATCCCCGATCCGGCTGCCGGTCCCCGCGACAGCGTCGTGACGGTGTCGCCCCGGACCCGGAACATGGGGCCCAGCACGATGCCGGTATGCCACCCGGATTCGAGGGCCCAGCCGTCCCCCGCGATCAGTTCGTGCGGGGTATGGCGGCCGGGTGCATCCTCGGCCCGGGCGGCCCCCCGCAGGATGGCCCGCCGCAGCAGGTGGAGCGCGTCGTGGAAATCCGACGAAACCGCCACCACCGTCGCGCTGGCATCCCGGCGGAGGCGCTCCTCGACCGCCTCGCGGCGGGCCGTCATCTCGCGATGGAGCAGCGCGAGTCCCGCACCCGTCAGGAGCAGGCAGGCCAGGACGGCGGCCGTGAGGAGGCGTTCGGCGATGGTCCACGGGCGGCGGGTCGGGAGGGCGGGCATCACGGCGGAAAGGTAGGCAGGGCCGGCACGGAGATCGGTCGGAGTTTACGGACTTCTGACATCCGCCGGGCGAGGCGCGGTCCCGGTGGCCGGGCGGCTAACTTTCCCGGCTACCCCCGCGCCCGGAGCGCTCCATGGCCGATTGGTTTGCCCACGAATCCAGCTACATCGACGACGGCGCGGTCATCGGCACCGGCACCAAGATCTGGCACTTCTCGCACGTGATGCCCGGGGCCGTCATCGGCGAGCGCTGCAACCTCGGGCAGAACGTCGTGGTGATGCCGAAGACGCGCATCGGCAACAACGTCAAGATCCAGAACAACGTCTCGATCTACGAAGGGGTCGAACTGGAGGACGACGTCTTCTGTGGGCCGAGCTGCGTCTTCACCAACGTGATCAACCCGCGGAGCCACGTCTCCCGGAAGCACGAGTATCGCCGCACCCTCGTGGGGCGGGGGGCATCGATCGGCGCCAACGCCACCATCGTCTGCGGGGTGACCCTCGGCCGCTACAGCTTCATCGGGGCGGGCGCCGTGGTCACCGCCGACGTCCCGGACTACGCGCTGATGGTCGGCGTCCCGGCCCGCCGGCGCGGCTGGGTCTGCTCGTGCGGAGTGACGCTGGCCGTGGCTGACGGGCACGCAACCTGCTCGGACTGCGGGGCGCGCTACACCGAGGCCGACGGGCGGCTGACCCAGATTGCTCCGGCCTCGCAGGTCGGCTAACTTTTTGTGCTGTTGATGGTTACGTGACTTTTTCCACGGACTGAAGCCGAATGCCAGTGCCGTTGCTCGACCTTGTGGCCCAGTATCAGACGATCAAGGATGAACTGGAGCCTGCCATCCGCTCGGTCATCGAGCGGCAGGCCTTCGTGATGGGCCCGGAAATTCCGCAGCTCGAGCAGGCCGTCGCCGAGCTGATGCAGGTGCGCCACGGCATCGCCTGCGCGAGCGGAACCGACGCGCTGCTGCTGCCGCTCCGCGCCCTCGACCTGAAGCCGGGCGATGAAGTGATCGCCCCGGCCTTCACCTTCTTCGCCACTGCCGGTGCGATCCACAACGCCGGCGGCACGCCGGTCTTTGCCGACATCGACCCGGTGACCTTCAACGTCACCGCCGAGACGATCGCAGCGAAGATCACCCCGCGCACCCGCGCGATCGTCGTCGTGCACCTCTTCGGGCAGATGGCCGAGATGGAGGCGATCGCCCCGCTGGCCGCGAAGCACGGCCTCGCGGTCATCGAGGATGGCGCGCAGGCGATCGGCGCGCGCCGCCGGATCGATGGCGCGTGGCGCACCCCCGGCCAGCTCGGCACGGTCGCGACACTTTCGTTCTTCCCGACCAAGAACCTCGGCGGCTGGGGCGACGGCGGCATGATGCTGACCGAGGACGAGGCCCTCGCGACCCGCCTCGCCAAGCTGCGCCTCCACGGCGGGGCGAAGCAGTATCACCACGAGGAGGTCGGCTTCAATTCGCGCCTCGACTCGCTGCAGGCGGCGGTGCTGCTGGTGAAGATGCGCCACCTCGCGCAGTGGAACGCGGCGCGCCAGGCGCATGCGGCCCACTACACCGAGGCCTTCGCGTCGCTGCCGGCCGTCTGTCCGCCGCGCACCGACCCGGCCAACGAGCACACCTTCCACCAGTACACGATCCGCGCCGAGCGGCGCGACGCGCTGCTCGAGCACCTCAAGGCGCGCGGCATCGGGTGCGGGGTCTACTACCCCGTGGCCCTCCACCTGCAGCCCTGCTTCGCGCACCTCGGCTACACCGTGGGCTCGCTTCCCGTGACCGAGGCCGCGATGGCCGGCGTGCTGTCGCTGCCGATCTATCCTGAACTGGTGCCCGCGCAGCTCGACGAGGTCGTCGGCGCGATCCGCGAGTTCTACGCGTGAGCGACCTCCTGCGCCCCGGGATGGCCCGGCCGGAGCCGATCACGGGGCGCCGGATCCGCGTCGCCGTGGTCGGCTGCGGCCGCATCTCCGCAAACCACTTCGACGCGCTCGCGGCCCACGCGGACGAGTGCGAGGTGGTGGCGGTCTGCGATACCGACGCCACCGCGCTGGCCCAGGCCGAGGCGCGCACCGGGGCGCGCGGGTTCAGCTCGCTCGACGCGCTGCTCGCCGGCTCGGACGCGGACGTGGTGGTGCTCGCGACCCCATCGGGGCTCCACGCCGCACAGGCGATCCGCTGCGCCGAGGCTGGTCGCCACGTCGTGACCGAGAAGCCGATGGCGACGCGCTGGCAGGACGGCAAGGCGATGGTCGTCGCGTGCGACCGGGCCAACGTCCACCTCTTCGTCGTCAAGCAGAACCGCCGCAACGCCACGATCCGCCGGCTCAAGGATGCGATCGCGCGCGGGCGCTTCGGCCGCATCCACACCGTCGCCGTCAACGTCTTCTGGCAGCGGCCGCAGGAGTACTACGACAGCGCGCGCTGGCGCGGCACGTGGGAGTTCGATGGCGGCGCGTTCATGAACCAGGCGAGCCACTACGTCGACCTCCTCGACTGGCTGGTCGGCCCGGTCGAGAGCGTGCAGGCGTTCACCGCCACGCTCGGCCGGCGCATCGAGGTCGAGGACACCGGCGTGCTCGCCATCCGCTGGCGGAGCGGCGCGCTCGGCACGATGGCGGTGACGATGCTCACCTACCCGAAGAACTTCGAGGGGTCGATCACCATCCTCGGCGAGAAGGGGACCGCCCGCATCGGCGGCGTCGCCGTGAACCGCATCGACCACTGGGAGTTCGCGGACGCCGATCCGGCCGACGCGACGATCGGCGACGCCTCCTACCAGACCGCGTCGGTCTATGGCCACGGCCACGCCGGCTACTACGAGAACGTCGTGCAGGTGCTGCGCGGCGCGGCGGCGCCCGAGACGGATGGCCGCGAGGGGCTGCACTCCCTCGAGCTGCTGATTGCCACCTACCTGGCGGCCCGCGATGGTCGCCGTGTCGCCCTACCCCTGGAGTACTGACCGATGTCGCTTGCGGATGACCTCATTGCGCGTGCCGAACGGCGCGACATCACCTTCGGCATCGTCGGGCTCGGCTATGTCGGCCTGCCGCTCGCGGTCGAGCTCGGCCGGGCCGGCTTCAAGGTGCTCGGCTACGACATCGCGGCGCGCGTCGTCGACGGGCTGAATGCCGGCACCTCGCACATCAAGGACATCAAGTCGTCCGAGGTGGCGGAGCTGCGCGCGTCGGGCCACTTCGAGGCGACTGCCGACGCGACACGGCTCGCGGAGGCCGACGCGATCTCGATCTGCGTGCCGACGCCGCTGTCGAAGTACAAGGACCCCGACGTCTCGTTCATCGTCGCGGCCACCGAGGCGATCAAGGCGACGCTCCGCCGCGGGCAGGTGATCATCCTGGAGAGCACGACGTACCCGGGCACCACGCGCGAGATCATGCTGCCGGCGCTCGAGGGCACCGGCCTCGAGGTGGGCAGGGACTTCTTCCTCGCCTTCTCGCCCGAGCGGGTCGATCCGGGCAACCCGAAGTACGGGACGAAGAACACGCCGAAGGTCGTCGGCGGGATCACCCCCGACTGCCATCGCGTCGCGTGCGCGATGTACGCCCCGGCGATCGACACGCTGGTGCCGGTGAGCACCACCGAGGCGGCCGAGCTGGTGAAGCTCCTCGAGAACACCTTCCGCAGCGTGAACATCGGCCTCGTGAACGAGATGGCGATCGTCTGCGACAAGCTCGGCGTCGATGTCTGGGAAGTCATCGAGGCCGCGGCGACCAAGCCGTTCGGCTTCATGAAGTTCACGCCCGGCCCCGGGCTCGGCGGGCACTGCATCCCCATCGACCCGCACTACCTCGCGTGGAAGATGCGCGGGCTCAACTACAAGACCCGCTTCATCGACCTCGCCGGCGAGCTCAACAGCGAGATGCCGCTCTTCTGGGTGCGCAAGCTGATGGAGGAGCTCAACGGCCACGGCAAGGCGATCAAGGGCGCGAAGGTGCTGGTCCTCGGCGTGGCGTACAAGAAGGACATCGACGACCTGCGCGAGTCGCCGGCGCTCGACATCCTCGGGCTGCTGCACCAGTACGGCGCCGACGTGAGCTACCACGATCCGTACGTGCCGCGCTTCTCGGAGGCGGGCTACGACTACGAGTCGGTCCCGCTCACCGAGGCGTCCGTGGCCGCGGCCGATGCGGTGCTCGTCGTCACCGACCACACCAGCATCGACTGGGCGATGGTGAAGCGCGCGGCGCGGCTCGCGGTCGACACGCGCCACGTCCTCACCAAGGTCGGCGCGTGAAGGTCACGGTGATCGGCTCGGGCTACGTCGGGCTGGTCGCCGGCGCGTGCCTCGCGGAGACGGGCAACGACGTCGTCTGTGCCGATCGCGACGAGGACAAGGTCGCACGGCTGCGCGACGGGATCCTGCCGATCTACGAACCCGGACTCGAGCCGCTCGTCGCGCGGAACGTGGCCGAGGGGCGACTGCGCTTCACCACCGATCTCCCCGGGGCGGTCCGCCACGGCGAGGTGGTGTTCATCGCGGTGGGCACGCCGCCGGGCGAGGACGGCTCGGCGGACCTGCAGCACGTCCTCGAGGTGGCGCGCACCATCGGGCGCCACCTCGACCGCTTCAAGGTGGTCGTCACCAAGTCCACGGTCCCGGTCGGCACGGCGGAGCGCGTGCGCGAGGCGATTCGCGGCGAGACCGACGGCGATGTCGCCGTCGCCTCGAACCCGGAGTTCCTGAAGGAGGGCGCCGCGATCGAGGACTTCATGAAGCCCGATCGCGTGGTGCTGGGGACCGACGATCCGCGGGCCGAGGCGCTGCTGGGGGAGCTCTACGCCCCCTACGTCCGGAGCGGGGCGCCGATCCTCTTCATGGACATTCCCTCGGCCGAGGTCACGAAGTACGCGGCGAACGCGATGCTGGCGACGCGCATCTCGTTCATGAACCAGGTGGCGGAACTCTGCGAGCGCGTGGGCGCCGACGTCTTCGCCGTCCGGAAGGGGATCGGCTCCGACTCGCGCATCGGGTCGGCGTTCCTCTTCCCCGGCCCGGGGTACGGCGGCTCCTGCTTCCCGAAGGACGTGAAGGCGCTGGTGCACACCGCCCGGCAGGCCGGGATGGCCCCCGCGCTCTGGGAGGCGGTCGAGGCCGTGAACGCCGTGCAGAAGGGCGTGCTCCATCGCAAGCTCGTCGCGGCCCTCGGCGACGTGCGCGGCCGCACCATCGCGGTGTGGGGGCTCGCCTTCAAGGCCGGGACGGATGACATGCGCGAGTCGCCCGCGATCACGCTGGTCGACGCGCTGCTGGACGCCGGTGCGTCGGTGGTGGCCCACGATCCCGAGGCGATGACGGTCGCACGCGGGATCTGGGGCGAGCGGATCGCGTACGCGAACGACCCGTATGCGGCGCTCGAGGGCGCCGACGCGCTCGTGATCGTGACCGAGTGGCTCGTCTACCGGAACCCGGACTTCGCGCGGATGCAGGCGCTGCTGCGCGAGCCGGTGGTGGTGGACGGGCGCAATCTCTACGATCCCGACCGGATGCGCACCCTTGGCTTCCGCTACACCGGGATCGGACGAAAGGGGAGCAGCTGATGCGGGTCCTCATCACCGGCGCGGCCGGCTTCCTCGGCTCGCACCTCGCCGATCGTCTCCTGGCGGAAGGATTCGAGGTCGTCGGCCTCGACAACCTCATGACAGGCGACCTCTCGAACCTGAAGCAGGCCGGGCGCGACCCGCACTTCCACCTCGAGATCGGCGACGTGCGCGAGACGCTCCACGTCTACGCGGAGCGCATCTACAACCTCGCGTGTCCGGCGAGCCCGGTGCACTACCAGTCCGACCCTTACGCGACGCTGACGACGAGCGCGCTCGGCGCCATTCGTCTCGCCGAGCACGCGCGCCTCCGCAAGGTGCGCCTCGTTCACGCGAGCACGTCGGAGGTCTACGGCGACCCGCTCGAGCATCCGCAGAAGGAGACCTACTGGGGTCACGTGAACCCGTGCGGCGAGCGCAGCTGCTACGACGAGGGAAAACGCGTCGCCGAGAC
>DASTAN010000079.1:0-3038 GCA_035712665.1 Gemmatimonadales bacterium
TGCAGGCGGCGAGGAGGGCGAGCGTCGAGACGACGAGCAGGCGGCGCATCGGAACGTCCTTGGGTTGAGACGGAACCGCCAAAGCTAGTGCGGCGCGGATCCGTTGGTGATCGCCTCCTCCACCGTCGCGGCCATCGGCACCCCGAGCCCCGCCCGCGCGATCGCGGCGCGCGGCTGCTCCTGCACCTCGGCGAGCACGACGACCGTCCCCTCGGCCTTCGCGGTGCGGAGGATGTTGGCGAGGGCGTGCAGCCCCGTCGCGTCAATGACCGGGACGTGGCGCATCCGGAGCACCAGGCGCGACGGCCGCGCCGAGACCTGGTCGAGGGTGTGGCGGAACGCCGCCGCGGCCCCAAAGAAGAAGGGGCCGTTGATCTCGTAGACCTGCACGCCGCTCGGCAGCGCGGGTCCCGCCTCGCCACCCTCGTCCTCCTCGTCGTCGCCGAGCCGCGCGATGTGCGCGACCTCGGCCATCCGCTTCATGAAGAGGAAGGCCGCCAGCACCATCCCGGCCCCGATCGCGGCGGTGAGGTCCACCAGCACCGTGAGCGCAAAGGTGACGACCAGCACGAGCACGTCGCTCCGCGGTGCGCGCAGCAGCGTCCGCACGCTGCGCCATTCGCTCATGTGATACGCGACGACACAAAGGATGCCGGCCAGCGTCGCCATCGGGACGCGCGCCGCAAGCGGGGCGGCGAAGAGCGTGATCAGCAGCAGCGTCAGCGCGTGCACGATCCCGGCGACCGGCGTCGTGGCGCCGTTCTTCACGTTCGTCGCGGTCCGCGCGATGGCACCGGTGGCCGGGATGCCGCCCACCAGCGGGCTCGCGAGGTTGGCCACGCCCTGCGCCACGAGCTCCATGTTGCTGCGGTGCCGGCCGCCGATCATGCCGTCGGCGACGACCGCCGAGAGCAGCGACTCGATCGCGCCGAGCATCGCGATCGTCGCCGCCGGGAGCAGCAGCTCGCGCAGACGGTCGATCGTGACGCTGGGGAAGGAGAGTGCGGGGATCCCCGACGGAATCGCGCCGAAGCGCGAGCCGATGGTCTCGACGGGGAGGTCGAGCAGGGCGACGGCCACGCTGCCTGCGATGAGTGCCACGAACGGTCCCGGGATGCGGCGCGAGACCCTGGGCCACACGGCGAGCAGCAGCACCGTCCCGACGCCGATCGCGATGGCCGGCGTCGAGGCCGTCGGCAGTGCGGCGACCAGCGCCTGCCACTTCGGGACGAACTCGGCCGGGAGCGAGGCGATCTCGAGACCGAGGAGGTCCTTCACCTGGGTCGAGGCGATGAGGACGGCGATGCCGCTGGTGAAGCCGACGACGACCGGATACGGGATGTAGGTGATCGCGGTGCCGAAGCGCGCGAGGCCGAAGGCGATGAGCATCACGCCGGCCATCAGCGTCGCGAGCGCGAGGCCGTCGAGGCCGTGCTGCGCCACGATGCCGGCGACGATGACGACGAAGGCGCCGGTCGGACCGCCGATCTGCACTCGCGAACCACCCAGGAGCGAGATCAGTCCGCCCGCCACGATCGCGGTCCAGAGGCCGCGCTCGGGGGGGACGCCGCTCGCGATGGCGAAGGCGATCGCCAGCGGCAGCGCCACGATGCCGACGATGACGCCGGCGGTGAGGTCGCCGATGAACGCCGCGCGGGTGTAGCCGCGCAGCGTGGTGACCAGCTTGGGGACGAGCACGGCTGCGCTCCGGTCCGGGGGACGCCGCAAGATAGCGTCCCACCGACGCGCGACGCGTCAGCCCTCGTGCCGCTCGCGGTGTCGGCTGGCGATGTGGTTCCGCGGATGCGGGAAGCCGTTCCGGATCAGCGTGAGGAGGTCGGTCGGGAAGCCGATCGCCGCGAGCTCGGCGCGCAGCGCGGCGACATCCACCCCGGCAGTGCGGCCCAGCGCATCCAGCTCGGCGTGGAGCACCGCGTCGTCACCGTTCGTGGCCCGCGCGCGGAGCTCGAGGTGGTAGAGCGCGGCGATGAGATCGTCCGGGTCGAGGGTGCGGGCGCGTTCGGCCAGCGCCAGCGCCTCCGGGAGCTGGTCGGCATCCTCCGCCGCACCGGCCGCGACCAGCAGCGCGAGCGCATCGGCGTCGTGCGACGGCGCGGGTGGCGGGACCGGGACGCCGTGGTACGCGGCATCGAGCGCTGCCAGTGCCTCACGCAGCGGGCGTCCCCCGGCCACCAGCGCGAGGCCGCGCGCATCCCGATCGACCGGTGGTCCGTCGGGTCCGAACACGGCACACGCGCGACGAAGGAGATCCAGCGCCTCGACCTCGCCGTTCGCCGCCAGTGCCGCCAGCGTGGCCTCGAGCTGGTCGCTCGCGCTGTTCAGGAAGAACTGGCTGAAGCCGCCGTTGGCGAGTTCGGCATGGAAGTCGTCGCGCAGGGTGTCGGCGTCGGGGGTCATGCAGGTCCTGTGTGGAGGGTGATCGCACCACGTCGGGTGATGCCACCGATGCGGACAGACCAGAGCACCTGCACCGGCGTGCCATCGGGCACCCGGGTGGCGGTGGGGCAGTGGAGGGAGACCGGGGCCGTGGGCGGTCGCGCTGCCGGTGCCCAGCTCATCCACGCGTCGTGAAACGCAACCGTGGCCGCCGCGGTTTCAGGATCCGGGGGCTCGAGCGGATCCTCGAGGTCCTCGGCCACGCGCCAACAGTCGGGCGGGGCGATGTCGCAGGCCTCGGCCACGGTTCGCGGCATGGCGAGTCGTTCGATCGTGATCGTGGAGCGGTCTGTCGCGTCGAGGTGAAGGTGCAGGCCGGTGGCGCGTGCGGTGGCGGTGCCAGTCAGGGGAATCCTGCGCACCTCCTGCAGTGCCCGTCGCAGGCCGAAGAGGCGCCATCCCAGCGCGAGCAGGCCGAGGAGAATGGCCACCCCGCACAGGGCAAGGAGGATGATGAGCGGGTCGGTCATCGCGGCCTCGGGATGGTGATTCCTGGTGCTAGTATTGACGGTCGGTGCTGCAGCCAATGTCCCGTCTCCTGCCGGAGTCCAGATGCGCCACCTCCTCCTCGCGTCGCTCCT
>DASTAN010000080.1:0-6336 GCA_035712665.1 Gemmatimonadales bacterium
TGAGGCGGCCCCACGCGTCGATGATCCACGTCGCGGTCGTGTTCGGCGTGCCGTCGCGACTGTCGTCGCGCAGCCAGACCGAGAACGCCGCGTAGTCGTGCCCGCGCGGGCCGCGGAAGCCGAACATCCGCACCTTCGACCAGCCGGCATCGGCGGCCTCGCCGTGGAACGAGTAGTACAGCGAGGCGCGCTCGCGGTCGGTGCGCGGCTGCATCCGCTGCTCGTAGCGGATCCAGGCCGAGTCGGCCCACATCCGGAACGCGAACTCTGCCCCCGCCCTGGCGAGCGGCGGCGCGGGGCGCACCACCGGCATCTCCCGCTTCCCGGCCACCACGATCGCGAACGCCGAGGTCGGCGGCGCCGAGAGCGAGAAGAACCACCCCGGATGCGCGAGCTCATCGCACGCCGCGCGCCACGACGTCGGCGGGAAGAAGCGCTGGCGTGCGGTGATCACCGCGTGGCGACGCGCGGTGAGGTTCGCCTGGTCAGGGAAGAGGTAGAGCGTGACGGTGTCGCCGCGCTCGCCGAGCGGCGAAAGGCCCAGCGAGTCGAATTGCGCGGCGATCGGGGTACGCGGTGACGCGGCCGGCCGCTGCTTCACCTGCGCCCCGGCGAGGAGCCACTCGGGCGTGCGCGGCGGCTTCGGATCGGGTCGCACCCGCGCCTGCGCGCCCACGAGCACGGGCCCCAGCATCGTGGCGAGCAGCAGGTGTCGCATCAGCGATCTCCGAGCAGGCCGCCCTGCATCCGGGTGAGCTGCCACCCGATCCCGCGACGGCTGAAGGTGAGCGTGCCCGCGGGGTCCTCGATGGTGCCGCCGAGCTCGACCTCCACGGTGGATGGCCCGCGATACCGGAAGCGCGGCTCGACCGACGCGGCGAGCGAGTCGGCCTCCGGGCCGGTCAGCGCAAGGGTGTTCACGGCCTCCGCGAGCCCTGACGGCGTCAGCAGGAGCTGCAGCATCGGCTCGAGCATCGTGCTCGCAAGCGTGGCCCGGAGCGAAGGCTCCGCCGTGATCCGGCCATCGATCGCGGTCTGCAGGTCGGCGCGGAGATGATCGCGGAGGACGGGGAAGTCGACCGTCGCCGCGATCGCCGCCTCGTCGGCCGTCACCAGGCCACGCATCATCCGGTCGTAGGCGCGGCGCGGCGTCCAGACATACCAGATGCCGGTCAGGACGACGAGCCCGAGGAGGAGCCAGCGGAGGAAGCGCATTGGGGCAATGTAGGCACCCCATGCCGGGAGAGGGGAGATCGGTGATCGGAGATCAGAGGGTGAAGGCGCGAGCCTCCGATCTCGGATCGCCGATCTCTGAGCGCCGTGAGGTTGCGGGGTTGGCTGAACATTGTTAAGCTGGTTCCATGTCCGCCGCACGCCGCGACCTCGACGGGGCCGAGACCCGGAACCGCATCCTCGATGCGGCGCGGGCGCTGTTCGTCGAGCACGGCATCGAGCAGACGACCGTGCGGGCGATCGCGGGGGCCGTCGGAATCACCGCCCCGGCGCTCTACCACCACTTCCCGGACAAGGACGCCCTGGTCCGCGAGCTGGTGCTGACCGACATGCGACGGCTCGGGGCGGTCTTCGCCCGGGTGATGCGGGTGGCCGATCCGGTCGAGCGTCTGGTGGAGCTGGGGCTGGCCTACGTGCGCTTCGGTCTCGAGAACCCGCAGCACTACCGCCTCCTGTTCATGCTGCCGCACGACGACGTGAAGCAGGGTGGGCACGAACCGAGCCCCGAAGAGGACGCCTACGGCCTGCTGCACGTGACGGTGGGCCAGGCGATCCGGGAGCGCCGGCTCGGACCCGACTATCAGGACGCCGATCAGGTCTCGCAGATCTGCTGGGCAGCGGTGCACGGACTGGTCTCGCTGCACGTGGTGTTCGGCGAGCACGAGTGGGTCGAGTGGCGCGATGTGGAAGTGACGGCCGGGCGGATGCTGCGCGCACTCGTGACCGGCATGACGGCCGGGGCGTGAGCCCCTTTTTTTGGAGGCGTACTTAACAATGTTCAGTTTGCTTCGTCGATTCGTCGCCCTCGCGCTGATCGTGACCCCGCCGCTTGCGGCACAGGACGTCGAGGGATTCGTGCGCGAGGCGGTCCGCGCCAACCTCGGTGTGCGCGCCGCCGATGCCGCTGTCCGACGTGATCGCCACGCAGCCGATGCCGCGGCACGATGGCGGATCCCGACCCTTGGCATCACGGCGCAGTGGGTCGAGCTCGAGGGCGGGGCCGATGTCGGTCGGCTCGTGAACCCTGCCTTCGCCGCGCTCAATCAACTGCTTGGCACCGCCGCGTTTCCGACCGATGTGTCGTTCACCTTTCCGCAACGGCAGGACGCGCGCATCCGCCTGGCCGCGCCGATCCTCGATCCGTCGCGCGGAGCCGTGACGGCCGAGGCCCGCGGGGCGCGTGCGCTGCAGGAAGCGCTGCGTGACGTGACGGCACGCGACGTGGAGCTGGGGGTGCGCCGCGCCCTCATCGGGCACGCGCGGGCGCAGGCCGAGGCATCGCTGCGCGGGACGGTGCTGGCGGCGGTGCGCGAGGAACTGCGTGCGGCCGAGCGGCGCGTGGCCGGCGGCGTGGCGACTCCCGATGCCGTGCTGCGCGCCCGCGCCGACGTGGCCGAGGCGGAGCAGCGCCTGCTCGAGGCCACGCAGCGCACGGCACAGGCACGACGCGCGGTCAATCGCCTCGCCCGGCGCCCGCTCGACAGCGAGGTCCCGATGGTGATGCCGGAGACGATGCCGTCCGCCCTTCCCACCTCGCTCGACGACGCGACAGCGGCGGCGCTGCGCCAGCGTGAGGAGCGTGAGGCCGCATCGGCACAGGTGCAGCGCGCTCGCGCGGGCCAGCGCGCGGCATCGGCCGCAACCCGCCCGGTGATCTCCGCGGCGCTCGACTACGGCTTCCAGGGCGACCGATGGCGCTTCACGCGCGAGAACGATCTCGCGCAGCTCACGGTGATGGGCAGCTGGACGCCGTTCCAGCCCGGTCGCGATGCGGCTCGACGGGCCGCAGCACGGGCCGAGGCCGAGCGTGCCGAACTCGGTATCGCCGATGTCGAGGCCGAGGTGACGCGCCAGGTCGCCGACGCGTGGGACGCGCACGCGACAGCCATGGCGGCGCTCGTGCCGGCCACCGCACGCCGCGAGGCCGCGACGCGCACGTGGACGCTGGTGCGCCGCCGCTGGGATGAAGGCCTCGCCTCGCACCTCGAACTCGTGAGCGCGCGCGCTGCGGCGACGGCCGCCGATCTCGAACTGCTCCTTGCTCGCCACGCCGTCGCGGACGCCGCGGTGGCGCTCGCTCGCGCGGTCGGCGCGGGCTCCCCGATTCGCTGAGGATGACGACGATGCGTGACCACTCCCTGTTCCCCCTGTTGGCCGTGCTCGGTGCCTGTGCCACCGGCGAGGCCACGCCGCCCGATGCGCCGCGCCCGGTGCGGACCGCTGTCGTTGCGGACACGACGCTGCCGAGCACGATCGATGTCGCTGGTGTGCTGAGTGCCCGCGACGAGACCGACCTCGGCTTCACGTCGGGCGGTGTCGTGGCGACGGTGACCGTGCGTGCCGGCGCACGGGTCCGGCGCGGTGACGTGTTGGCGACGCTGGATCTCGCCGCGATTGCGGCTGCGGAATCCGAAGCGCGCGCGGCGGTCACCAAGGCCGCGCGTGACCTCGCTCGCGCGGAGCGACTGTTCGCCGACTCAGTGGTGCCGGCCGTCGTGGTGCAGGACGCGGGAACGGCACTCGACGCGGCGCGGGCCCGCCTCGAGGCAGCGGCCTTCGCGCGACGCACCGGCGTGATCGCGGCCCCCGCCGATGGCGTCGTGCTGGCGCGGCTCGCCGAGCCGGGGCGCGTCGTGGCCCCCGGAACCGGTGTGTTGCGCTTCGGGCGCACCGAGGGCGGGCTCCTCTTCCGCGCCGGCGTGCCGGAGGCCGCCGCAGTGGGCCTGCGCGTCGGCGACTCGGCCACCGTGACGCTGAGTGCGACGCCCGATCGGACATGGCGGGCGCGCGTCGAGACGGTGGCCGCTGCCCCGACGCCGGGCTCGGCAACGTGGGCCGTCGAGCTGCGCTTGCTTGATGCCCCGTCGCTGCCGACCGGGCTCACCGGACGCGCATCCATCGCCATCGGGGCATCGACCGCTGCTCGCGTCGTGCCGATCGCCGCCATCGCCGAGGCCGATGACTCGCTCGGCACGGTCTTCGTGCTGCGCAACGGCCTGGCGGTGCGTCAGCCGGTGGTGCTCGGGCCGATGCGCAACGGCTTCGCCATCGTGCGGAGCGGGCTCCAGGCCGGCACCCGGGTGATCACCGACGGCGCCACGCTGGTGACCGATGGCGAGCCGGTGCGCGAGGGGGCGCCGTGAACCTCATCGACCTCGCGGTCCGCCGCCCCGCCGTGAGCGGGCTGCTCTTCGCGCTGATGCTGGCGCTGGGCTTCTCCGCGTGGCAGACGATTCCGCGGCAGGAGGACCCGGCCTTCCCGATTCCGATCTACACCGTCGTGGCGGCGCTCCCGGGTGCCGCGCCCGCCGACCTTGAGCGGCTGGTGGTGAAGCCGATCGAGGATCGCGTGGCCGAGCTCGAGCGGATCACCTCGATCGATGCCCGCGTGAGCGGCGACGTGGCCACGGTGCGCATCGAGTTCGAGGCGTCGGTGGATGCCGACCGCACCTACGACGAGGTGCTGCGCGAGGTGAACGGCGTGCGGGCCGACCTGCCGCCAGAGCTTGCGCTGCTTGAGGTGCGGAAGACCTCGTCGCTCGACGTCGGCGTCGTGCAGGTCGCCCTTGTATCGGCGACCGCCAGTGACGCCGAGCTTGATCGACTGGCCGAGGCGCTCGAGGACCGCATTGCCGACGTGGCGGGGATTCGTCGTGCCCGGCGCTGGGGGGAGCAGCCGCGCGAGGTGCGCGTGGATTTTGATCTCGATCGGCTCGCGCAGCTTGGCGTCCCGGCCGGGGCGGTGCTGCAGGCGATCGGTGGTGAGAGCGCCGATCTGCCCGGTGGTGCGGTGACGATCGGCACGCGGCGCTTCTCGGTGCGCACCAGCGGCAGCTACACCCATCCCGATGAGGTCGCGGCCACGGTCATCGCCTCGCGCGGCGATGCGGTGCTGCGCGTCGGCGATGTCGCCACGGTGCGCTGGGGGAGCGGCGACCCGAGCTACATCGCCCGCTACAACGGGACGCGCGCCGTGTTCGTGAATGCCGAGCAGCTGGCCGGGTACAACATCCTTGATGTGCGCGATCGGGTATGGGCAGTGCTCGATGCCTTCGAGGGGACGCTGCCTCCCGACGTCACCCTCGAGCGTGGTTTCGACCAGGCCGCGAACGTCCGCCTGCGGCTCAACCGGCTCGCGGCCGACTTCGGCATCGCGATCGCGCTGGTGGTCGTGACGCTGATCCCGCTCGGGCTGCGCGCCGCGGGCGTGGTGATGGTGGCGATTCCCCTCTCGCTCGCCCTTGGCATCGCGGCCCTCGGTGCCCTCGGCTTCTCGCTCAATCAGCTCTCGATCGTCGGCTTCGTCATCGCCCTGGGCCTGCTGGTCGATGATGCCATCGTCGTCGTCGAGAACATCGCGCGGTGGCGGCGCGAGGGGCACGACCGCGTGACCGCCGCGATCCGCGGCACGCAGCAGATCGCCCTCGCGGTGGTGGGGTGCACGGCGGTGCTGGCGTTCGCGTTCCTGCCGCTCCTGATGCTGCCGGGGCTGAGCGGCCGCTACATCCGCTCGCTGCCGCTGGCGGTGGTGGTCACGGTCGTCGCCTCGATGATCGTTGCCTTCACGGTGGTGCCGTGGCTGGCGAGTGCGTGGCTGCCGAACGAGGAGAAGGCGCACGGCAACCGCGTGCTGCAGTGGCTGCTCCGGGGGATCGAACGGACCTATGCACCGCTACTCGATCGGGCGCTGGCCCGCCCGCGCACCACACTCGCCATCGCGGGCGCCCTCGTGGCGGGTGCGCTGGCGCTGGTGCCGGTGGTGGGCTTCTCGCTCTTCCCGAAGGCCGAGACGCCGCAGTTCCGGATCAACGTGCGCCTGCCGGTCGGGAGCTCGCTCGCGGCCACCGATTCGGCGGTGGCGTTCGTCGAGCGCCGCGTGCAGGCGCGGCAGGGGGTGCGCGCCGTGTTTGCCAACATCGGCCGCGACAACCCGAACATCTACTACAACGTGGTGCCGTCCGAGGAGGACCCGACGGTCGGCCAGCTGATCGTGCTCCTCGAGCGCTACGACCCGGCCACGACGCCGCTGATGCTCGATTCGCTGCGCGCGGAGCTCGCGGTGTATCCCGGCGCGCGACTCGAGGTGCGGGAGTTCGAGAACGG
>DASTAN010000081.1:0-3518 GCA_035712665.1 Gemmatimonadales bacterium
CGCCTCGTTCCGCACAAGGGGATCGACACCGCGATCGAAGTCCTGTCGCGACTCGCCGAGGAGATGCCGGACCTGCGGTACGCGATCATCGGTCGCGGCGCCTACGAGGATCGCCTGCGCGCGCTGGCCCAGGAACTCGGCGTGGCCGATCGCGTGCACCTGCTGACCGATGTCGGCGACGCCGAGCTGCCGGCGGCGTTCGCGATGGCGGATGTCTACGTCGGGCTCTCGCGCGAGGCGGGACTCGATGTCGAAGGGTTCGGGATCGCGCTGCTCGAGGCAGCGGCCTGCGGGCTGCCGGTCGTGGCGGGCGCAAGCGGCGGGATCGCCGATGCCGTCGCCGATGGCGAGACGGGGGTGCTCGTGGCGCCGACCGACCTGCACGCGGCCACCGATGCGGTGCGTCACCTGCTCGCCGACCGCAATCTTGCGGCCCGCCTCGGGGCGGCGGGGCGTGAACGGGTCGTCGCGCGCTACACCTGGAGCCGTGTGGTGAGCGAGCTACGCTCGATCGCGGAGGAGCTGGGGCGGGCTTGAGAACTGTGGCTCATTTGCGACAGGCGTCGTGAGGAGTCTACGCAACGGCCTGGTGTGCCTTGCTCAAGTCGTTGTTGTGAAACACGTTAGGTGGTGGCCCGGGGCTTGCTAACTCGTTGGGGCAGACGTCCTTCTGATCCCCGATTCGGAGTTGCTGCCCTTATGTCGCTTGTTCGCCCGCTCGCCCTTGTCGCCACCACGCTGCTTGTCGGCGCTGGCCAGCTGGCCGCCCAGTGCGGAACGGCCTCGACCTTCTACGCCTCGGTCAACAGCAACCTCTCTGGAGTGGCCAACCCGCTCGGTGCGGCAGCCGCTGCGCCCGCGGTCACCCAGCAGGCGGCGTTCACGTCGGCGGCGACCGGTGCCGGGTGCGCGGTGAGCACGTTCGGGTTCACCGGCATGGCGTCCGACAAGGACTGGACCGGCAATGTCGCGCTCGCGCCCGGTCTCACCGGATCGGTCTCGGTCATCGATCCGACCGCCAATTCGCTCACGCACATCTTCACGAAGCGGGACTTCGGGGCCTACGGGACCGGCGCGGGCGGCACGAGCGACCCGTACTTCCTCCTCTGGGACAGCGGCGACGACAAGACGACCGGCGCGTTCCGCCTCTCGTTCAACAATCCGGTCTACGGCTTCGGCTTCTACGGCACCGACGGCGGTGATGTCTCGCCGCGGTCGACGTACAGCTACCGGCTGAACGGCACCGGCGCGTACACCGCGTTCCATGGCACGGTGGCCCGCGTCTCCGGCAACCTCTTCTGGTGGGGCATCATCAGCGACAAGCCGATCGAGTCGATCGACATCCAGACCTCCTATGCGTGGGATCGCCTCGGGATGGATGACTGGACCGTCGTCTACGACACCGACGGCCCGAGCGAGGTGGTGCCGGAGCCTGCGACGATGACGCTGCTCGCCACCGGCCTCGTCGGGATGGCCGCTGCGCGTCGCCGTCGTCGCGAGGCGAACGGCTGATCGCTGCGCCGCACCGATCTGCACGGGGGGCTGCGCCACGGCGCGGCCCCCCGTGTGCTTAAGTTCCAACCGAATGTCACGCGCTCCATCCCCACTCCGCCAGCGTCTGCGCCGCGACCCGATGTTCGTGCTCGGGGCGTTGCTCGTGGCGTTGGTGGTCGTCGCGGCGATCCTCGCCCCGTGGCTCGCGCCGTACGACCCGTATGTCGGGGACCTCGCCAACGACTACCTCGCCCCGCCGGGATCGCGCTTCTGGTTCGGCGCCGACGCTCAGGGGCGGGATGTCTTCTCGCGCGTGCTGTATGGCGCGCGCATCTCGCTCCTGGTCGGCCTGGTGTCGCAGGCGGTGGCGGTGGCGCTGGGGCTCACGCTGGGTCTCGTTGCCGGCTATTACCGGCGCGGCACCGACCTCGTGATCATGCGGCTCGCCGACATCACGCTGGCGTTCCCGTCGCTGCTCCTGTTGATCGCCGTCGCCGCTGCGGTGACGCCGTCGCTGCCGGTGATCTTCGTGGTGATCGGCGTGGTCGGGTGGGCCGCGATGGCGCGCCTGGTGCGCGCGCAGGCGCTGGTCCTCGGCCGCAGCGAGTTCGTGATGGCGGCGCGCGCGCTCGGCGCGAGTGACCGCTGGATCCTCTGGCACCATCTCGTGCCGAACGTGCGGACGCCATTGGTGATCGCCGGCACGCTGGGCATCGCCGGGGCGGTGATGGCCGAGGCGGCGCTGTCGTTCGTCGGGCTCGGGGCGCAGCCGCCGACGCCCAGCTGGGGGTCGATGGTCGCCGAAGGGCGCGACTTGCTGCGCGTGGCACCGTGGGTGTCGGTGGCGCCGGGGCTCGCCGTCGGCGTCGCGGTGCTGGGCTTCAACCTGGTCGGCGATGCGCTGCGCGAGGCGCTCGATCCGACGCTGGGGCGGACACGATGACGATCGATTGGACCGTGCTCGAGCGCGAGGAGTTTGCCGCGCTCGCGGGGCTCGACTTCTGCAACCTGGCGAGCGTGGGCCCGATCCCCGCGCGCGCGCTGCGCGTCATCGAGGCGATGACGGCGGATCGTGCGCGCCCCGACCGCTGGCCGAAGGAGCGGATCGACGCGATCTTCGCCGAAGCGCGGGCGACCTGCGCACGCCTGGTCAACGCCAGCGTCGACGAGATCGCGCTGATGCCGAACACGACGACCGGGCTCAACGTGGCGGCGCGGGCGCTGCCGCTCGGGGCCGGTGACGTGGTGCTCACCTTCGACAAGGAATTTCCGTCGAACGTCTATCCGTGGATCGCGCGCGCGTCCGAAGGGATCGTGCTGGAGCGGATCCCGTGCACGGCGGAAGGGTGGCCCGACGAGGCGCGCCTCCACGAGCGGCTGCGGGCGCCCGAGGTGAAGGCAGTCTGCGTCTCGCTGACGCAGTTCTCGAATGGGTATACCGTCGACCTCGACGCCCTGTCCCGCGCCACCCGCGCACGCGGCCAGTACCTGATCATCGATGCGATCCAGGCCGCGGGGCAGCTGCCGATCGACGTGCAGCGGACGCCGGTCGACTTCCTCGCGTGCGGCGCGCAGAAGTGGCTGCTCTCGCCCTGGGGGACCGGCTTCCTGTACGTGCGGCGCGAGCTGATCACCCGCTTCCCGCCGACGTTCGCGGGGTGGACGGCGTACCACGGGACCGACGATTTCACCCAGCTCACCGCCTACGACCCGCGCCCGTGGGATGATGCGCGGCGCTACGAGCTGATCACGCTGCCGATCCACGACTTCGCCGCGATGAACGCGGCCGTGGGGCTGATTCTCGAGGTCGGCGTCGAGACGATCCGCGCCCGGATGCAGGCGCGGCTCGCGCCGTGGATCGAGTGGGCCGAGGCGACGGGTGCGACGATCACGTCACCGCGCGGCGAACGCGGATCGGGCATCCTCTGCATCCGGCCGCGCGAGCCGGTGGCGGACGTCGCGGCGACGCTCGCGGCGCGCGGCGTGGTCTGCTCGGTGCGCGAGGGGGCAGTGCGGTTGAGTCC
>DASTAN010000082.1:0-6765 GCA_035712665.1 Gemmatimonadales bacterium
CCAGGCGTCCTCGTTCGCGGTCGGATCGACCGGCACTTCCTCGCCGAGCGACGCGACCTCGATGCGGGCGGCCTCGATGCCGAGGGCCACGAGGAAGTCCTTCGCGGCGACCGCGCGACGCATCCCGAGGGCGAGGTTGTACTCGTCCGAGCCGCGCTCGTCCGCGTGGCCGATGATCCGGATGCGGAGCGGGGCGTTGGCGCGCATGATCGCCGCCTTGCGCTCGAGCTTCGCGCGATCGTCGCTGCCGATCGTGAACTGGTCGTAGTCGAAGTGGATCGTCTCGGCGAGCTCGTTGACGAGCGCGGCGCGCGCGGCCTCGAGCGCGGCGAGACGCGCCCGCTCGGCCTCGGCCGCGGCGCGGATCGAGTCGGCGCGACGCGCGGCGTCGATCGAGTCACGGTTGATCCCCGCGCCAGGCGTCGGGGTCGGGGTCACGGCGGGCTCGGCGGTCTTCTTGCCGCAGGCGCCGGCGACGACGGCCACGAGGGCCAGGGCGGTGAGACGACGGAACATCAGGCCTCCGACAGGAAGTTCAGGTTCAGCGCTGCAAGGACGGCGACCACGCCGCCAACCGGGCTCGACCGCTCACGGACGTGAGCTGCCGGAGCCGCCCCGAGTCGAGATCCAGCACCCAGAGCTGCTGGCGCCCGCCTCGACTCGAGGAAAAGACCAGGTGCCGGGAATCCGGCCCCCAGCTGGGATCCTCGTTGCGGCCGGTGGACGTGAGCGTGCGGGTGCGCCCCGAGCCGAACTCGTAGACGTGCACTTGCCGACCGCCGCCACCGACGTCGCGATGGAAGGCCAGCCGGCCACCATCGGGGGACCAATCGGCCGAGAAGGACGACCCGGTCCCCCCCACCTCGTACGGGACGAGGAGCTCCGGCCCCGACCCGTCGGCATCCATCGCGTAGATCTGCGGCTGGCCCGCGCGACTCGACACGAACGCGACCCGCCGACCGTCGGGAGAATACGTAGGATACTGGTTAATTGCCAGCTTGCCGCTCGTCGTGAGCCGCTGGACGCAGCACATCTGCGCGAGGTTCACGCTGTAGAGGTCGGTCCCGTCCTCCGAGCTCCGCGCGAACGTCATCATCCGACCGTCCGGCGACCACGCCGGGGTGCTGTTGAGGGTGCCGGCCGCCCCGGTTCCCGGGACCGTCTGCCGCGCTCCCGTGGCGACGTTCTGGAGAGTGATCGCGCCGGCGTACCCGCGCAGCTCGGTGAACGCGATGCGCTGGCCGTCCGGCGACCACTCGGCCGAGAGATCACCCTGTCCCCCGCCCCGCGTGAGCTGCCGCAGGTTCTCGCCGTCGCTGTCCACCGCCCAGATCGCGCCGTCGAGCGTGAACGCGATCCGCGAGGCGGCGATGCCGATCCCGCCGCCGGTCATGCCGACGATCTCATCGCTGAGGCGATGGATCTCCATCCGCATCGGCCCCGAAGCCGCGACATCGAGACCGCGCACCCAGCGCTGGCGGACCTGGCCGGCCTGCAGGTCGTGCAGCTTCGCCTCCACGCCACCGGTGATCGGGCGCAGCTCGACCGCCCACTGGATCCCGAGCTGGGTGAAGACCGCGGCGTTGAACGCTCCGCGGATGATCCCGACGGAGTCGGCGAGGATCGCCACTTCGTAGCGATCCGAGAAGTCGAGGTCGCGCTCGATGACCTTGCGCACCGAATCGAGCCCGGGGGCCGCGACCACGACGATGCCGGGCCGCGTGCCGCCAGTGTAGTTGATGCCGATGCGGACGCGGTCGATCGGATCCTGCGCCGCGAGCGGCACCGCGACCGCGCACGCGACGAGCGCAAGCAGCGCGCGCCTCACGGGTTCCTCGGCGCGAAGAAGAAGGCGATCGGCAGCGACTCGCCGTTGAACCCGCCGGGCAGCGCCCCGAACGCGCGGCTGTTCGCCGCCGCCTCGACCGCCCCCCGCGCCGAGAGGTCGAAGCCGTAGTTGCCGGAGCTCTTCAGCACCTCGATGTCGGTCACGCTGCCGTCCTTCTGGATGGTGAACGCGATCTCCGCCTGCAGCCGCGAGCCGCCCGGCGGGCGCGCCCAGCGGCGGTAGACCTGGTTCACGACGTTCTCGAGATAGCCGGGATACGGGAACTGCCGTCCCGGCGTCTTCAGGGTGATCGCGTCATTCCCGGTACTCGGCGCCTCGCCGGGTGCCGGCCCGGTCGTCGACTTCACCGGGACCGCCTTCTCGGTGCGCTTGGCGTCCTTCGGCGGTGTCGGCGGTTCCTTCGTTGGCGCGGGCTTCGGCTTCGGCTGCTCGACCGGGGCCACGTCGTCATCCTCGGCCGTCGGGGTCGCCTCGGTCGCGGCGCGCGCCGGCGCATCGTTCGGCAGCGGCGCCGCCACCAGGTCCACGGCGTAGACGACCGGCATCGGCCCGGTCGCACGCTGCGCCAGCAGCAGGCCCAGCGCGACGAAGACGCCGTGCGCCGTCACCGTGCCGACGATCCCGGCGCGACGCGAGCCGGCGTCGTTCACCGGCGCCCCTCGGGCTCGGCCACGAGGCCGACATTCTGGACCCCGGCCTGCCGGACCAGTGCGAGAACGCGGAGCACGTCCCCGTACGGCGCGGCCTCATCGGCCCGCACGTAGACGCCCTTCGGCTGCGCGCGCGCGATCACGGCACCGAGGGTACCGCGGAACTCCTCGTAGGTGACGCGCGTGTCGCCGAGGACGATCGCGCCATCCTTCGCCACGGTGATCGTCAGTCCCTCGCGCGCCTCCATCGGTCGCGCCGCCGCGCGCGGCAGCCGCACCTCGACGCCGCCCTGCAGCATCGGCGCGGTGACCATGAAGATGATCAGGAGCACCAGCACGACGTCGACGAGGTTGATGATGTTCACCTCGGCGTTGAGGTGACGCTTCCGCCGTCCGCGCCCGAGCCCGGCGAGTGCCACTAGAGCCGGCCCTCGCGCCCGAGGGCGCCGATCGCGTCCTGCGCGGCGCGTTCGAGCTGGCCCTCGAAGCGCTCGATGCGCGCGGTGAAGACGTTGTACGCCACGACGGCGGGAATCGCCGCGGCGAGACCGGCCGCCGTCGCGACCAGCGCATCGGCGATGCCCGGGGCGACCGCCGCGATGTTGCCGCTCCCCTGCTCGGCGATGCCGAGGAAGGCGCCCATGATGCCGAGCACGGTTCCGAGGAGGCCGAGGAGCGGCGCCGTGGCGCCGATGGTAGCGAGCCACCCGACCCGATGCCCGACGTCGGCCGCGGTCGCACGGACCTCGGCATCGAGCACCAGCGTGAGCCCCTCGAGCTGCGTCAGGGAGAGGCCGGTGCGCGAGACGCCGGCGCGCTCGTTGGCGGCCTGCAGGTCGCCGAGGTAGTCCGCGGCGGTGCGGAGCAGCGCCGCGAAGGGCGAGCGTGGCAGCGACGCCGCGGCCTGCTCGCGATCGGCGAGGGTGCGCGCCCGTTCGATCGTGCGGTGCCAGGTGTCGGCATCGCGATCGAGGCCGCGCATCGCGTGCCAGGTGCTGCCGATGATGTACCACGAGGCCAGCGAGAAGATCGCGCAGATCGCGAGGACCGCCTTGGTCTCCGGGGTCGCCGTGAGGATCAGCCCCAGCAGCCCGCCACCACCCATCCCGGCCGTCTCGTCCATCAGGATGCCGCTCCCTGGAACCACGCGGCGAGCGCCGCGAGCCCCTCGTCGAAGGTCACCTCCGGCCGCCAGCCCAGCTCGCGCGCGGCCTTGCTCGTGTCGAGGCACGAGCGGGCCAGCTCGCCGGCACGCGGCGCGGCGTGCTCGACGGAGACCTCGCGGCCGAGGGCGCGCATCACGTGGCGCGCCAGCTCGTTGACCGTGGTCTCGCGGCTGGTGGCGATGTTGAACGCGGGGACGTCCAACCGGTCGCCGCGTGACACCGCCGCCGAGGAGGCGAGCACGTTGGCGCGCGCGACGTCACGCACGAACACGTAGTCGCGGGTCTGTTCGCCGTCGCCGAAGATCGTGAGCGGCTGCCCCGCGAGCACGCGCGAGACGAAGATCGACACCACGCCGGCCTCGGACTTCGGGTCCTGGCGCGGGCCGTACACGTTCGCGTAGCGCATCGCCACGCCCTCGAAGCCCTTGAGCGTCCCCATCACGCGGAGGTAGTGCTCGCCCGCGAGCTTGCTCACGCCGTACGGCGAGATCGGCAGGTTCGGCGCCGTCTCGGGCGTCGGGATCACGTCGGGGTCGCCGTACACCACGCCGCCGCTCGACGCGAAGACGACGCGCTTCACGCCTCCGGCCGCCGCCCCGCCGAGGATGTTGGCGAAGCCGACGAGGTTGATCGACGCATCGTGCGCCGGCTCATCGACCGAGACGCGCACGTCGATCTGCGCGGCCTGGTGGTTCACGACGTCGAAGCCGCCGTCGGCGATCGCCTCGAACGCCTCGCGCGAGCGGACGTCGGCCTGAAGGAAGCGGGCCGCAGCCGGCACCTGCTCGCGCTTGCCGCGCGAGAGGTCGTCGAGGCAGGTGACTGACCAGCCGGCGGCGAGATACGCCTCGGCGATGTGGGATCCGATGAAGCCGGCACCGCCGGTGACGAGGACCGATCCGCTCATGCGTGCGCCTCCGCGACGGGCGCCGAGGCGCCCGCCGCACGGGTGGAAGAGATTGTCGGGATGGAAGATAGCGGGGCCGTCGGGCCCCGCTCAGTTGCTCGGGAGGGTGGCGACTCGGACCGCGTGGATCTCGCCGTTCAGGCCGGCGATCATCACCCGGACCAGCCGCACGGTCGAGCTGGTCGCGTTGACGTGGACGATCTGCCCCAGGCCAACCACGTCCGCCACCGCCTCGGCGTTGTTGACCCGCGAGACCGGCGGGCGGCGGAGCTCGACGAAGTCGCCGATCCGGACGCCGTCATCCCGGCCGAGGTCGCTGTAGACGTACTCGCCCGGCTGGTGGAGCTCCCGTTCCTCGCGGTGCCCGATCAACCGGCCGCTCGGGCCGTTCGGCGTCGCCACGAGGTCCACGATGCCGGGATTCGTCATCGCCTCGAGCGGCAGGACGACCTGCCCCCGACGCAGGATGCCGTAGAGCGACGTGACGCGCGCGAGGATCTGGTCGGTGCCGCCATTGTCCTTCTCGACGACGGCGACGCCGGTCGGGATGAACTTCTCGCCCCACCCCTTCGGCCCCGGCTGGAGCGTGCCAAGGAGCAGCAGCTGGCCGGGTGCATAGGTCGCCCCGGCGGGGGCTGCGACGCCGAGCACGGCCCCCGCGGCGAGGGTGGCGCGCGGCGCCGCGGTGCGGGTGAAGGTCCGGTCGGCGGGCCCGAGCACCTGCCCGAACGGGAGGACGGTCCCCTCGGTCAGGAACCCGGCCGACCGCGTCTCGTCGGTCCGGACCGGGCGGTAGATCTTCTCCCGGTAGGCGCGCAGGGCGTCTTCAGGCTGCGACTTGGGGCGAAGCCAGGCAAGCTGGTCGTCCTGGGCGGCCAACGGGGCCACGCCAAGGGCGAGAAGGGCGATCGGGAGCAGGCGACGCATCACGGGAGGGCCTCCACGGGAGGGAGCAGGTTGCCGTGCGTGTCCGACACGTTCCGTGCCAGACCTCGTATCATACCGAACCTGCTGAAGTATCGGCATCCCCGCCCCATCCCGCACCCCGAGGTCCCCGTGCCGCTTCGCCCGTTCGTTGCCGCATTCCTGCTGGCCGCCCTGCCGGTGGTTGCCCCCGCCCAGACCCTCCCTGCCCCGGCCCCGGCCGATGCCCAGGCGATGCTGGCTGCCCTCGAGGACTCGCGCATTGCCTTCAACACCGGGGACTTCGCACGACACGTCGCGGTGTACACCGACTCGGTGACGTTCATGACCGGGAACGGCCCGCGCCCGGGGACGGCGCCGATCATCCGGAGCTTCGAGCAGGCCTACAAGGTGAACGGGGTGGTGGTCCAGCAGCTGACGTTCGAGTCGGTGACGATCCGGGCCCTAGGCCCCGACCACGCCCTGATGACCGGGCGGTTCCGCCTCCGCGGCGGCGAGCGCCCCGAGGCGACGGGATGGTTCACGTTGATCTGGCAGCGCACCGCGGCGGGGTGGAAGGCGGTGCATGACCACTCGTCGTGAGGGGCTTCAGGCCTCAGGCCGCAGGCCGCAGGGAAACGGAGCATCCTACGGCTTGAGGCACACGGCTTGAGGCTCACTTTGGCTCGCGGCTGGATTCCCCCTTCGGAAACAACGACCCGATCAGTGCACCCGGGATGCCGCCGACCAAGGCACCGAAGCCGACGGCAAAGACGGCATCGCCTGCCGTGAATTCGCCGTTGAGGCCGGTCAAGAGGAGTCCCGCGACGGCTCCGACGCCCGCCCCGATGATTCCCCCCGTACGCCAATGACTTCCCTGCGCGGCCTCGATCCCTGTGCGAGGAACCTCGAGGCGCAGACGCGGCGCGGGCGCGGCCGTTTCTGATGTCGGGTTGCTCAGCCCCACGCGTACGGGGGTTGGGGACTGGGCGGCAACGGGAGATGCCGCGCCGAGGGTCGCGGCAAGGAGCGGTGCGAGGGCGAGACGCAGGGGGAGCATCGGGGTACCTCTCGTCGTAAGTCGTAAGTTGTAAGTCGTAAGTCGTAAGTCGTGAGTCATGAGAGGGGCCTACATCTCTCACGACCCACGACTCACGACTCCCGACTCATTCAGAACGGCAGATCGTCGTCTTCCGCGTCCAGCGCGTCGGGGAAGTCGTTGAACGAGTCGTCCTTCTTCGCGGCCGGCGCGGCCTTGGGCGCGCTGCTGCGCGCGGCGCCGCCGCTCCA
>DASTAN010000083.1:0-13903 GCA_035712665.1 Gemmatimonadales bacterium
TCTCGGTGTGGTTCACCGTCCGCTGGGCCGACGAGCCCGCCGGACTCCGGCGCGATCGCTGGCTGGTCGCGGCGATCTACGTGATCGCGCTGTCGAGCACCAACCACCAGATGGGGCTGCTGTCGCTCCCGGTGCTCGGCATCTACGTGCTGCTCACCGACTGGAAGGTGATCACCCGATGGCAGGTGCTCGCCGCCTGTGCCGCGGTCTTCGTCGTCGGCATCAGCATCAACTACCTGTACCTGCCGATTCGCGCGGCCCAGTACCCGCCGATCAACGAGGGCGAGCCGGTCGGCTTCTTCTCGCAGGCGCTGATGGACGTGCTGAATCGCGTGCAGTACCAGAAGCCCGACGAGTTCAGCCAGCGGATGTCGCCGTTCTCCGCGCAGCTCGCCAACTACTGGAACTACTGGACCTGGCAGTGGGGCCGCGACCTGGGCGGGCTCCGCCCCCTCGCCGTCGGCCTCTTCACCGCCCTCGGGCTCGGCGGCCTCTGGACGCTGCTGCGCCGCAACCTGCGCGGCGGCCTCGCCGCGGGCGCGCTGTTCGGCACGCTGACGCTGCTGCTGATCTTCTACCTGAACTTCAAGTACGGCTTCTCCTACCGTCCCGGCGACCCGCTCATCACGCAGGAGATGCGCGAGGTGCGCGATCGCGACTACTTCTACATCGCCTCCTTCGCGTTCTTCGGGGTGCTGCTCGCAGCCGGCTTCGCGGGGATCATCCGGATGGTCGGCGATGCGATGGGCCCGCGCGTCGACGAGGCGAAGCGCTACCTCGTCGGGACGCCGGTGCTGGTGCTGGCCCTGGTGCCGCTGTTCGGCAACCGCGTCTCGGCCTCGCGCGCCGACGAGACGATCGCGCGCGACTTCGCGATCGACATCCTCGAGTCGGTCGAGCCGTACGGCATCCTGATCACGGCCGGCGACAACGACACGTTCCCGCTCTGGTTCGCGCAGGAGGTGCTCGGCATCCGGCGCGACGTCACGCTCGCGAACCTCTCGCTGATGAACACCGACTGGCACCTGCGCCAGCTGCGCCGGCGCGAGCTGCCCGACTTCGACCCGGCGACCGCCGCCCCGATCTGGCGCCCGGGCTCGGACCGTGACTCGATGCCGCTGATCGGCGCGCCGGCAGGCGGCTGGCAGCGGCCGCGCGATCCGGTGTTCAACCTCTCGCTGGCCGGCCTCGACTCGATCCCCGAGATCGTCCGGACCCCCGGCGCGGGCGTGCGCTTCGATTCGCTGCAGGTCACCTTCGGGGCGGAGTACCTCACGCGCAGCGACCTGGCGACCGTGCTGCTGATCCGCGACAACCTCGGCAAGCGGCCGATCTACTTCTCCTGGAGCGACGGCAACTTCCCCGACCAGACGCTCGGACTCACGCCGTACCTCGTTTCGCACGGGCTGGTGCGCAAGCTGATGCCGGCGCCGGTGCAGCCGGGCGGCAGCATCGTCGAGAGCGAGGCGCTCGGGTTCGTGGATGTCGAGCGGAGCCGGGCGCTGATGTTCGGCACCTACCATCCGGAGGCGGCGGCCCGCCAGCGTCCCTACGGGTGGGTGGACGAGCCGTCGAGCTCGATCCTCTCGCTGTACTACGTCGTGTACGGCGGGATGGCGCCGGTGCTGCGCGAGCTCGGCGACTCGACCCGCGCCGACCGGGCCGACCGCATCGCGCAGGATGTCCTCGCCAACATGCGGATGGGCCCGCGCTGACGGCGGGTCACCCCGCCGCTGGTTCGGGTGCGTCGACCGCCCCGGGTGCCGCCTCGGCATCCGGGGCGTCGTGCGTCGACGCGAGTTCGCCCGCCGCGGCGAGCGAGCGCCGGAAGAGGATCGGGCCGATCGTCTCGTTGACGGCGACCATCGCGAGGAGCAGCGAGCGCATTCCGCTCCCCGCCTGGGGATAGGCCTCCGACGCGATGGTGACGAGCCCGATCGCCACGCCGGCCTGCGAGACGAGGCCTTGCCAGACCGGCGTGACCTCGCGCGGCGGCACCCCGGCCCAGCGCGCGCCGAGGCCCAGGCCGGTGCGAATCGCCCCCATCCGGACGAGGATGATCGGCGCCACCAGCGGCGCCAGCATCGCGGTCTCGACGACGTCGAGCTTGGTCCCGGCGAGCGCGAAGAAGACCACGAAGATCGGCGCCGCGGCCCGCTCCATCGCCGTGCGGATCACGAGCCCGGAGTCGCCCTTGGCCGTGTTCACCGCCACGAAGCCCGCGGTGAGCAGCGTCAGCAGCACCTCGACGTGGGCGAGCGTCGCGACCTGCTGCCCGAACAGCGCGGCGAGCAGCGCGAACAGCAGGGCCTCGCCCTTGACGACGCGCAGCGCCTGCGCGATACCAAAGCCGAGGGCGGCCCCGATCGGCACGGAGCCGGCGATCTCCCAGACGATGGCCAGGAGCCCGCCGACCGGGGTGCCCGCCGCGGGGACGGCCCGCTGCGCGACCGCGAGCATCGCGGAGAAGAAGAGCACCACCACCACGTCGGAAATCAGCACGACGCCGAGCGTGGTGCGCGCGATCGGCCCCTTCGCCCCGGTCTCGGTGAGGAGGGCCATCGTCACGGCCGGCGAGTGGATCACGGCGATCGAGCCGAACAGCGCTGCGAAGACGGCGGCCGAGGCGAACGGAACCTCGGCGAGGAACGGCACGAATGGCCGCATCGCGAGCAGGAGGGCGACGATCGCCACGAAGGTGACGGCGACTTCGCTCACCGTGAGGCGGAGGAGCGTGGTCCCCTTGGCCTTCAGCTCCTCCCACTCCAGCTCGGCGCCCGCGAGAAAGGCGATCATCGCGATCGCCAGGTCGCTCACCGGCGAGAGCTGCGACGCGGCGCCGCTGGTCACCGTCCCCAGCACGCTCGGGCCGGCGAGGACGCCGCCGGCGAGGTAGCCGACGATCTTCGGCACGCCGACGCTGCCGGCGAGCTCACCCGCGGCGTAGGCCGCGAGGATCAGGAAGCCGAAGGTCAGGAGTGCTTCGGGCGCGCCATCCGGCCGACCCAGCGGCTCCAGCAGCTTCATCGCCCCGAAGAGGAGCGCCAGCACGACGACACGGCGCATCTCAGTGCCCTCCCCGCGTCGGGACGACGCGCGGCGGCGGGAGTCGGATCTCCTCGGGGAGCGCGGCCACGACATCGCGGGCGAGACGGGCCGAGAAGAGGTCGGTCAGCAGCACCGAGCAGAGTGCGGCGGTGAAGACCATGTTCGGCAGCACCGGACTCGCGCTCAGCGAGTAGTCCAGCGCGAGCGCGATCGCGAGCCCGCCCTGGCCGACCAGCGCGAGCCCCCAGCGGCTCCCGAACACCTCCTCGAGGCCGTTGGCGCGCGCGGCGAGCCAGCCGCCGCCGACCTTGCCGACGGTGCGGAGCGCAAGGAAGGCAAGGATCGGGACGAAGACGTCGTAGTCGCTGCGCCGCCAGAGTGCCCCGGCGCAGACCAGCATCAGGTAATAGAGCGGACGGTCGACCTTCGCGAGCAGATCACCGACGAGATCGCGCTGCCGCGTCGTGTTGACGAGGATCGCACCGAGCAGCACGCCCGGGAAGAGCGCGCTCATCCCGATGTAGTTCGCGGCGCCCGTCGTCAGCACCACGGCACCGGCCATCGCGATGAAGAGCCGGTCGGGCGAGCGCTCGTCACCGAGGAAGAGATGGAAGAGCCATCCGGCGACCAGCCCGATCCCCGCGGCGATCACGACCCACTCGGTCGGCGTCGGCTCGCGGAGGAGCATCCCGGTCGTGGGACGATGGAAGAGGGCGAGCACCACGGTGAGCACGAGGATCGCGAGGAGGGCGTCGAGGCCCGCCGCCACCTCGAGCTGTCGCACCGCGAGGTTGCGGCGTCCGAGCGACTCCGAGGCGACCCGCGCGCCCTGCAGCGTGGACGCGACGGCCACCGACGCGAGCACCCCGGCCGGCAGCACCGCCTGCCACGCATCGAGCCCGAAGCGGGTCGTGGCCAGGAGCCAGGTCGCGCCGCCGACCAGCGCGAGGGTCAGAACCCCCTGCACCATCGCCATCCGGAACAGCACGCCGGGCGTGCGCGTCAGGACGGGCAGCCAGAGCCGGAAGCCCACCGCCGTGCCCATCCACCCGAGCGCGAGCGTGAAGAACGGCGACAGGCCCTGCAGCTGGCCTTCGTCGAGGAGGCCTGTCCCGCGCGGCCCGAGCAGCAGCCCGAGGACCAGATACTCCGCGCCCGCCACGACGAGCGCGTGCCGCGCCAGCCAATCGACGGCGTAGCGCGCGGCGAGATAGCCGAGCACGGTGAGCAGGATCAGGAGCATGGATTAAAGTACCCCCGAAGACCGTCGGAAGTACCTTTCGGAACCTCCCTCATCCCGGATCGTCCGATGCGCTTCGTGCTGGCCCTTTCCCTCGCGCTCCCGACCCTGCTTCCCGCGCAGCAGGTCGACACGCTGTCCAGCGGGACCACGGCGCTGCTGCAGGCGGTCAGTCTCCCCGCCCCGGGCGTGGCGTGGGTCAGCGGGCATCGCGGCACGGTCCTGCGGTCGCTCGATGATGGCGCGACCTGGACGGCGCGTCCCGTCCCCGGCGCCGAGCGGCTGCAGTTCCGGGACATCGTGGCCATCGATGCCGACACCGCGTGGATCCTGAGCGCCGGGAATGGTCGCGATTCGCGCATCTATCGCACGACCGACGGCGGCGCGCGCTGGACGCTCCAGTTCGAGAACGCCGACAGCGCGGCGTTCTACGACTGCCTCGCGGTGCTCGACGCGCGCACGGCGGTCGCCTTCAGCGACGCGGCGCACGGGCGCACGCTGATCCTGCGCACCGACGACGGCGGCACGTCGTGGCGCCATCTCGGGGCCGATGCGGTCCCCGCGCCGCTCGAGGGCGAGGGTGCCTTCGCGGCGAGCGGCGGCTGCGTCTCGTCGTTCGGTCCGGAGCACGCGTGGGTCGCGACCGGTGGCCCGCAGGCACGGCTCTTCCGCAGCACCGACGCCGGGCGCCATTGGACGTCGCACGAGACGCCGTTCGTGCGTGGCTCCTCGGCGGGGATGACCGCCGTCGCCTTCCGATCGCCGCTGCACGGCGTCGCCGTGGCGGGCCGCATCGATGCGATGAACGCGGACACCGCGTCGGCGGCGGTCGGCTTCACGAACGACGGCGGGGTGGGGTGGACCCTCGGGGTGCGCCCGCCCCGTCCGGGCGCACTCTTCGGCGTGGCGTGGGCGCGCGACGCCGCCGATGCCCCGATCATCGCCGTCGGTCCCGGCGGGGTGTTCGTGTCGGAGGACGCGGCGCGCTCGTGGCGCGTCGTCGATGCCGCGGCGTTCTGGAGCGTCGGCGCGCGGGAGGGACTCGCCTTCGCGGTCGGCCCGAACGGTCGCATCCTGCGCCTGCGCTTCTAGCGCAGCGCGCGGGCCCCGGCGGCCAGCAGTGCCGCGACCGCCAGGGAGCCGGCGAGCGCCGGCATCGGTCCGAGCCAGATCCACGCGGCGAGCCACGCGGTGGCGACGAGGAGCGACATCAGCACGACGGTCGCGCCGAACCGCGTGAAGGCCCCGAAGGTGACTGACACACCGGCGCGTGCGGCGAGGTCGAGCGTCGTGACGTTTGCCGATGCCCCGATCGGCGTTCCGTTGCCGCCGAGGCAGGCACCGAGGGCCAGCGCCCACCAGAGCACGGTTGCCTCGCCCGGGAGGGCCGGGATCAAGTCGTGCACGATCGGGATGCTGACCGCCACGAACGGGATGTTGTCGATCAGTGCCGAGAGCACACCGGCCGTCCAGAGCACGAGCAGTGCCGCGAAGAAGAGCGTCGCCTCGGTGTCGAGGCCGAGCGAGTCACGACCCGCGAGGATGCCGCCCTCGAGCGTCCGGGCCAGCGATCCGATCAGCCCCGTCTCCACCGCCGCGCCGACCACGATGAAGAGGAAGGCGAAGAAGACCAGCGTCGGCCACTCGATCTCGTGCTCGAGGACGCCGAGGATGCCGTGGCGTCGTTCCTCGGCGGACGGCCGGTGGGTGCGGAGATACAGCATGTCCTGCGCGATGAGGGCCGCGGCGGCACCGATCGTCGCCGGGATGGCCGCCGGCATCCCCGTGACCCCGTGGGTCAGGAAGCCGAGGAGGATCCCGGCCGAGATCGCCAGCATCCAGCGCAGCAGCAGCGGATCGGCGATCGGGCGCGACGGAGCGGCGGCCACGGCGCCGGCCTGCGCCGAGGCCAGGTCAGCGGCGAACCACCGCCGGCAGAGCGGCACGAGGAGCACCATCATCACCAGCACCGGTGCGGCGACGTTCTCGAGGAAGGCGACGAACGAGAGGCCGGCCCCGCTCCCGACCATGATGTTCGGCGGGTCGCCGATGAGCGTCGCCGCCCCGCCGATGTTCGCGGCCATGATCACCGGCAGGATCAGCGCGCGCGGCGCGAGACCCATCTGACGGGCCGTCCCGACGGCGATCGGGGCGGCGAAGATCACCGTGGTGACGTTGTCGAGGAACGCCGAGGCAATGCCGGTGCCCCAGACCAGCAGCGCGAGCATTCGATCGGGCCGCCCGCCAGCGCGCAGCACCAGCCGCCCCACCGCCCAGTCGAAGACGCCGGTGGCCTTCAGCACGGCCACGACGGCCATCATCCCGGCAAGCAGCAGCAGGACGTTCAGGTCGAGGGCCCGCGCCGCAGCCTCGAACGAGATCAGGTGGTAGGGGGTCAGGTAGGTGATGGCCCAGAGCAGCGACACCGCCCCGAGGGCCACGAGCACGCGGTGCGCCTTCTCGAGGGTGAGCAGGGCGAACAGCGCAATCAGGACGATCGCGACGATACTTTGGGAGATGGGGTCGGTGGTCGAGGCCAGGGCGTGCTCGGGCACCCCCAAAGGTGGCAGGCGGGGCGCGGCCCCGATAGCCCCCTCCCCAGCGAGATCGGTCTATCTTTCCTGTCCCGGCGCGGTGGCAGAGCGGTTGATTGCACCGGTCTTGAAAACCGGCGGACCCGGAAGGGTCTCGTGAGTTCGAATCTCACCCGCGCCGCTGGCAGCACGACCAGTTCCCCCAAACCCTGAGGTGTCCGATGCGCCGTCTCCTCCCGCTCCTCCTGCTCACCGCCGCCCCGCTCGCCGCCCAGACCTGGCAGGGATCGGTGACGATGACGATGACCTCCCCCGAGATGGGGCGTGACCCGGTGACGATCGTGATGCACCGCCGCGGCGCGAAGCTCGCCAACGTGATGACGATGACCTCGGGCCCGATGGCCGGCCAGGAGGTGCGGATGCTGATCGACGACGGCGGCACCCAGATGACGATGCTCACCCCGCTGCCGGAGGGCGTGATGATTCCCCCCGCGATGACCGGCGGGAAGCCCGCGAAGGGGATGAAGATGGTGATGGACATCGGCGGCGACGTCGCGGAGGCGAGCGCCGAGACCGGCACGGTCAAGGCCCTCGGCACCTCGCAGACGATCGCCGGCACGAAGTGCGACGACTACGAGGTCGCGACGCGCGGCGAGACGATGCAGATGTGCCTCGCCGCCGGACTCGGCAAGTTCACCTTCGTGAGCGCTGCCCCCGGCGGGCGGGGCGCGGCGAAGGTTCCGGACTGGGCGCGCGCGCTGGAGGGGAAGTTCCCGCTGCAGGTGCGCGACAAGGCCGGCAAGTTCTCGATGACGGCGACGAAGATCACGCCGGGTGCCCCGGCCGCCTCGCTCTTCGAGGTGCCGGAAGGCTACGCCGACATGTCGGCGATGATGGGCGGCATGGGCCGTCGGCCGAGGAACTGACCGGTGCGGAACCCTCTCCTCCTGCTCGGTCTCCTGACCGTGTCGGCCCTGCCGCTTGCCGCGCAGGGCACGGCCGTCGTGGTGATCGACGGTGCGATTCCCGACTCGATGCGGACCGGCCCGGCCGCGGCCCTGCCGCCCACCTTCGACATGCGCTTCACCGTCGCCTTCGACGGCCGGCAATTCGGCATGCAGATGGAACTCGGCGACCAGATGAAGGCCGGCCTCGGCGAGCAGATGGCTGGCTTCCGCGTCGTGGCGCTCTGGCGGAACGGCATCGACTCGCTCCACATCGGCATCCTGCTGCCGCCCGAACTCAGCGCGATGGTCGGCGGCGGCACCGGCTACCGGATCGACATGCAGATGCCGTCGGTGCCCGACTCGCTCGTGGATGGCAGCGACACCACGATGACATGGACCGACCTCAAGCGCACGGCTACCGTCGCGGGCGTGACCTGCCACGAATGGCAGGGTGTCGTCAAGGCCGACACGATCGACTTCTGCGTCGCCCCGGTGACTGATGCCGGCCTCAAGGAGGCGCTCGGCAACGTGCGCGACCTGCCGGCCTTCAAGGCGCTGGTCGGCAACGCCACGCCGTCCACCCGGAACGGCAAGCTGGGCCCCGAAGGCGGCCTGCCGATCCGGATGCGCTCGCGCGGCGCCAACGGCGTGCGGATGGAACTGCAGCAGTGGGTGCCGGGACTGCCCGACGCCTCGCTGTTCAAGATGCCGGATGGGCTGGAGCCGTTCCCGATGGAGATGCTGCAGGGCCTCACCGGCACCGTGCCGACCAAGACGTGAGGATTCGGAGCGCAGCGGTGGTCGCGCTGCTCGTCGCCGCCGGGTGTGCGGAGCGCCACGCTCCCGCCTCGGCGGCGACCGATTTCCGTGACCCCGAGGGACGCCCGGTCGTCCTCGACACCCTCCCGGTGCGTCGCATCGTCTCGACGATGCAATCGGCCACCGAGTGGCTCGTGCTGCTTGGCGCCGAGTCGCTGCTGGTGGCGCGCACCGACTACGACCGCCAGCCCGCACTCCAGACCCTGCCGAGCATCGGCGGCGGGCTCGATGCCAGCGCGGAGGTCATCGCGGCGTTGCGCCCCGATGTCGTGCTGGGTTGGCGCATCCGGGCGTCGGCCGACCTGCAGCGCGCGCTCGCCCCGTTCGGCATTGCGGTGATCGAGGTCGAGGCCAGTGACACGGCCGAGATCTTCCGCCAGCTCGCCGTCCTTGGCCGGCTGGTTGGCCGAGCGCCGCGAGCCGCCGAACTCGCGGATTCCGTGCGGCGCGAGCTGGCCGCGAGTGCGGCGCGGTGCGAGGGGCCGCCGGCGTCCGCCTTCGTGGTGCTCAGCACCGACCCGCCGATGACCGTCGGCCAGGGGGCGTGGATGACCGAGCTGCTCCCTGCGGCGTGCCTCGCGAGCGCGTTCGCCGACGTGGCGATGCCGTGGCCGACGATCTCGCTCGAGGCGCTCACCGCGCGCCAGCCGCACTGGATCGTCACGTCGCTCGGCGCCGAGGACGGGGCCCGCCGGGCGGAGCTCGAGGCGCTGCCCGGGTGGCGCGACCTCGAGGCGGTGCGGGCCGGGCGGATCCTCGAGATCCCCGGCGACCTCCTCACCCGGGCCGGGCCGACGATCGGCGACTGGGTCCGAGCCGTGGACGCCGCCCGCCGCGCCCACGCGGGGCAGTAGCCCCCGTTCCCCCGCCCCGCGACCGGTGCTATCTTGCCCCCTCGCTGGAGCGATGGCCGAGTGGCTGAAGGCGGCGGTTTGCTAAACCGTTTTAGTGGGGTAACCTGCTAACGAGGGTTCGAATCCCTCTCGCTCCGTTGGTGCCTTGGGCCGTGAGCCGTGAGCCGTGAGCTTTGCTCCCGCTCGGCCTCACGGCCCGTTGCGTTTCGACACCCGTTCGTTGCCTCACGACCCTCAAGGCTCAAGGCTCATGGCCCACGGCTCTCCACGCGTCCGCTTCGCTCCCTCGCCCACCGGCTACCTCCACGTCGGCGGGGCGCGCACGGCGCTGTTCAACTGGCTCTATGCCCGGAAGACCGGCGGCACCTTCGTGCTCCGCATCGAGGACACCGACAAGCAACGCTCGACCGACGCGCACACGCAGGTGATCCTCGACGGGATGACGTGGCTTGGCCTCGACTGGGACGAGGGGCCGCTCTTCCAGGGCGCCTTCGCCGACCGCCATCGCGCCGACGCCGAGCGCCTCCTCGCCGAAGGGAAGGCCTACAAGGACTATCTCACCGCCGGGGAGCTCGACGCCGAGCGCTCGCGCGTGGAGGCGGCGGGCGGGACGTTCCGTTTCGATCGCGACCGGATGGCGCTGCCGGCCGACGAGGTGGCGCGACGCGAGGCCGCGGGCGCGCCGTACGCGATCCGCTTCGCGGTGCCCGACGAGGAGATCGCCTGGACCGACGCGGTGCACGGCCGCATCTCGTGGCAGGGCCGCGACCTCGACGACTTCATCATCCTGCGCTCCGACGGCTCGGCGATCTACAACATGGCCGTCGTCTCGGACGACATCGCGATGCAGATCACCCACGTGATCCGCGGCGATGACCACGTCTCGAACACGCCGAAGCAGATCGCCCTCTACCGCGCCCTCGGCCACGAGCCGCCGATCTTCGCACACGTCCCGATGATCCTCGGGACCGACGGCAAGAAGCTGAGCAAGCGGCACGGGGCGACGGCGGTCGGCGACTACCAGGACGAGGGGATCCTCCCTGATGCGATGCGCAACTTTCTCGCGCTCCTCGGCTGGTCGCCGGGGCAGGACGAGGAGATCGTGACCCTCGACGAGATGATCCGTCGCTTCGACCTCGACCAGATCCAGAAGAAGGCCGCGGTCTTCGATCCGGCGAAGCTGGAGTGGATGAACGGCCAGTACATCTCGATGATGCCGGCCGCCGAGCTGCGGGCGCCGGTGATGCGCCAGCTCGAGCGGAGCGGGACCGCGTGGGGCACGCGCGACCTCGATCCGATCATCGAGGCGGTGAAGGCGCGCGCGCGCACGATCACCTCCGTCGCCGAGCAGGTCGCGGCACGGCTGCCGGGCGCGACGGTGGTGCGCGATGCGAAGGGCGACGCGCTCATCGCGAAGCTGGGGGAGCGGTACGCGGCGAACCTGGCGCTGGCCCGCGCGGCGCTCGCCGCACTGCCGGAGGCGGAGTGGACGCCGGCGCCGCTCGAGACGGTGCTCAAGCAGGTGGCGGAGACGCACGCGCTGAAGCTCGGGGACGTGATGCAGCCGGTGCGCGTGGCCCTCACCGGCGGCACCGTGAGCGAGCCCGTGAACGAGCTGCTGGCCGTGGTCGGTCGCGAGGAGGCGCTCCGCCGGCTCGCCTAGGCGATCCGGAGCGTCCCCTCGCCCATCCGCACCGCCGTGCCGCCGACGCGCACCGCGGTGACGACGCCCGAGACCCGATCCGCCGCGATGGCGATCCGGCTCGGGCGACCCATTTCCACCCCCTGCGCGATCGTCCAGCGATGCGTCCCGTCGGTCGTCGCGAGGTACCCGGCAAAGGCCGCCGCGGCCGAGCCGGTGGCAGGATCCTCGGGGACGCCGAGATCCGGCGCGAACATCCGTGCCTGCCAGGCATCCGGGGCGTCGCCCGGTGCCGCGACATACACCTGCGGCGCCCACAGCGGCGCGATGACGCGCGTCCACGCGCCAAGGTCGAGCCGCACCCGACCGAGCACGTCGCGGTCGCGCACCGGCACGATCAGGTACGGCAGCCCGCATGAGACCTGCTGCGGCTGCATCGCCCCGAGACCGATGGCGTCCGCCTCGAGTCCGAGCACGCGGGCGAGGTCCTCGGATGACGGCGATGCCGGACCGATGCTCGGGCGCTGCGGCGCCGTGAATTCGGCGTGCGGCGTGTCCGTGTCGAGGTGCGTGACGACGCAGGCGACCGGGCCGGCGCGCTCGCCGAGGACGAACGTGGCGCGCCCCTCGGCCACCGGTGCGATGCGCCCCGTCATCGCCAGCAGCACCGCCGTCCCCACCGTCGGATGGCCAGCAAACGGCACCTCGCCGCCCGGCGTGTAGATGCGCAGGTCCCACGCGGTGGTGCCATCGATCGACGGGCGCACGAAGACCGTCTCGGAGAGATTCAGCTCGCGCGCGATGCGCTGCATCAGCGCATCCGGGAGCTCGGGCGCCTCGAGGAAGACCGCGAGCTGGTTGCCGCCGAACGGCCGATCGGTGAAGACGTCGAGCAGGTGGTAGGGGAGCGACATCACTAGGCGAGCACTCCGGCGCGCCAGCGCCAGCAGCGGTCGAGGAACTCGTCGAGCCAGCCGCGCGCAATGAAGGCCCGGACCGACTCGGTCGTCGCGGCACGATCCATCCCCCAGAGCGCGGCGCGCCGGGGCCCATCGCCAAGCTCGGCCTGGATCAGGCTGCGCTCGTCATCGCGCCACACGGTGGGCAGCTCGGGGACAAACTGCCCGGCGACGGCATTCACGCCGGGACCGCCGATCGCGATGCACGGCGCGCGGTGCAGCAGTGGCGCCTCCATCCACGCGAGGTCGCTCACGACGATGGCGCGCCGCCACGGATGCCCCGCGCCCCGCGCGTTGATCGCCGCGACCAGCGCGTCGGCGCTCACGCGATCGCTGTGGCCCGCCTCGAGCCCGTGCGCGAGGACCACGGCGATGGTCTCGTCGCCATCCACGAGCTTCATCACGGCCGGGCCTCCGCGGTGTCGGGCGGGAGCGGCGGCGGCGGCATCCGCTGGTTGCGCTGGAGCTCGCGCTGCCGTTCCTTCTCGGCGCGAAGCGCACGCGCCGAGCGCGTGATCTCGTCGAGCGACGTGCCGCGATCGCCCGCGACCCGAATGACGTCCTGCATCAGCTGCATCTTCCTTGCCTGTTCGACCTGCTGCGGATTCGCCTGGATGTTCAGCGGAATCAGCGCCAGCAGCGCCGTCGGGACCTTGAGCGGCCCCACGTGGATCCATCGCTGATCGAGACCGACCTTCTGGCCGCCGATCGTCGTCGTCCAATCGGTGGCCCGCCGTGCCTCCTCGAGGGCGCGCGCCCGTCGGTCGAGGTCGGCCTGCACCACGGCCGTGAGCGCACTGTCCACCATCTCCTTGATCGAGCGCCCGGTGAGGCGCTGCACCATCTCCGCGGGCGTCTCCCGGAGCGGCCGCACCCACACGCGGCCGGTGCCGTAGCGCGGGCCGAGCGGCACGGCGACGGAGTCCTGCGCCGCCGCCGGCACGGCCCCGAGCAGCAGGGCCACGGCGAGCCAGCGGGCGTCAGCGCGCAGCGACCGTCCCGCCTCCCTGCACCGCGGCGAGCGCGCGACCGAGCCGCACGACGGCCTCCGCGAGGCGCGCCGCCGGGACGGTGAGCGCGATGCGGAAGAACCCCTCTCCCCCCGGACCGAACCCACTCCCCGGCAGCACGACGACGCCCTCCTGCTCGAGGGCGTGCATCGCGAAGTCCGCCGAGGCGACCCCGGTGGGCAGCGGCACCCAGAGGTACATCGCCCCCTTCGGCGCCTCGACGGTGAACCCTGCGGCCCGCAGCGCGTCGACCGCGGCGTCACGCCGCACGGCGAGCTCCGCGACGATCGGGGCGACCAGCGACTCGGCGTGGTCGAGCGTCCACGCCCCCGCGCGCTGCAGCGCGAGAAAGACGCCGGTGTCGACGTAGCTCTTCACCTTGCTCAACGCCGCGATCAGCGGTGCGCCGCCGGCGGCGAAGCCGATGCGCCAGCCGGTCATCTGGAACGACTTCGACAGCGAGAAGAACTCGATCGCGACATCGCGCGCCCCGGCGATCTCGAAGATGCTCGGCGCGACGTAGCCGTCGAAGGTGATGTCGCTGTACGCGTTGTCGTAGGCGAGCACGATCCCGCGCGCCCGGCAGGCCGCGACCATCCGCTCGAGGTAGTCGCGCGGCGCGACGGCGGCCGTCGGGTTGTTCGGATAGTTCAGGAAGACGAGCTTCGTCCGCGCCAGCACCTCCTCGGGCACGTCATCGAGCTCGAGGAGGAAGCCGCGCTCGGCGCGCAGCGGCACCACGTGCGGCACCGCGCCGGCCAGGATCGCTCCACCGAGGTACGCCTGATACCCCGGCTCCGGCACGAGCACCACGTCGCCGGGGTTGCAGACCGCGAACACGAGGTGCGCG
>DASTAN010000084.1:0-12126 GCA_035712665.1 Gemmatimonadales bacterium
AACGCCACACCGGCGGACGCGGCGGAGGTCCACCGGGGCATCCGGCAGGTGCTGACCGCGCTGGGCTTCCCGCTCGCGACGCGGGTGCTGTACGGCGGGTCGGTCAAGCTGGAGAACGTGGCCGAGCTGCTGGCCGAGCCCGAGATCGATGGCGTCCTGGTTGGTGGGGCCTCGCTCGACCCGGACCAATGGGCGGCGATCTGTGCCACGGCGCGCCCCGGTTGAGCCGACAGGCACGGCCCGCTATCTTTGGGGGCTAGACTGACACCGAACCCAAGGATTGCTGGATGTTCACGTTTCTCCTCGTGCTGCTGATTCTCGACGGGCTCCTGCTCTCGGCCGTGGTGCTGATGCAGGCCGGCCAGGGCGGTGGGCTTGCCTCGCTTGGCGGTGGCGGCACGACGCAGGTGCTCGGTGGTCGCGGGGCCACGACGCTCCTGACCAAGATGACCTGGTGGACCGGCGGCATCTTCATGGCGCTGGCGCTCCTCCTGTCGGTGGTCGGGGCGCGCGGCGGCAACGGGGCGGGCAGCGAGGTGCAGCAGCGGCTCCGGCAGGCGGCCCAGCCAGCGGCCGCACCGGCGGAGCTTCCGGCCGGCACGCTGCCCGGCGGCGGAGCGGCTCCCCAGGAGGGGGCAGCGGGGGCCGCACCGGCCCCGGCCGCGGGAGACTCGGCCAAGTGATCGCGGTCAATGGAGGCGGGACGAGTCGTCCCGCCTTTGTTTTGCTCGAGGACGGGGCGTGGTTCCCGGGGACGCTCGTCGGCCCGGGGGCACCGGCCTACGGCGAGGTGGTCTTTACCACCAACCTGACCGGCTACCAGGAGGCATTCACCGATCCGAGCTTCCTCGGGCAGATCCTGGTGATGACCGCCCCGATGATCGGCAACTACGGCGTCAATCCGACCGATGACGAGTCGGGTCGGCCGCAGGTCTCCGGCGTCGTGGTGCGCGAACTCTCGCGAACCTACTCGAACTGGCAGGCCACCACCTCGCTCGACGCCTGGCTTGGCGCGGCGGGAGTGCCGATCCTCACTGGCGTCGACACCCGCCGCCTGACGCGGCACCTGCGCGAGCGCGGGGCGATGCGCGGGGTGATCGCCGAAGGCACCGAGCCTACGGAGGCGCTGCAGGCCGAGCTGCTGGCGTCACCGTCGATGGCCGGGCTCGACCTCGCCTCGCGCGCGACGACGCCCGAGCCATACGGCACCGGCGAGGGGCCGCTGGTGGTGGCCTACGACTTCGGGATGAAGCGCAACATCGTGCGCATGCTCGAGGCAACCGGGCTGCGGGTCGAGGTCGTGCCGGCGACGACGCCGCCGGCCGAGGCGCTCGCGCGGAAGCCGGACGGGATCTTCCTGTCGAATGGCCCTGGCGATCCGGATGCGATTCCGTACGCCAAGGACACGGTGCGGGCCCTGGCCAGCAGCGGGGTGCCGACCTTCGGCATCTGCCTGGGCCACCAGTTGCTCGGGCTCGCCTTCGGGGGGCGGACCGACAAGCTCGCCTACGGGCATCGGGGCGGGAATCACCCGGTGAAGGAGCTCGACACCGGCAAGGTCCTGATCACGACCCAGAACCACGGCTTTGCCGTGGTGGGCGGGGCCGAGGGGATCCCGGGGGCACCGGACCTCGCGGTCACGCACCTCAACCTGAACGACGGAACGGTCGAGGGACTGCGCCACACCAGCCTCCCGGTCTTCGCGGTCCAGTACCATCCCGAGGCGGCCCCCGGGCCCCACGACGCCTATCCGCACTTCGCCGCGTTCCTTGATGCCATCCTGGAGCGGGCGGGGAAAAAGTCCGCAACCTCTTGACAGGCAACACTTAAGGGCCGTACATATCGGTCGTGGCGGGGGCCAGTGTCGGCCCCCGCGTCACTCCCCGGGGGAGCGATGACCAAGGCCGATCTCGTCGAACACGTCACCGCCGCGATCGCCCGCACCAGCGGGCCGATGATCTCGAAGAAGGATTGCGCGCGCGTGGTGGACGCGTTCCTCGATGCGGTGAAGCAGGCCCTTCGAGACCAGCACAACATCGAGGTGCGCGGCTTCGGCACCTTCAAGATTCGCCGCCGCAAGACCCGGATGGCGCGCAATCCGCGCACCGGCGAGCCGGTGGAAGTGGCTGCGCGTCCGGTGCCTGTCTTCAAGCCCAGCAAGGAGTTGCGGGCTTTGGTCGGCGACGACGATGCGCTCCTCGGCGCGGACGACGAGCACGACGAGGAGTGACCACCTACCGCGTCCTCCTGTTCGCGCGCTATGCGGAGTGCTTCGGGGCCGAGTCGCTCGACGTGCAGCTGCCGGCACCCGCCACCGTGGCGGACCTGGTTCTCGCCCTCCGGCAGCTGCCGGGGGGCGAACTGCTTCCGCCGCAACCGCTTGTCGCCGTGAACCTCACGCAGGTCGTGAGCGATCATCCCCTCGCGCCGGGCGACGAGATCGCGCTCCTGCCCCCGCTCGCGGGCGGGTGAGGCGTGCCGCATCTCTCGCACGCCCCGATCGTGCCGGACCAGGTCACCGCCGAGCTCGCCGGCGAGGCCGACGGCGCCGTGGTCACCTTCGTCGGTCGCGTCCGCAACCATCACGCGGGCCGGTCGGTGGTGGCGCTGGCCTACTCGGCCTACGAGGCGATGGCGGACGCCGCGACCGCGGCGATTGTCGCGGAGGCGATGGCGCGGTGGCCGGTGCGCGTGGCCGTGGTGCATCGCCTCGGCGACCTGGCCATCGGGGACGTCGCGATCGTGGTCGCGGCGAGCGGGGGGCACCGCGCGGAATGCTTCGCGGCGACCAGCTGGGTGGTCGACGAGGTGAAGCGTCGCGTGCCGATCTGGAAGCGGGAGCGCTACGGCGACGACAGCGAGGCGTGGGTCGACCCGACCGCGCCGGCCGGCACGATCCCGGTGCAGGGATGACGCGCCTCCTCGATCGCCACGGGCGCGCGCTCGGTGCGCTGCGCATCTCGGTCACGGACCGCTGCAACCTGCGGTGCCGCTACTGCATGCCCGAAGCGGCCTACGAGTGGCTCCCGCCCGAGGCCATCCTCTCGTTCGACGAACTCGCCCGTCTGGCGCGGATCTTCGTGTCGCTCGGCGTCCGCAAGCTCCGCATCACGGGCGGGGAACCGTTGCTGCGTCCCGGGCTGTCGTCGCTCGTGGCGACGCTGGCGGCGCTGCCCGACGTCGAGGATCTGGCCCTCACGACCAACGGCACGCGGCTCGCGGCCGAGGCCGACGCGCTTGTCGCCGCCGGGCTGCACCGCGTGACGGTCTCGCTCGACACGCTGCGCGGAGATCGGATGCGGGCCTTCGCGCGCTTCGATCGGGTCGATGACGTCATCGCGGGGATCGACGCCGCGCGGACCGCCGGGATGACGGGCCTCAAGCTCAACAGCGTCGCCGTGCGCGGCGTGAACGACGACGAGCTCGCCGACCTGGTGCGCTTCGCGTGGTCGCGCGACCTCGAGCCGCGCTTCATCGAGTACATGGATGTCGGCGGCGCGACGACCTGGCAGCTGGATGACGTCATCTCGCGCGACGAGTTCGTCCGGCGCCTCGCGGCCGAGCTCGGGACGGCGGTGCCGCTCGCGCGCGCGGACGACCCGTCCGCGCCGGCGGAGCGCTGGCGGTTCGCGGGCGGCACCGTCGGCATCGTCGCGTCCACCACGGTGCCGTTCTGCGGCGCGTGCGATCGGGCGCGGCTCACGGCCGATGGCACGTTCTTCACCTGTCTGTACGCGGCGTCGGGGCTGGATCTCCGCGCCCCGCTGCGGGCGGGGGCGAGCGACGCCGACCTGACCGCCCTGATTCGCGCGACCTGGGAGCGGCGCACCGATCGCGGCGCGGAGCAGCGCGCGGCGCTCACGGTGCGCGGTGCCCTCGTCGCCGCGGAGGCGCTCCGCGCCGACCCGCATCGCGAGATGCACGTGCGCGGCGGCTGAGCGCGGGTTGCCCGCGTGCGCTCGGGCGCGTATTCGTTCCTGCACACCCCAGTCATCTCCTTCACGGCAGTCCGGACATCATGGCCTTTCACATCGCCCTGCTCGAAGCGCTCCTGCCGACGACGGTCGGCGCCCTCGCCCGTCGCTGCCTCGCCAAGGATGCCTCGCTTCATCTCGTGGGCCCGCTTCCGTTCGCGGCCGACGACGAGGCGCTGCGGGCGGCGGGGCCGGGCGACTGGGAGGCGCTCGACTGGTGGATCCATCCGGGATGGCGCGCCTTCCGCGACGCGATGCGTCGTGATCGGTGCCTCTACTTCTCGGTGGACGGCGAGCGGGATCCGGCCACGGCCCCGTTCAAGGCCAACAGCGTCCTGGTGATCGGCAACGAGGACGGCACGCTGCCGGAGCCGATCCGCGCGAAGTACCCGGATCGCATCTACAAGCTGCCCGTGCCGCCACGGAAGAAGACGGTCGACATCGCCGCGTCGGCGGAGCTGCTCCTCGGGCTGGCGGCGGACGGGGTGGCCCGGGGCACGGCGAAGCGGAACGAGGCGGCGGTCGAGGTGAAGCCGACAACGCTGCGCTACGGTCGGGGCCGCGGCCGCACCTGATCTTCGGGAACCCGCTTGGGGCAAGTCGGTACCCTTGTTAGGTTTGGGCGTTGTCAACGCAACCTGACAGGGGGCCGTGCAACGGTCCTCGCCCCTCATAAGCGGACTGGATGCAATGTTCGAGAAGATCGTGGTGGTGGGCGCCGGCAACGTCGGCGCGACGGCAGCGCAGCGGATCGCCGAAAAGCACCTCGCCCGCACGGTAGTGATGATCGATGTGGCGGAAGGGATTCCCCAGGGCAAGGCCCTCGACCAGTGGCAGTCCGGCCCGGTTGAGGGCTTTGATGCTCGGGTCATCGGCGCCAACGACTACGAGCCGGCGCGCGACGCCGAGCTCTTCGTCGTCACCGCCGGCATCGCCCGCAAGCCCGGGATGAGCCGCGACGACCTCGTCAAGACCAACGCCGGGATCGTGCAGTCGGTCGGCGAGCAGATCAAGCGCGTCGCCCCGAATGCCATCGTCATCGTCGTCTCGAATCCGCTCGACGTGATGTGCTTCGTGATGCGGCGCGCGACCGGGTTCCCGAAGGAGCGCGTAATCGGGATGGCGGGCGTGCTCGACACGGCGCGCTACCGGATGTTCCTCTCCGAGGCGATCGGCGTGTCGGTCGAGGACATCCAGGCGATGGTCCTCGGCGGCCACGGCGACACGATGGTCCCGCTGGTGTCGTACACCACCGTCTCGGGGATCCCGGTCACCCAGCTGCTCGCGGCCGACAAGCTCGCCGCGATCGTCGACCGGGCCCGCAACGGCGGCGCCGAGATCGTGGCCCACCTCAAGACCGGCTCGGCCTACTACGCGCCCAGCGCGGCGGCGGTGCAGATGGTCGAGGCGATCGTCCTCGACAAGAAGCGGATCCTGCCGTGCTCGGCGTGGCTCGAGGGCGAGTTCGGGCTCAACGACGTCTACTGCGGCGTGCCGTGCCTCCTCGGCCGGAACGGCCTCGAGCGGATCGTCGACATCACGCTGACCGACGCCGAGCGCGCCGATCTCCACAAGTCGGCCGAGGCGGTGCGCTCGGTCCAGGCGATCGTCTGAGGCCGCGCCGATGAATCGCATCCTGGCGCTGTGGGACACGGCGGTCGGCAAGAAGGTCGCGATGGCGCTGACCGGGATCCTGATGGTCCTGTTCCTCGTCTCGCACATGGCCTCGAACGTCCTGGTGCACTTCGCCCCCGAGAAGCTCGACGCGTACGCCGAGTGGCTGCGCTCGTTCGGGGCGCTGCTCTGGGTGGCGCGCCTGGGGCTGCTCGCGCTGGTCGGGGTGCACATCGCCGCGGCCTACCAGCTGACCCAGATGGCGCGGGCCGCGCGCCCGGCCAACTACGGCAAGCAGGAGCTGCAGGTCTCGAGCTACGCCTCGCGCACGATGCGGTGGGGCGGCGTGCTCCTGCTGGTGTTCATCGTCTACCACATCCTGCACTACACGACCGGCACGCTGCATCCCGACTTCGTCCCGGGCGAGGTGGGCCGCAACCTGATCGTGGGGATGCAGGTCACGTGGACGGCGATCTTCTACGCCGTGGCGATGCTGGCCCTCGGCCTCCACTTCTGGCACGGCGTCTGGTCGGTGTTCCAGACGCTCGGCTTCAACCATCCGGCCTGGAACGCCACGCGCAAGGTGATCGCGGTCGGGCTCGCCGTCCTCGTGGCGGGCGGGTTCCTCACGATCCCGCTGGCCGCCCTCTTCGGCTTCCTGCGCTGACGGAGCACACGACGCAATGAAACTCGACGCCAAGATTCCCGAGGGGCCGCTCGCGGAGAAGTGGGACCGGCATCGCGCCGCGCTCAAGCTCGTGTCGCCGGCGAACAAGCGGAAGTACGACGTGATCGTGGTGGGCTCCGGCCTGGCCGGGGCCTCGGCCGCGGCCTCGCTCGCCGAGCTCGGCTACAACGTGTCCTGCTTCTGCTTCCAGGACTCGCCGCGCCGCGCGCACTCGATCGCCGCGCAGGGCGGCATCAACGCCGCGAAGAATTACCAGAACGACGGCGACTCGGTCTGGCGGCTGTTCTACGACACGATCAAGGGCGGCGACTTCCGCGCCCGCGAGGCGAACGTCCACCGCCTCGCGCAGGTGTCGGTCAACATCATCGACCAGTGCGTGGCGCAGGGCGTGCCGTTCGCGCGCGAGTACGGCGGCCTCCTGGCCAACCGCTCGTTCGGCGGCGCGCAGGTGTCGCGCACCTTCTATGCCCGCGGCCAGACCGGCCAGCAGCTGCTCCTCGGCGCCTACCAGGCGCTGGAGCGCCAGATCGGGCGCGGGGCGGTGAAGATGTACAACCGCCACGAGATGCTCGACGTCGTGGTGGTCGACGGCCAGGCCCGCGGCATCATCGTCCGCGACCTCGTCACCGGCGAGATCAAGTCGCACGCCGCCCACGCGGTGCTCCTCGCGACCGGCGGCTACGGCAACGTCTTCTTCCTGTCGACCAACGCCAAGGGCTGCAACGTCACGGCCGCCTGGCGCGCGCACAAGAAGGGCGCCGGCTTCGCGAACCCGTGCTTCACGCAGATCCACCCGACCTGCATCCCGCAGAGCGGCGACTACCAGTCGAAGCTCACGCTGATGTCGGAGTCGCTCCGCAACGACGGCCGCTGCTGGGTCCCGAAGGCCCACGGCGACACCCGGAGCCCCGAGCAGATCCCCGAGGCCGAGCGCGACTACTACCTCGAGCGCAAGTATCCGTCGTTCGGCAACCTCGCCCCGCGCGACATCGCCTCGCGCGCCGCGAAGGAGGTCTGCGATGACGGCCGCGGCGTCGGTCCCGGCGGGCGCGGCGTCTACCTCGACTTCTCGACCGCGATCGCGCGCCTCGGCGAGCAGGCGATCCGCGAGCGCTACGGCAACCTCTTCGAGATGTACGAGCGCATCACCGGCGAGAATCCGTACAAGGTGCCGATGCGCATCTACCCGGCCGTGCACTACACGATGGGCGGCCTCTGGGTGGACTACAACCTGATGAGCACGCTGCCGGGGCTCCACGTCCTCGGCGAGGCGAACTTCTCGGATCACGGCGCGAACCGCCTCGGCGCCTCGGCGCTGATGCAGGGACTCGCGGACGGCTACTTCGTGATCCCGTACACGCTGGGCGACTACCTCGCCGGGACGAAGTTCGCGGCGGTGGATACCTCGCACCCGGCGTTCAAGGAGGCCGAGCAGCAGGCGCAGGCGCGGCTGGGGCGCCTCCTCGCCATCAACGGCACCCGCACGGTGGATTCGTTCCATCGCGAGCTCGGCGCCCTGATGTGGGAGAAGTGCGGGATGGCGCGCGATCGGGCGGGGCTCGAGGAGGCGCTCCGGCGCATCCCGGAGCTGCGCGCCGAGTTCTGGCGCAACGTGAAGGTCCCGGGCGCCGCCGCGACGCTCAACCAGTCGCTCGAGAAGGCCGGCCGCGTGGCCGACTTCCTCGAGTTCGCCGAGCTGATGGTGCGCGACGCGCTGGTTCGCGAGGAGTCGTGCGGCGGCCACTTCCGCACCGAGTACCAGACGCCGGACGGCGAGGCCGAGCGCAACGACGAGCAGTATGCGCACGTCGCGGTGTGGGAGTACCGCGGCGACGACGTCGAGCCGGTCCGCCACGTCGAGCCGCTGGTCTTCGAGAACGTCAAGCTTGCCACCCGGAGCTACAAGTGAGCACGATGAACCTGACGCTCAAGGTCTGGCGCCAGCCGGGGCCGCAGTCGGACGGCGGCTTCCAGACGTACACGACGGTCGCCAACGAGCATATGTCGTTCCTCGAGATGCTCGACGTCGTCAACGAGGGGCTGATCGAGCGCGGCGAGGAGCCGATCGCGTTCGACCACGACTGCCGCGAGGGGATCTGCGGCATGTGCTCGCTGATGATCAACGGCGTCCCGCACGGCCCTCGCAAGGCGACGACGACCTGCCAGCTGCACATGCGCGAGTTCAAGGACGGCGACGAGATCGTCATCGAGCCGTGGCGCGCCTCGGCGTTCCCGGTGCTCCGTGACCTGGTCGTGGACCGCTCGGCGTTCGACCGGATCATCGCCTCGGGCGGCTTCATCTCGGCGCCCACGGGCTCCGCGCCCGACGGCAACGCGATCCCGGTGCCGAAGGAGGAGTCGGATCTCGCGATGGATGCCGCCGCGTGCATCGGCTGCGGCGCCTGCGTGGCGGCATGCCCCAACGCGTCGGCGATGCTCTTCACCTCGGCGAAGGTGGCGCACCTCGGCCGCCTCCCGCAGGGGCAGCCGGAGCGCGAGCGCCGCGTCCTCGCGATGGTGCGGATGATGGACGAGGCCGGCTTCGGCGGCTGCACGAACTTCGGCGAGTGCCAGGAGGCGTGCCCCAAGGAGATCTCGGTCGAGAACATCGCGCGGCTCAACCGCGACTACGTGCGGGCCTCGCTCCGCGAGCGGCCGGCCCGCGCGGAGGCCGGGGCCGGCTGATCCGTCGCGGCGCGCTCCTGCTGGCGGCACTGGGCGGCGGGGCCTTCGGGCTCCCCGCCCAGTCGTCGCTTCGGGTCCGCCCGATGGCGCAGGCGATCCTCGCGGGGACGCGCGCCGACCCGATCCCCGGCGGCGACGACCGGGCCGAAGTGCGCGTGACGCAGCCGGTGGCGATGGCGCTCGTCGATGTCGGCGCGCGGATCCGCCTCACCGCGACGGCCAATCTCGAGGCACTGACGCTCGCCGATGGCGAGCTGACCCCCGGCGCGTGGGGCGAGGGATTCGTCGATCGCCGCCACCCGCATACCGTGGTGCACGAGCTCACGCTCGGCGTGCGCGACCTGCTCGGGTCGCGCGATGGCGCGATCGAGGTGGGGGTCGTGGCGGGAAAGGGGTTCGTGCCCTTCGGCACCGACGACCCGATGGTTCGCCCGTTCCTGCGGTACCCGGTCAACCACCACCTCGCGCAGCTGCTCGAGCGCGCCGTCGTGCTCGGCCAGCTGCAGGTCGGGATGGCAACGCTCGAGGGTGCGCTCTTCAACGGGGACGAGCCCGAACGCCCCGGGCAGTGGCCGCTGCTGCGGCGCGCGGACGGGGCGTGGCGCTTCGGCGACTCGCGCGCCGCTCGCCTCACCATGCGGCCGATGGCGACACTCGAACTCCAGGGCTCGCTCGCCGCCGTGAAATCGCCGGAGCATCGCCAGGGCGCCGGCGGCACCGCGCGCAAGGAGTCGCTCTCCGCCCGCTGGGCCGAGGAGCAGCCGACCCGCGCCCGGTACGCGCTCGTGGAATGGGCGCACACCAGCGAGCTCGACGGGGCGTTCGTCTTCCGGTCGTTCCTCGCGGAGGTCGCGGTGCGCGAGCGGCGCGTCGCGGTCGGCTACCGCTTCGAGCGCACCACCCGTCCCGAGGAGGAGCGGCTCGACGATCCGTTCCGGAGCAAGCGCCCGCACCTCGAGAACAGCATCCTCGGCACGACGCGGTGGACGCTGCACACGGCCCAGCTGCGGTTCGGGCCGATCGGCCGCGGTCGGGTGGACGCGCTGCCGTTCATCGAGGCGACGGTCGGCCGCATCAGCCGCGGCGGGCCGGGCATCTTCGACATCGAGACCCTCTACGGCACCGACCGTGTGCGAACGATCTCGGTCGGTGTCGTCGTGAATGCCGGAATGCGCGGGCACCGGATGGGCCGCTACGGCGTGCTCGGGGCCGCGCACCATCACCCCTGATCCCATCTCCACTCCGCAAGGCGTCCTGATGCCTGCCTCGTTCCGACGTCGCCTGACCGCCATCGGCAGCCTGCTGCTGGTCATCTCCTGCGGCGGGGACTCGCCGTCGGATGGCGGCACCACCCCTCCGCCACCGAGCGAGCAGCTCCGGATCATCACCGGGAACAGCCAGGTCGGCCCCGCCGGGACGGCGCTCCCGGTGCCGCTGCTCGTGCAGGCGCTGAGTGCGGATGGCACGACCCCGCTGGTCGGCCGCAACGTCACGTGGACGGTCGTGACCGGCGGCGGCACGCTGGCCGAGGTGCGCACCCAGACCGATGGGGCGGGGGCGGCGAGCGCGCGGTGGACCCTCGGGGCCGCCGTCGGGGCGCAGACGATCCGCGTCACCATCCAGGGGATCGCCACGCCGGTCACGTTCACGGCGACCGCCCAGAACGCGAACCAGACGCAGCCGGTGCTCGTGGCGACGGTGCCGGTGCCCGCGACGTACGGGCATCACGACACGTTCGTGCGCGACGGCCTGGCGTTCGTCTGCGCGTGGAATGCCGGCGTGCTGATCTACGATGTCGGCAACGGGATGCGCGGCGGGTCGCCGGCGAATCCGGTGCTCGTCTCCTCGCTCGTGACGAATGCGAACGGCGTCCCCGGGGGAGCGCAGGTCCACAACGCGTGGTGGTTCCACAACCCGGTGACCGGCGAGAAGCGCTACCTCTTCATCGGGCAGGAAGGGCCCGCCACCGTGGGGGCGAGCTCCTCGGGCGACCTGCACGTGGTGGATGTGTCGAACCTTGCCGATCCGCGCGAGGTCGCGACGCTGCGCATCGGCGGGGCGGGGATCCACAACTTCTGGATGGATGAGCAGCGGCAGGTGCTCTACGCGGCGTACTACAACGGCGGCGTGCTCGCGCTGGACGTCTCGGGCACGCTGCAGGGCGACCTGCAGGGCCGCATCCTCGCGCGTCGCACCCCGGGCGGCGAGGGGAACACCTACGTCTGGGGCGTGATGCTCGCGGGGAACACCCTCTATGCGAGCGACATGCTGAGCGGCTTCTGGGCGCTCGATCCCGTCACGCTGGCGACGAAGGGCGGCGGCGGCAACGTCGCGGACCGCTATACCTCCGACCTCTGGATCCGTGACGGCTGGGGCTACACCGGCACCTGGGGGAATCGCGGCGGGCGCCGCGGCACCGTCATCAAGGTGTGGCAGCTCGCGGGAACGGGCGTGCCGACGCTGATCGACTCCGTGAACGTCGGCAACATCACCACCGTGAGCGACGTGGCGGTGACGCCCGATGGCAAGGCGCTCGTGGCGACGGCGGAAGGCGGCACCGGCCCGGGGCTCTACATCTACGATCGGGTCGATCCGCGCCGCCCGCAGCTCAAGGGGAGCGTCACCGTCTCGCAGGGGCTCCACACCGGCGAGGTCGCGGTGATCAACGGGCGCACCTACGTCTTTGCGGCCCAGAACCCGGGGCTGCCGGCGCTCCGGATCTACGACATCACCGGCGTCGTGCCGTAGCGGTCCGCGCCGGGCGCGAGGCTATCTTTCGGCGTTTCCCACCACAGGATCGCTGATGCCTCGCCTTGCCCTGGTCGGCGCCGCTGCGCTGGCCTGTACGCTCGCTCCGGCGCTCGCGGCGCAATCGTCGCTGGAACGCCGGCTCCTCGAGTCGGTGGACACCGCCGTCATCCGATCGCACATGCGCACCCTCGCTGCGCGCCCGCACGTCGCGGGCACGCCAGCGCAGCGTGCGACGGCCGACTACGTCCTGCAGCAGATGGCGTCGTGGGGCCTCGACACCGTGCGGGCGCGGTATCGCGTCTACCTGCCGTACCACGACTCGACCATCGTGGAAGTGGTGCGCGGCAGCTCGCGCGACCGCCTGGACCTCTCCGAGCCGCCGATCGCGAGCGACCCGACGACGCGCGAGCCGGC
>DASTAN010000085.1:0-7575 GCA_035712665.1 Gemmatimonadales bacterium
GGAGCTCGTCCACCGCGAGCCGGCGACGGCCCCGCTCCGCCTCGGCCACGCTCGCCGGGCGATGCACCGCACGGACCGCCTCCGCCAGCGGCGGGAGCTGGAAGCGGTCGCGCAGCTCGGCCGGGAGGATGTCCGGCACCAGCGGGATCATCGCGTCCAGATGCTGGTCGATGACCGCACGGATCTGCTTGTGGGAGAGCCCCTCCGTCGCAGGATAGACCGGGAGCACCTTCCCCCGCGAGGCCGGGTCCTCGGCGTCGCCAAGAATGAGCAGCTCGCGCGGCGCCATCTGCCGCCCGTGGTAGAAGCGGATCGGTCCGGCCACGAGCAGCAGCTGCCCGACCTTGATGGTCCGGTCGAGGAAGGCCTGCCCCGGCCACGCGCACTCCAGCACGCCCGAGGCATCGCGCAGCACGGCGTGGAAGATCCGGAGCCCCTTCCGGGTCGGCAGGACGCCCTTGCTGACCACCGTGCCGACGCACGCGACGTCGTCGCCGACCCGCGCCTGGGCGAGCGGCGTCACCGCCGAGGCGTCGACATACCGATGCGGGAGATGGTGGAGCAGGTCCTGCACCGACTCGACACCCAGTCGCGCGAAGGCCTCGGCGCGCTTCTCGCCGATGCCCTTCAGGAACTGGATGGGGGTGTCGAGACGGAGCGGGGGCATCTGAACAAGATAGAGAGGAGAGATCGGAGATCAGAGATCGGAGGTCGCTCCCTCGGATCTCCGATCTCCGATCTCAGTCCCAGCCGAGGGCCACCCGGACATCGGGATCCACATCTCCCTCGGCATCAGCTCTGGTCAGCCACGACACGCCTACAAACGTCAGGATCGCCGCGACCATCGTGATCCCCGCGATGCTGACCCCGGACGGCAGGGCGATCAGCTTGGCCCAGGCGAGCCCTTCGAGCGCGAGCGTGCCAACCAACCCGGTGAGGATCGCCGCCAGCGCGCCGGCGCGGGTCGCCCCGGGCCAGTTGAGTCCGATCGCCAACGCCGGGACCAGGGTCGCCGCGAACATCCCCCAGCCGTAGACACCAAGCAGGGCGATCAGTCGCGTGCTGCCGAGCGCGGCGCCCAGCGCGACCAGCGCCACCACAAGCGTCGCCACGCGGCCGGCCGCCAGTGACGCGAGCGGCGCGCGGCCCCGCATCGCCGGGAGATCCTGGGTGAGGGCCGCGGCTCCGATGCTCAGGAACGAGTTCGCGGTGCTCATGATCGCGGCCGCGACACCGCTGAACACCACGCCGGCCAGGAGCGGCGAGGCAAAGCGCAACAGGAAGGTCGGCGTCGCATCATCGGGCGATGCCATCGGCGGCACCGCGCCGCGCAGCACCTGCGCCTTCATCGCGAGCCCGACGCCGACGTAGAGCAGCAGCGTCAGCAGCAGTGCCCCGGTCATCAGCAGCGGATACCAGCGGAGGCGCCGCGGGTCGCGGATCATGTAGAACTTGTGCACGACGTGCGGCTGCCCGAGCGTGCCGAGGCCGAAGACGAAGAAGAACGACAGCGCGGCGACCGGCGAGAGCGTCCCCCACGGGCCAAACCACCCCGGCTCGGTGGCGAGGATCGTCTGCGACAGTGCCGCGAGCCCGCCACCGGTGTCGAGCACGGCCGCGAAGACGAGGGTGCTCGCGATCGCCATCACCGCGCCCTGGAAAAGGTCGGTGTAGATCCCCGCCAGGATCCCGCCCGCCATCGTGTACGACAGCACGATCACCGCGCCGAGGACGATTGCCGGCGTACGCCCGAGGCCGAACAGCGCGTCGAGCACGAGCCCGAGCGCCACGAGGTTGGTCGCGAGATACCCCACCACCGCCGCGAGGATCGCGATGCCCGCGAGTCCCTGCGCGGCCGGCGAGCGATAGCGCGCGCCGATCGCGGCGGGGATCGTCATCACGCCGCGGACTTCCGCCAGCAGGCGGAGCGGTCGCGCGAGCGCCCAGCCGCTCAGCGCCCCGGTGAGCGCGGCCGGCAGCACGATGAACACCGCGCCCGTGCCGAGCGCATAGACGAGGCCCGGGCCGCCGATGAACGCGAAGCCCGACAGCGTCGCCGCCATCGCCGCGATCGCGAGCGACCAGATCCCGATGCCGCGCCCGGCGACATAGAAGTCGGCGGCCGTGCGGGTGCGTCGCGTGCTCCACCACGCGATCGCCGCACAGACAACGAAGTAGGCGGCTGCGACGGCAAGAATCTCCGGCCGGCCGAGCGCCGGGAGCGCGCGTGTCTGCGCGAGGACGGGCAGGCCGATCATTCCGCCGAGCCCCGCGCCGACGCGGCCCGCGCACGCAGTGCCGCAAGGCCCGCGTCATCGAGATCGGTCGCGTCGAAGTCGAGCGCGTAGGCTGTGGGCACCAGCAGGACCGGGAAGATCCCGATGCCGAGCAGCAGGATCGCGGCGCGTCGCGGCAGCCCGAGCCAGAGCGGCTCCGTGGCGCCGCCGGGGAGGAGCAGCGCCGCCCCGAAGCCGACCAGCAGGACGACGAGGATGCTCAGTCCCCCGACGACGCGCCAGCGCGAGCCGTGCGGTGACGCCGGTCCGAGCCACGCCGTGCCCGCAAGGGCGGCGGCGATCCCGGCCACCATCAGCCACGCCGCCACCTGCGGCGCCTCGCCGCGCAGCGTGAGCAGGTAGGCGATCCCCTGCGCCAGCGTGCCGATGATCACCGCGCCGAGGCCGACGCGGCGGAGCCCCGTCATCCCTCGCCCACCAGGCCCTCGGCCCAGCGGCGCGCATCGAACGGCTCGAGGTCCTCGACGCCCTCCCCGAGGCCCACGAACCGCACCGGCACGTCGAGCTCGCGGCGCAGCGCCACGAGCGCCCCGCCCCGCGCGCTGCCGTCGAGCTTCGTCACGATGAGTCCGGTCGGCGGCACCACGGCCGCGAACTGCTTTCCCTGCTGCACGGCGTTCTGGCCGACCGTGCCGTCGAGGACCAGCAGCACCTCGTGCGGCGCGCCCGGCAGCTTGCGGCCCACGACGCGGACGACCTTGCCGAGCTCGGCCATCAGCCCGTCCTGGGTATGCAGCCGACCGGCGGTGTCGATCAGCACCACATCCGCCCCGCGCGCGATGCCGGCTTCGACCGCATCGAACGCCACGGCGGCGGGGTCACCCTTCGCGGCGCCGCTCACGCACTCGAGGCCGAGGCGCCCGGCCCAGGTCTCGAGCTGCGCCACCGCACCCGCACGCCAGGTGTCCGCCGCGCCAAGGAGCACCTTGCGTCCCTCGCGCGTGAGGCGATGCGCCAGCTTCGCCACCGTGGTCGTCTTCCCCGCCCCGTTCACCCCGATGACGAGCACCACGGTCGGCCCCTCGGCCGCGCGCGTCAGCGTGCCCGGCGAGTCCGGGCCAGCGAGCAGCGTCGCCACCCGGTCGGCGAAGACGCGCTGCAGGTCGGCGTCGGTCTTCACGCGGCCCCGGCGCACCTCGTCCTCGAGGAACTGCACCAGCTCCATCGTCGCGGGGACGCCGAAGTCGGCCTCGAGGAGGATGCGCTCCATCTCCTCCAGGTCGTCGGCCTTGAGGCCACGCACCAGCGCGCCCACGTCGGTGAGGGCGAGTCGCTTGATCTTCTGCCAGAGCCCGCGCTTCGGGCCGCCGAGCCAACTCATTGCCTGTCCTTCGGTTCAGCGGAGACCCAGCTGCCGCCGGGCCATCCAGTCGATCACGAGCCCCGCCAGCGCGAGCGCGAAGAGAGGCCACACGTCACGCAACGATCGCCGGGGCGGCGTCGGTGCCACCGTCGCCGCGGCGGCCGCGAGCGTGACCGGCGCGGGCACCAGCTCATCGGCGTACGGCTCGACCCCGACCTGTCCCGATGCGCCGCTCGTCGACCACGCATATCGGCCGACCGGCAGGAAGAGCTGCGCGCGTCCGTCACCATCAACCCGCACGGTGTCGAGGCGAGTGCCGGCTGGTCCCTCGAGGCGGATCACGAGCGGCATCGTATCCGGTGTCGCGGCAACCTGCCACGTCACGGCCTCCCCCCGCTGCACGACGGGCGTGGCCACCCGGATCGCTGCCGCGGTCGACGGTGCCGCCGCCAGCAGCCACGCTGCCGCCTCGCCCACGAGCGTGCGCCAGGTCGCGGCGGCAAGCCCTCCCCCGATCGCCCAGCGATGGAATCCGTCGCCCAGCAGGAGGACCGTTCGCCCCCCGGTCTCGCGGCCGACGGCGACACCACGCGCCGTGCCGCGGCGATCGCGCAGCGCCTCGAGCGCAACCCACTCGGCGGCGGCGGGCGCGCGCGCGACGCCGGTCAGCGAGGGGAGCGAGTCGGCGGGCACGCCACGAAACGCCGCGGCAAGCGGTGCGGCATCGCTCCCCTGCACGTACCAGTCGCCGAGCTCATCCGCGGGCGGCCAGAGGAGACGTGCACGCCCGAGGCGCGACCAGCCAGCCGTGTCGCCTCGGACGACGAGCAGGTCAGCGTTGCGCGCGGCGGCTTCCACGGCCTCAAGGGTCACCGGCTCGAAGGTGTCGCTCCGCTGCCATCGCCCGCGCGAGAGCTGCACGTAGGCCCGCACCGGGACTTCGAGGACATCGTCGAGCGTACGGACGATGTCGCGCGCATCGAAATCGGGTACCGTGACGACGGCCACCACCCCGGGCGTCTCGGCGACGCGGACGAGATGCCACCGCACGTCGTCCGCGGCCTCGCCATCGGGTGGCCCCTCGCGGGCGACCTCGAGCCAGCGCTCGCCGCGCAGGTCGCGCGGAATCACGACCGGCACCAGCACGCGCGTCGCGGCCCCGGAGTCCAGCGCCACGCGGCGACGTGCCAGCTCACGGGGGCCGTCGCGCACGACCACGGTCGTGCTGTCGCGCCAGCCATCGAGCGCCCGCAGGTCCACCATGACGGCCATCGTATCGCCCGCCGTCACCCGGGGCGGCATCGTGGTCGCGACCAGCGCGACGTCCGGTGCCCGTCGTCGTGGCACCAGCTGCACGCTGGTGACCGCCCGAAGATCGGTCGGCAGCGCCCCGGCGTCGGCGATCTCGCCGTCGGTGACGACGATGATCGGTCGTCCCGCCGCGGTGGCACCTTGGAGCGGTTCCAGCAGGGTGGAGGCAGTGCCGGGTGCTCCCGCCGCCGTGCTGCCGAAGGCGACCGTGTCACCGAGGGAGACCGCGAGCACCGCGGCGCTGTCGGCGCGTCCGCCCGTGGCGTGCATCGACAGCGAGCGATCGAGCAGCACGAGTGGCCGGGCGATCCCGAGGCGCGCACCGATGCCGGGATCGAGGAGCGCCAGCAGCACCCCGGCCACGGCCGTCGCTCGCGCGACCGCCCCGAGCCACGCGAGGGGCGAGGCGAGCCGACCGCGCCATCCCCACCACGCCGCGACGATCGCCACGAGAACCGCCCCGGCGACCGCCAGCGATCCGGGCACGATCAGTCGGCCTCGATGGCCGCGAGCGCCTCGGCAAGCGTGAAGCGACCGTCGTAGAGGGCCCGTCCCGTGATCGCGCCCGCCAGCCCGCCCCAGCGCACCGCGCGCAAGTCGGCAACGCTCGACACGCCGCCGGACACGATCACGCCCAGCGACGGCGCCACGGCGCGCGCAGCGTCCTGAAGCGCGCGCGAACCATCCACATCGGGACCACCGAGCATGCCGTCGCGCACGATGTCGGTATGGACGATCGTCTCGACGCCCTGCCCGGCCACCCGCACCGCGAGATCATGGGCGGTCATCGCGCTCGTCTCGGTCCAGCCCTTCACGGCGACCTTCCCGTCGCGCGCGTCGATGCCGATCGCGACCGCAGCGCCGCCAACCGCCGTGACGGCGGCATCCACCACCTCGGGCTGGCTCACCGCCGCAGTGCCGATCACCACACGCGTCACGCCAAGATCCACCAGCGCCCGGGCCCGGTCAGCACTGCGCACGCCGCCACCGACCTGGACGCGCAGGCGCTGTCCCACCGCCGCGGCGATCGCGGCGATGGCGAGGTCATTGTCTCCGGTGCCGAAGGCGCGATCGAGGTCCACCACGTGGAGCCACGACGCACCGGCGGCGAGGAACGTTTCGGCCTGCGCGACCGGGTCGTCGCCATAGACGGTGGCGCGGTCGGCCTCGCCCTGGGCAAGCCGCACCACGCGGCCCCCGCGGAGGTCGATGGCAGGATACAGATGCATGGAACCTCGCGCGGGGATCAGTCGGCCAGGACGCCGGGGTCGGCGACGCTGCGGCCGCGGCCGAGCAGCTCGAGCAGCCGATCGCGTTCGGCCTCGAAGGCGGCCATCTGCGACCGGGCGAGCGGCTCGCCGGCAGCGAACTTCATCGAGCGGGGATCGCGGGGCACGCCGCCCACCCGGAACTCGTAGTGCAGGTGCGGGCCGCTGGAGAGGCCCGTCGAGCCGACCCGGCCGATGAGCTGACCCTGCTGCACGACCATCCCGCGGCGGAGGCCCGGTGCGATGTTCCTCAGGTGCGCGTAGCGGGTGGTGATCCCGTTGCTGTGCTGCAGCTCGACGAGGTTGCCGTAGCCGCCGGCCCAGCCGGCGCGAAGCACGCGACCGTTGCCCGACGCGCGCACCGGCGTCCCGGTGCTTGCCGCGTAGTCGATACCGTCGTGCTTCCGCACCCGACCCAGGACCGGATGGAACCGGGCGCGCGAGATGCCGCTGCTGATGTGACGGAACTCGAGCGGGGCGGCGAGGAAGGCGCGCTTCAGCGCCTTGCCCTCCTGATCGTAGAACGACGACTTGCCGCCGCCCGTGCTGTGGCGGAACGCGAGGAGGCGCCGACCGCTCACCTCGAGCTCGCTGGCGAGGATGCGCCCGAAGCGGACCTCGCCATCCTCGCTCACCAGCCGCTCGACCACGGCCGCGAAGCGGTCGCCCGTCTGGATGTCGCGCGAGAAGTCGACCGACCACGCGTTCACCTCGGCGAGGTCATAGGCCATCCGCAGCCGCTCGGCGCGATCGAGCGTCGCCTCGCGCACTTCCCGATCGAGGGCATCGTAGAGGGAACTCTCGATGCCGGCCGCGACGCGGATCGTGTCGGTGGTCCAGCGGATCGGCACCGCCTCGCCGGTCCAGCCGCCACTCGTGCGGATGAAGCGCAGGCGCTGCGCGTCGTCGGGACGGACCTCGATCTGCGTCGCCTCGTCGGTCATCGCATCGCGACGCACCGCGAAGACCAGCCCGGCACGGAGCCGCCGCGGATCGAAGCGCAATCCTTCGCCCAGGCGCGACAGGTCGAGGCCGTTCACGCCGTGCCGCGCGAGCAGCGCGCCCACGGTCTCGCCCCGCTGCAGCGTGTCGCTGACGATCCGGAACGGATTCGTCACCATGATCGGTCGGGCGGTCGGGACGTCCGACAGCCGGGCCCACGGCCAGCTGCCACGCGAGGTGGCGCTGGCCGCCGCCGCGAGGACGGCGAGGGCGACGACGAAGCGGGGGCCGCGACGGATCCGCATCAATCCATCTGCCGGCGGATGAAGGTCGGAATCTCCATGTCGCTGACGTCAGGCGACGGCGCCGGGCGGCCGCTCGGCGCCGGGCGCACGAATGGCTGCTGCGGGGCCGGGGCCGCCGGGCGCGGCGTCGCGGTCGGCGGTGCCACCGG
>DASTAN010000086.1:0-2523 GCA_035712665.1 Gemmatimonadales bacterium
TGCCGACAGGATGCCTGGCACCGCTGTGAGAAGCGCCAGCAGCCCCGCCCCCACGCGGGCGGCTGTCGCGCGGCGACTCACCGCCCGTCCACCTCGCGGATCGCCATTGCGATGGTCCGCACGGCATTGATGTAGAACGCCGGCATCAGGCGGTCGGCACTGTCGCTCGGGCGGTGATAGTCGGGATGGTCCTCGACCCCGAAGTACAGAAATGGAATCCCCTTCCGGTGAAAGGCGGCGTGGTCCGACTGCGTCGTCCAGTCGCTGCCGCGCCCCGCCGCGTCGGTGTCGTGACCCATCCGCAGCTTCACCGGTGCGCAGGGGGTGACGGCCTCGATCGCCGACTTGAGCTGCGGATAGCGCCCAGGCCCCGCCGCATACAGCTCACCCTGCGTGTTGCGGCCGATCATGTCGAGGTTCACGTTGAGGACGATCCGCTCGAGCGGCACCGGCGGCGCCTCCACGAAGCCGCGGCTCCCCCACATCCCGCGCTCCTCGCCATCCACCGCGACGAACAGCAGCGAGTGCCGCGTCGGCGCCCGCTGGAAGTGCTGAGCCAGCACCGCGAGCGCCGCCGCCCCCGAGGCGTTGTCGTCGGCGCCGTTGTAGAGCGAGTCGCCGCCCACCGGCCGCCCGATGCCGACGTGGTCGTAGTGCGCCGTGACCACGATGTACTTCTCCGGTGCGGCCGTGCCGCGCACCAGCCCGATGACGTTGAAGGTGTGGTCGATGTTGCCGAGGCGCGGCGACGGGATCACCGGGACACGCTGGAGGCGACCGTCGCCGACGGTGCCGAGTCCGAGCGCATCGAAGCGCGCCGCGAGGTAGTCGCGTGCCTTCGCCGCGCCGATGGTGCCGATGTGCCGACCGCCCATCGAGTCATCGGCGAGCCGGAAGACGTCGCGGAGCAGCGACACCGAGTCGATCGCGGGCACCGTCGCGCAGGCGGCCGGGGCCTGGGCGGCGAGCGAGGAGGCGGCAAGCAGCGGAACAGCGGCGAACAGCAAGCGGCGCATCGAGAGTTCCTGAAATGAGTGACCAGTCACCGAAAGGTAGCGTTGCGCGACGACACGGCTAGCTTGCGGGTTCCCATTCCATCGGAGCCCAGCCGTGACCCGCCTCCTCTGCGCCAGCGTCGTCCTGCTCGCCGCCTGCTCGACCGCCGAGGCCCCGCCGGCCGCCGAACCGGCGAAGACCGCGGCCCCCACCGAATCGCCCGCCCCAATGTCGCACGGCGAGGCGAAGGTGAACGATCCGGCGACGCCGCTCCATCGCCTCGCCTCGGCCCCGGCGCGATCGACCCGCACGCGACACGCCGTGCGGATGACGACCACGCACGCGAAGCACATCGTCGCCAACAATGTCCGCTACGATGGTTGGATGTTCAGCGACTCGATCCCGGGGCCAGTGGTGCGCGTCACGGTCGGTGACACCGTGGACTTCACGATCGTCAACACCTCGCCGATCCCGCACTCGATGGACTTCCACGCCGCCGAGATCGCCCCCAGCCGCGCATACGTCAACGTGAATCCGGGCGACTCGCTCTCGTTCCAGTTCGTGGCGCGCGTGCCGGGCGCGTTCATGTATCACTGCGGCACGGCCCCCGTGGCGGCGCACATCGCCAACGGGATGTACGGCGCCATCATCGTCGATCCGCGAACTCCGCTGCCGCCGGCGCGGGAGTTCGTCCTGGTGCAGAGCGAGTTCTACCTCTCGGCGCCGAGCGGGGCGGATTCGGTGCGCACCCTCGACTGGGCGCAGCTGCTCGACCTGTCGCCCGATCACGTCGTGTTCAACGGTGCCGCGGGGCAGTATGCCGCGCATCCGCTCGAGGTGACCCCGGGCGAGCGGGTCCGGATGTACGTGGTCAACGCCGGGCCGAATCGCGTCTCGGCGTTCCACGTCGTCGGCGGAATCTTCGATGCGGTGCGCGTCGGTGGCTTCGGGGCGCCGCTCGAGGGGGTGCAGACCTTCAACGTCCCGGTGGGCGGCGGGGCGGTCTTCGAGTTCCGGCTCACCGAGCCCGGGCTCTATCCGTTCGTGTCGCACGCCTTTGCCGATGCGACGAAGGGGGCCGTGGGGATCCTCAAGGTCGGCGACGTGAAGGGGACGATGGCGCACTAGACGTGACTGCGTGGTTGACACTGCTGTAAACTTGCCAGTATACTCCACAGTAACACGAGGAGAGGCCATGGCGACTGCACGCATCCTTGATAGTGATCACGCACGGCTCCGGGAGCTGGCGGCCATCACGGGCAAGCAGCAGCAGGAGATCATCCACGAGGCACTCGAGGCGTACGACCGGGACGTGATGCTTGAACAGATCAACGCCGGCTTTCGCGCGCTCAAGCAGGATCCGGCGGCGTGGCAGGAGGAACAGGCGGAGCGCACGGAGTGGGCTGGCACCGGACTCGATGGTGTGACGGGTGAGTAGCGGCAGTCCCGGACCTCGCACCCCGTCGCGCGGCGAGGTGTGGATGGTGGACCTCAGGCCGACTCGTGGACGTGAACAGGACGGGACGC
>DASTAN010000087.1:0-2661 GCA_035712665.1 Gemmatimonadales bacterium
CCGCGCGAACCACCTGAAAGGAGCCCGGATTTGCAGACGCCTGCGGCATTCGAGTACGAGCGCGCCACGAGCCTGGAGGGCGCCATCGCGTCGCTCCAGCGGCTCGGCCCGGAGGCGCGCGTGATCGCGGGCGGCCACAGCCTCCTGCCGATGATGAAGCTGCGGCTCGCGAACCCCGAGGCCCTGATCGACATCAACGACCTGGACGAGCTCGCCTACATCCGCAGGGAGGGCGACGAGATCCGGGTCGGCGCGCTCACCCGCCACGTCGACCTGCTCGAGTCCGATCTGCTCGCCGACCACCTCCCGCTCTTCCGCGACGCGGAGGAGGTGATCGCCGACCCGGTCGTCCGCAACCGCGGCACGATCGGCGGCTCCCTGTGCCAGGCGGACGCGGCCGAGGACCTCTCGGCCGTGTGCACCGCCGCGAAGGCTCGGGTGGTCATCCGCGGCGGCGACGGCGAGCGCGTCGTCGGCATGGAGGGCTTCCACATCGGGCCCTACATGACGGCGGTGGCTACCGGCGAGATCCTGACCGAGATCCGGCTGCCGCTGCGCGCCGGCGCGGGCAGCGCGCACGAGAAGGTGGAGCGGCGGGCGGGCGACGGGGCAATCGCGGCGGCGTCGGCCGCGGTGTGGATGCAGGGCGGCTCGATCGTGGACGCCGGAATCGCGCTGTCGGCCGTCGGCCTCACCACCATCCACCTGACCCGCGCCGAGGAGCTCCTCCGCGGCCGGGCGCCCTCGGAGGAGCTGTTCGCGGAGGCGCGCGAGATCGCGTCGGAGGACTGCTCGCCGACGGCGGACGGGCGCGGGCCGGTCGACTACAAGCGCCACCTCGCGGGCGTGCTCACCCAGCGGGCGCTCCGGCGGGCGGTCGCGCGCGCGATGACGCAGGAGGCCTGACGATGCAGGTGACGATGACCGTCAACGGCGAACGGGTCTCGCACGACGTGGAGCCGCGCATGCTGCTCGTCCACTTCATCCGCGAGACGCTCGGACTGACCGGCACCCACTGGGGCTGCGACACGTCGAACTGCGGCGCCTGCGTCGTCCAGGTCGACGGCACGCCGGTGAAGTCGTGCACGACCCTCGCGGTGATGTGCGCGGGGCATGAGGTGCGCACCGTCGAGTCGCTCGAGGTCGACGGCAAGCTCGACCCGATCCAGATGGGCTTCCACGAGCACCACGCGCTCCAGTGCGGGTTCTGCACGCCCGGGATGCTGATGACGACCCGCGCGCTCCTGGACGGGAACCCCGACCCGACCGACCACGAGATCCGTGTGGCCATCTCCGGCGGCATCTGCCGCTGCACGGGATACAAGAACATCGTGAGCGCCGTCCGCTGGGCGGCCGAGCACGAGGCCGCGACGGCGAAGGAGGCATGAGCATGGCGACCGTCGAGAACCTGCCCAGCGAGACCCGGGAGCGCCCGATCGGGTTCGGCCGCCTGAAGCGCAAGGAGGACGCGCGCTTCATCCGCGGCCAGGGCACCTACCTGGACGACATCAAGCTGCCGGGGATGGTGTACGGCGCCCTGCTGCGCAGCCCGTACGCCCACGCCCGCATCGTCTCGATCGACACCTCGCGCGCGCTCGCGCACCCGAACGTGGCGGCCGTCGTGACCGCCAAGGACCTCGAGACGCTGGGCCTGGCCTGGATGCCGACGATCTCCTACGACACGCAGGCGGTGCTCGCCGGCGACAAGGTGCGCTTCCAGGGCCAGGAGGTCGCCTTCGTCATCGCCACCGACGAGTATTCGGCCAACGATGCGCTCGCGCTGATCGACGTCGAGTACGAGCCGCTGCCCGCGGTGGTGAACGCGCGCAGGGCGCTCGACCCCGACGCCCCGATCATCCGCGACGACAAGGAGGGCCAGCGCGACAACCTCGCGAGCCCCACCTGGGAGGCGGGCGACGAGGAGGCGACCGACCGCGCCTTCGCCGAGGCGGACACCGTGGTCACCCGCGACATCATCTACCCGCGCTGCCATCCCGCGCCGCTCGAGACCTGCGGGATGATCGCGGACTTCAATCCCGAGACGGGCCAGCTCGACATCTACAACGGCAATCAGGCCCCGCACGCCCACCGCACGGTGTACGCGCACGTCGCCGGCCTGGCCGAGCACATGATCCGGATCCGCTGCCAGGACATCGGCGGCGGCTTCGGCAACAAGGTGCCGGTGTATCCCGGATACGTGTGCGCGATCGCCGGGTCGATCGTCGCCGGCGTCCCGGTGAAGTGGGTCGAGAACCGCACCGAGAACCTGGTCTCGACCGGCTTCGCCCGCGACTACATCATGCACGCCGAGATCTGCTCGAAGAACGGCAAGATCACCGGCCTGCGCGCCGACGTGATCGCCGACCACGGCGCGTTCGACTCGACCGCCCAGCCGACCAAGTTCCCCGCCGGCTTCTTCCATATCTGCTGCGGCTCCTACGACCTGCAGGCGGCGCACGTCAAGGTGAAGGCGATCTACTCGAACAAGGCGCCCGGCGGCGTCGCGTACCGGTGCTCGTTCCGGATCACCGAGGCCGTCTACCTGGTGGAGCGCATGGTCGACGCGCTGGCGATGGAGATGAAGGTCGACCCGATCGAGCTGCGCATGCGCAGCTTCATCCAGCCCGAGCAGTTCCCGTACGAGACGACGACCGGCTGGAC
>DASTAN010000088.1:0-19130 GCA_035712665.1 Gemmatimonadales bacterium
GATTCGCCACGAGGATGGTCGCGATGTCGAGCCGCTTCGCGGCGCGGAAGACGAGCTCCTTCACGTCGCGGGGCGCGGCGTCGGCGTCGATCCAGATGCGGATGGGAGCTCCGGTGTCGGGGACACGGCAAAGGTAAGGGGTAAGGAGTGAGGGGTGAGGGGGAAGCGATCTCCCCCTCACCCCTCACTCCTTACCTGCGCTTGCCCCGCCTACCGCCCGGAGATCACGATCGCCACGCTCCGGCGGTAGATCGCGTCATTTGCCACGACCGGAAGGTCGTACGACTGCAGCCCGCTGCAGCCCGGTGGCGTCGGCGAGCACTTGCCGAGACCGCAGGGCCCGCCGTTGAACGAGACCTTCCGGCTGTAGCCGCCGGTGGGAATCACGAACTCCACGCGGTAGCGGCGTTCGCTGGCGTTGCCGGTGCGTGCCGGAATTCCCAGGTTGTTGAACGTCACCAGTCGCTGCTCGGCATTCGACGCCCCGTTGTCCCCGCGCAGGAGCGCGTTCGCCGTCGACGTGTACACCTCCGTCGGGGCGTTCACCCTCGTGACGCGAATCTCCATCGGGAAGCGATCGGTCGGCGAGATCTGCCCAACCGCCCCAGCGGCCGAGAGGTAGAGCCCCAGGGCGGACACCGACTTGTTGCTCGGTGCCTCGAAGGTGAAGTAGTACCCCGTGATGTCGTCCTTGCCGCCGCCCGGGGCACAGGCCTGCAGCACCTGGTCGTCGTTCGGGCGGGTGGCGGTGAAGAGCACCTCGGGCTCGCCGGCGGCGGCCTGCAGCGCGGCGCGAAGGAGGTTGTCGCCTTCGCCCAGCGTCCACGTCGCCGAAGCCTGGCCGTTGGTGGCGGTCAGGTTCTCGGGCGGCGTGACGTTGGCGCCGGTTGCCCCCCCGGCTGACCAGTACACCGTGGCATCCGTCTTCACGTTGCCATACAGGTCGCGCACGACCACCGTCGGGTTCGGGGACACCGGGTTCACCAGCGTCGAGCCGTAGTTCTGCGTCCCGACGGCCGCGATCTGCGTCGCCGCGCCCGCGACCACGTCGAAGCTGTTGCTGGTCGCCGTCCTCGCCGTCCCGGCCAGCGTGGCGCTCGCCGAGAACTGGTAGCCGAGGTCGGCGGTCGTGATCCGCGTGCTGAAGGCCGCGACGCCGGCCACCGCGGCCGTCGTCATCGTGGCGGCCCCACCCTGGAAGGTCGCCTTGTTCGGCGCGATCGTGACGTTGTTGGTGGCGATCGGCACCTTCACGCCGAGTGATGAGCGGATCTCGACGGTGGCGGGAATCGACTCGTCAGCCGAGTACGGCGCACCCAGCGCCACCGTGCGTCCGGCCGGCGGCGCGGTGAACACCAGCTGGCTCGGCCCGTACGAGGCGATCAGCCAGTTGGAGGTGGCCGGCGCGAACTGCACGACCGGGTCACCCTCGCCATCGACCGCATCCAGACCGTCGGGCAACGTGAGTGCCACGCTCAGCTTGGTGAAGGCGGTGGCGAACTGGGTCGTGGTGCCGAAGTCGAGGCAGGTCACGCGCGAGGTGCCGGTCACGTCGGTCTGGCTGTTGCTGCCGCAGACCGTCGCGTTGCCGATCGGCGTCGTCGTCGCTGGCGCACCGGTGGTGAAGAGCGTCCCGATGCCGGGAATCACCGTGCCCCTGTCGGTGGCGACGGTGATGAACGGCAGCAGGGCGTCGTCGCGCTGGGTGCCGACCGTCCCGTCGATCGTTGCCGGGTCCTCGCTCAGTGACGCCACGAGCAGCGCATCCGCCCGCGAGAACTCGCTGGTCGAGCCGCCGACGCCGCCGGTGAGGTTGAGCTTCGAGTCGACCGGGCCGAACGACGAGAACTCGCTGGTCGAGCCGCCGATGCCGCCGGTGCGCAGGAGCACCCGCGCCGCCTGGACTTCGGCGGGGAGGAAGAGCTCGCCAAGGAACTCGAGGATCCGGCGACCGGTCGAGGCCGTCGTCGTGCCGTCGTTGATCTCGCCGCAGTCAAGCACCATCGCCGTCGGGATCGGGACGCGCGCGAGGACGTCAAATCCGTTCGTCGCGTTCTGGTGGCCCAGCACGAGGCGATCGAGCAGGGCCTGCTTGTTGGGCTCCGGCGCGGCCTCGATCAGCCCAGGGTCAGGGCAGACGCCCACGGTCGCGGGCGTCAGCAGGACTTGGCTCGGGGCCAGCGACCAGTCGTAGACGAACGGGTACTTGTCGAGCAGCGTCTGCAGCGCCGCCTCGTCGCGCCGCACGGCGGTGACGATGGTATTCACGCTGACGGCGTTCGACTGGAACTGGATCCCCGACAGCTTGTCCTCGGTCACGAAGGTCGTGAGCGTGTTGCCGACTGGGACGAGCCAGACGTCGTCCGGATCGCCGATGTCGATGAACTCCCCGATGTTGCAGTAGATCTGCTCCAGCAGGAAGGCGAACTGCTCATCGGTAACGTTGGGGTTGAGTCCCTTCTGGGCTCGCTTGCGGAGGATGAACTCCACCAGCTGGAAGGTCTTCTCCTTCGCGTCCTGGATCTCACCGGCATTGCCCGAGGTGTACTTCTGGACGATGACGTCCCACTTGCCGGTGACCGAGTTCTCGTCGGGTGTGCCCGAGAAGACCACGATCATCAGGGAACGAACCTCGGCAGCGCTCAGCGCGCACGTGGCGGTCGTGAGGGACGCCGCACTCGGCGGGGCCGGCAGCTCCGGCGTGCGCGTGGCGCTCGAGCCGGTGTCGCCGCAGGCGGCGAGACCGGCCAGGGCGAGGGTGGTGCAGGACAACAGGAGACGACGCATCGGGGACTGCCTCCAGGAGCGGCCACGCTCCCGTTCAGGGGATGAACTGCGGGTACTACGTGCTGCCAACCAGCGACTTGAATGCCGGGGTGCGGGCGATCGGTTCGTACCACCATCCAGGTGTGGTGGCGAGCGACTTCCGCCGGCTCGGGTTCAGGGCGAGAAAGCGCGTCAGCTCGCGAATCGCGGCATCCTGGTCGTCGAGCAGGACATACACGAAGGCGGCGAACTGGCCGAGATCGCCGGTCGGATCCACCGACGTGTTTCCGGTGGACCGCTCCACGACGGCTCGGGCGCTGTCCGCCAGCTTGGCGCGTGCGAGGACGGCACCCACCAGCAGGTTGCTGCTGAGGCGCAGGAGACCCTTGTTGGCCTCGGGCGCCAGGGCAACGACCGAATCCGCGAGGCGCCAGGCGAGCGCGACATCCGGATTGTCCGAGGGGGCCGTCATGCTGAACAGCCGGCATCGTGGCGTGTGGTACGAGGTGGGGAACCGTCGTTCCAGCTCGCCGCACCACCGATCCAGCTTTGACCACTGGTTGCCGATGTCGTAGGTCGACAGGTAGAGTCGCGTGAGGACGGTTTCCGCGCTCGTGAGGAACGCGTCTGCCTGCCACGCGCGCTGTGCTGCCTCGTTGACCTCGTACAGCGTCGCGTCATCCACCTGATAGTAGATGAACGAGAGTGATGCCCACGCGCCGGCCTGGCCCGGATTCAGCGTCTTCGCCTGCTCCAGGTCCTTCCGTGCGTCGGCGAGCAGCAGCTCGGCCTTCCGAGGGTCTGCCTCGAGCTTGAGCGCCCAGCGCCAGGTCCGGAGGTTGCCGCGCACCTCGTACGCATTCGCGTTGCGGAGGTCGATGGCAATCGCCCGGTCGGCGTGCTCGATGCCGCGGCGAATCGGGTCCTCGGCGAGCGCCGGCGTTGCCCTGAGCTGCCGCGAGTGCTCGTAGGCCAACTGGGCGCGTGCGACCGGGACATCGACCCACTTCGGGTCGAGCGCTTCGGCCTGCGCGAGCAGCGCATCACCTTCCACGACCTTCGCCGCCAGCGAGTCGCGGGACACGGTCGGCAGCGCGCGACGAAGCCGCTCTGCCCGCTGCACCAGGAGCCACGCATCCGTGTTGGTGGTCCCCTGCCGCTGCTGGCGGAGGCGCACCTGCTCGCCGAGGCGGTCGCGAATCAGGGTTGCCACCGCCTCGGCGGTGGAGTCGCGCACCACGGTGAGGTCCCCGGACGACGGCGTGAACGAGCGCGGGTCACCGATCGGCGCCCCGCTGTTGCCGTCGAGGAGGCTGACGGTCACCCGCAGCTTTCCGCCATCCTGGTTCACCGTCCCGCGGACGATCGTTCCCGCCTGCAGCGCGTGCCCGATGCTGTCCACGCCGATGGCGGTGTTGCCGCGGAATTGCTCGACACCGCCGGGCGAGATGACGCCGAGGCCCTGCACCTGTGCCAGGGCCTGGATCACCGATTCGGTGAGACCATCCGCGAGGAGCGAGAGCGAGTCGGTGCCCGTCGCGTCCTGGAAGTACAGCACCGCGATCTGCTTCGGGTCGAGCCCGCCAAGGTCGGCCGCCGCGGCAGGCTGCTTCGCCCCCAGGAACTTCGTCGCCGCGAACCCGCCGCCCACCAGCGCGAGCACGAGCGGCACCATCACCACCGGGCGCTTCCAGAACGGTGTCGGCAGCGCCTCGACCTGATAGGTCGCCGTCATCGCCCCCGGGACGCGCCGCGCGGTCGTGTGCCGCATCGTCATCATCCGCGTCGAGGTGTGGCCGCTCGGCATCGCCAGCAGCAGCTCCGAGAAGTCGGCGCAGGTCTGCGGACGGTCGGCCGGCGACTTCCCCATCGCGGCGAAGATGGCGAGCTCGATCTCCTCGGGGACCGACTGGCGCACGATCCGGATCGACGGCACCTGCTCCATCACGTGCTTCGCCATGATCGCGGAGGCGTTCTTGCCGCTGAACGGCGGCTCGCCCGAGAGCATCTCGAACAGCATGCAGCCGAGGGAGTAGATGTCGGCCGTCGGGCCGACTTTCTCGCCCATCGCCTGCTCGGGGGCCATGTAGGTCGGCGTCCCGAGCGCCATCCCCGTCTGGGTCAGCTTCTGCGTCCCCTCCTCGACCGCGCGCGCGATGCCGAAGTCGGCGACCAGGGCGCGCCCGTCGTTGAGGAGGACATTCTCGGGCTTGATGTCGCGATGGACGATATTCTGCTTGTGCGCGTACCCGAGGGCGTCGGACACCTCGAGCGCGATCCGGATCGCCTCCTCGACGGGGAGCTGCCCCTCGCGGTCGATCTTGTCGCGCAGCGACTCGCCCTCGATGAAGGGCATGACGTAGTAGAGCAATCCGTCGGCGTTGCCCGAGTCGTACATCCCGAGGATGTGCGGATGCTGCAGCTTGGCGGCGACCCGGATCTCGCGCTCGAACCGCTCGCCGCCGATGGAGGCGGCCAGATCCGGGTGCAGGACCTTGACGGCGACGTCGCGCTCGTGCTTGAGGTCCTTGGCAAGAAAGACCGTGGCCATGCCCCCGCGACCGAGCTCGCGAACGAACTCGTATCGGTCGCCGAGCAGGAGCTGCAGACGCTCGAAAGTATCAGCCAAGGGATGGTTGTCCGAACAAGGATGGAGACATACTACAATACCGCGGAAATCTCGGCGCGCCAACGTGTTGCACGGGTGTTACACTATGTTTCACGTGTAAACATGTGTTGTCGCCGTGACCCCTCACCCCTCACCCCGCACCTCACCCGCCCGACCGCACATCTCCATAGTCCGGGGTCCGGTCGAAGATCGCGCGCGCGAACGGGCAGAGCGGCAGGAACCGCTGTCCCTCGGCCCGGGCCCAGGCGACCGCCTCGGCGACCAGCCGCTTCCCGAGCCCCGTCCCGGCGTGACTCGGGGCCACCTCCGTGTGCTCGATGATCAGCAGCTCGGCATTGACCCTGGAGACGACCAGCTCCCCGGCCACGACCTCGCCGTCGCGGGCCACGAAGCGCCCCTTCCCCCCGCTGGCCTCGTAGGCGATCGCGATGCCGCTCATGCGCGCCGTCCGAAGAGGAACGCCGCGGCGGTCCCCACCACCAGCCCTCCGATCGCGGCGCTCACCACGACGCGGGTGTCGTCCTGCCCGCCGCAGAAGACGCCGTAGTCGTCGCTGTTGAGGGCGCACCCGACTGCCGCCCCGGCAACACCCCCGACCACGAAGCCGAGGAGGCCGGCGGTCAGGTTGGGACGGCGGCTCGCCACGCGCTCGGCGCGTGGAGGCGTGAGTCGGGAGTCGTGAGTCGTGAGAGGTGCCCGCGTCGGCCGCAACGCGACCGGGGCAGGACCCTGCGCGGCGAGCGGCGACGCACCGACGAGCAGGGCGACAAGCAGAAGACGACGCATCGGAGTCCAGGGTGAAGGGTGAAGGGTGAAGAGTGAAGAGTGAAGGGCGGAGAGCGGGAGACCTCTCCCGACTCACGACTCCCGACGCACGACTGCCACGCGGCCTGCCCCCACACCGATCGCCGCAGGCACGGCCGCGAAGACCCAGTACATCACGATCTCGAACGGGAAGAGATTGTGGTCCTGGTACAGGGTCGGCGCCGCGATGCGCAGCAGCAACTCGATGCCGAGGGCCCAGATGATGACGCCAAGCGGGACGCCGAGGAGGACGTGGGCAGCCGGGCGGGCGACGGCCATCACTCCAGTATCGGCGCGCGGACTGGCTCGGCCCGCGACGAACCCCGCCACGGCAAACGCCACCGCCACCACCGCGAACGGCATCCCGTCGCTGGCTCCCGGGACGCCACCGGCCCGCAGCACCTTGGCCGCCACGTAGCACGCGAGCATCGCGAGCACGCCGGCCGCGACGGCAACGCGACGCGGGTCTCGAGTCGGCAGCGTCACGTCGCCTCCACCGTCGGGGTGCGCCGCCACGCGACGACGAACAGCAGCAGCCACGTGAGGTCGGCGAGTCCCGCGCCGAGGACCATCGTGTCGACACGGCCAGCGAGATACAGCCAGACGACCGCGCCACCGAAGGACAGCTTCTCCAGGAAGGTGATCGGCATCAACGGTCGATAGCGGATCGGATCGCGCGCGATCAGCAGGAAGGCGAGCTGCCACACCAGCGCAAGCCCGACAAAGCCGTAGTAGTGCTCGGGATGCGTCACGGCCGGCGGCGACAGTTCCGCGATGCGTGCTTCCATCACGTAGAGCGGCGCCAGCATCGCAATCCCCACGACGGCGGCGATCGTGTAGATCCGGCGTGGCAGGCGAACGGCATCGTGCATCGAGACTCCGGAGTGGCGGGGTCGGTCAGTTCTGCCCTGCAAGTTGGGGCCACACGGCCTGCAGCGTCAGGTGGGGCTCCCGGCAGAGCCACACCGCGACGTCCCGCTCCTCGGGCACGCCCCACGGTTCGGTCACCCGCGCGGCCTCGGTCAGCCGCCCGCAGAGCGGGGCGAGATCGCTCGCCTCACCCCCGAGCACGAGGAGGGTTCGGCCGGGGAGCGATCCCGGGCCGAAGAACCAGTAGCTGCCGGCCGGGGAGACCGCTGGCGGCAGGCCGAGTCGCGGACCGTGGAGGTCGATCGCCCCGGCCCGACCATAGTTCGTCCCGAGGAGCACCGTCTCGCGGCGCTCGGTCTCGGGCAGCGCCGCATAGGCGGCGGCGACAGCCTCGACCTTCCGTTGCCAACCCAGCATGTCGGCGAAGTCCTGCTCGAGCGCGATGGCCTCGCCGGTGTTGGTGCGACTGTCGACGCCGATCCGCGCGGCGAAGTCCGCCGTCGCCTCGGGCGACAACAGCGGCACGGCGACCGGGAGGAGCACGAGCCCCGGGACCGCGATCGCGAGCACCGCGGCGCCACGCGTCACGCGATGCGTGAGGCGGGGCGCGATCGCCAGCGCACCGACGGCGAACAGGGCAGGAAAGAGCGCGCCGGCATAGTACGGCTTGCCGCGCGAGAGCATCAGCAGCAGGAAGGTCGCCGCCACCGCCACGCCCACCGTGCGAAACCGCGCATCACGCAGCATCGTCACCAGCCCAACCGCCGCCAGGCCGAACGCGATCGGCCCGTGGAGGAGGAGCTGCTCGCCGACGAAGGCCGGATACGTCACGCGCGCGAGCTGCGTGGCGCGGAGGTCCGTCATCTGCTGCAGCACCGGCCAGTCCAGCACGAGCTGGCCGATCCACGACGGCGCGCCGATCGCGATCGTCACCGCGAGCGCGAGCCACGGCCCGCGCGTCAGGAAAATCCGGGGCTGCGTGACGAGCCATGCCAGCGCGACCCCGGCACCGAGGAAGACGATCGAGAACTTGGTCAGCAGCGCGAGACCGGCAACGGCCCCCAGCCGCAGCCACGCCGCCGTGCGCGTGGGTTCGCCCGGCGGACCGAGGCGCAGCAGACTGCCGAGCACCAGCGTCCACCAGAGCTGCTCGAAGATCACCGGCTGGAAGAGCGTGCCGGCGCGCAGCAGGAACGGGGTGGTCGCCGTCGCCGTGGCGGCCAGCAGCGGCGCGAGGCGGTCCTCGCGCGCCGAGTCCTGCGCCAGCCGGGCGGCCAGCAGCACCAGCGCACTGTGCGCCACCGCGGGGATCACGCGCATCGCGAGCACCGAGTCACCGAGCACCACGTGGCGCACGAGCTGCGCCATCGCGATGAACGGCGGGAAGTCCATCGCGAACAGGCGAAGGTGCTGGCCCATCGCGGCGTACAGCAGCTCGTCGCGATGGATCTCGAACGGGGTCACCACCGCGACCGCGAGGTGGAGGACCACCACAAGCACGGCAACGATCGTCGCACCGCGTGGCAGGGTCACGCCTCGCTCCGCGCGCGCAGCCCGAGGGTGTGATGCCGGGTGTGGGCGCTGAGCAGCCGCAGGGTCTGCAGGGGTGTCAGCCGACCGAAGTAGGCGTGCACCATCCCGGCGTCCGGGCCAGCGGTGCGGAGGACGTGTCGTGCGGCCTCCGCCGCCGCCTCGAGGCGTGCGATCGCGACGGCGGGGGTCAGCTGCGCGGCGGCGTCCGGATCGGGGCGCACTTCGCGCGGGGCGGGGGCGTCCTTCGGGAAGCGGCGACTGGCGAAGATCCGCGGCAGTGCGAAGGTGCGCAGCAGCCAGGCACGCCACTTCGGCAGTCGGAGCGCCATCCCGGGTTCGCCGCGGCCCACCCCCTCGCCCAGCTCGTACGCGGTGATCACGTGCAGCACGAGCTCGGCCGCCGTCCAGCGGGCAGGGTCCGCCCGATGGTGCCAGCGATCGGTCGGGACGGCACGGAGCGTCGCGACGAACGCGGCGACCTCTTCGTGATGCTCGCGCTCGGCGACGGTCCAGTCGGCAGCCATGGCAGGGCTCGGGTCAGGGCGGGAGACGTCGGGGGGTGCCAACACCGGGCACCGACCGAAGTCTTGTCGTTCGGCCGCGCCAAGGGAAGATTCCAGCTCCTGCCCCCGCTTGGAGCTTGCCGGATGTCGATGCCGCCGGACCAGCACCTGTCGGACCCCGAACGCTTCCGCACCCTCGTCGAGCTCTCGCCCGAGGCGCTCTATGTCGTCCGCGATGAGCACTTCATCTACCTGAATCCGGCCGCCGTGCGGCTCTTTGGCGCGACGGACGCCGCGGAGCTGCTGGGCACCGTCGTGCTCGACCGCGTCGACCCGGCGTTCCACGCGCTCGCGCGGTCGCGCCGACAGCAGGTGCTCGAGGATGTCGGGCAGGCCCCGCGCACGACGATGCGATTCGTGCGGCTTGATGGGACGGTCATCGATGTCGAGGTGCAGGCGACCGCGATCACCTTCCACGGGCACCGGGCCATCCACGTCGCGGTGCGCGACATCACGGCACGCCTCCGGAGCGAGCACGCGCTGCGCGCCAGCGAGGAGCGGCTCCGCCAGGCCGAGAAGCTCGAGGCGATCGGTCGCCTCGCCGGCGGCATTGCGCACGACTTCAACAACGCGATGGCCGTCATCCTCGGTCACGCCGATTTTGCCCTGCAGCAGCTCCCCGAGGGGCATCCCGTGCGCGAGGACCTGCAGACCATCGAGCGCAAGGCACAGCAATCCGCGATGCTCACGCGACAGCTGCTCGCCTATGCGCGGAAGCAGCCGATCGCGCCGCGCACGGTGGACCTGAATGTCGCGGTCCCGCAGGCACTGGAGCTGCTGACCCGCGTCCTCGGCGAGGACATCACCGTGGTGTGGCAGCCTGCCGACGAGGTGTGGGCCGTCGCCATCGACCCCGCGCAGCTCGACCAGATCTGCACCAACCTCTGCGTCAACGCGCGGGATGCGATCGGCGGCCCCGGCACCATCACGCTCTCGACCGCCAACTGCACCATCAACGCGAGCCTCGAGGGGGGCGGGACCGACGCCCTGCCCGGCGAGTACGTGCGGCTCCGCGTGCAGGACACCGGCCGCGGGATGTCGCCCGAAGTGCAGGCGCGGCTGTTCGAGCCGTTCTTCACCACCAAGGCGATCGGCGAGGGGACCGGCCTCGGGCTCGCCACGGTCTATGGCATCGTCAAGCAGCATCGCGGGTTCGTCGCCGTGCGGAGCACGGTCGGTCGCGGCACCACCTTCGACGTGTTCCTGCCGCGCAGCACGAGCGAGGTGTCCGAGCCCGCCTCGCCGGTGGCCATGCCGCCCGCGACCCCGGCGCGCGGCACGATCCTCCTGGTCGAGGACGAGCCGTCGCTGCTGCGGCTCGCAAGCCGGGCCCTCACGTCCGCGGGGTACACGATCGTCCCCGCGGAGGGACCGACCGAGGCGCTCGAGCGGGCCCAGCGACACGCGGGCAGCATCGACCTGCTGCTGACCGATGTGGTGATGCCGGTGATGAGCGGGGCGGAGCTCTCGCGACGCATCGTCGCGGAGCGGCCCGGCACCCGGGTGATGTTCATGTCCGGATACGCGGCCGAGCTCGTCGCGAGCCACGGCATCCTCGACGACGGCGTCCATTTCCTGCCGAAGCCGTTCACCCTCGAGGAGCTCTCCCACGCCGTCGCCCGCGCAATGAACGACGAGACACCGATCGCGGCCTGACTCGCTCGCAACCCACGACTCCCGACCCAGGACGCGATGATGCCCACCGGACCCCGTGCTGTCGGCGATTTCTGCTGGATCAACGTGCTGACGCCGGAGCCGGCGGCGGCCCAACCATTCTTCCGCGCCGTGCTCGGCTGGGAGTTTCGCGAGCTCCCGGGGATGGGGCACATCATCACCGTCGACGGCCACGATGTCGGCGGGATGTGGGACCTCCACGCGCCCAGTACGCCTCCCGGGACACCGGCCGGGATCGGCGTGATGATCCGGGTCGCCGATGCCGATGCCATCGCCGCGCGCGCCGTCGCCCTTGGCGGCAAGGCGACGCCGCCCTTCGACATCGGGCCCAACGGGCGCATGGGCGAGATCACCGATCCGACCGGCGCGATGATCGACATCTGGCAGCCTGCCGCACAGCCCGGGATGACCGCCGACCCGACCCGACACGGCGTGCCGAGCTGGATCGAGGCGATGGTGCGGGATGCCGAACGCGCCGCGGCGTTCTACGCCGAGCTCTTCGGCTGGACGCGCAGCACGATGCAGGCGGTGCCCGGGATGGACTACATCGTCTTCCGGAACGGCGAGGCGATGGTGGCCGGGCTGATGCAGATGACGCCGGACATGCCGTTCCCGCCGCACTGGGGCACGTACATCACGGTCGATGACGTTGACGCCACGGTCGCGACCGCGATGGCGCACGGCGGGACGACGACGTTCGCGCCCCACGACATCCCCGGTGTCGGTCGCATTGCCGGCATCGCCTCGCCAGGCGGCGTGCACTTCTCGGTGATGCGCTACAGCAGCTGAACCGCGCGGGCTGCCATCATCCACCGCTCGACCACGGGAGTGTCGTGATGCGGATCGTGTCGTGTCGGATCGTGGTGGTCGCGACCCTGCTGCCCCTCGTGCTCGCGGCGCAGGATCGCCCGCGCGGTCGCGAGCTCGGCATCCCGTTTCCCGGGACGCCCGGTCGCCACAACGCCATCACCGATGTCCCGGGCGTCACCGTCGGGCAGGTGACGCTGATGGCGGGCGATGGCCCGATCCGACCCGGCGTCGGTCCGATCCGCACCGGTGTCACGGCCATCCACCCGCGCGGCGCTGACAACCTCGCCCCGGTGCACGCCGGCTTCTTCTCCCTCAACGGCGCGGGCGAGATGACCGGCACGCACTGGGTCGCGGAGTCGGGGTTGCTCGACGGCCCGATCCTCATCACCGGCACGCACAGCGTCGGCGTGGTGCGCGATGCGACGATCGCATGGCAGGTGGCGCGCGGCCAGTCGCTGGTCTTCTCGCTGCCGGTCGTCGCCGAGACGTTCGACGTGCTCAACGACGCCAACGGCGGGCACGTCACCGCCGCGCACGTGCGGCTCGCGCTCGACAGCGCACGGAGCGGGCCCGTCGCGGAGGGCGCGGTCGGCGGTGGGACGGGGATGCTCTGCAATGGCTACAAGGGCGGCATCGGCACGACGTCGCGGGTCGTCCGACTCGGCGAGCGGTCCTACACGCTCGGGGTGCTCGTGCAGTGCAACTACGGTGGACGGCTGCAGATTCTCGGCGTGCCGATGGGGCCGGTGCCGCCCGAGCGGCAGCTCTGTGCGACGACCCGTCCGACGCGGGCCTGGATCGCCGACGTGCCGGCGTGCGCGGCGACGCGCACCGGGGCGATGCATCCGGAGCCCGGACAGGTCGGGCGCGGCTCGATCATCGTGATCGTGGCCACGGACGCGCCGCTCCTCCCGCACCAGCTCACCCGGCTCGCGCGTCGCGTCGGGCTCGGCCTTGGCGCCCTCGGCAGCTCGGCCGGCAACTCGTCGGGCGACCTCTTCCTTGCCTTCAGCACCGCGCCGGCCCAGTCGTGGCCGACGAGTGCGCTCGACGCGCCGTCACTCGAGCCGATCGCCCTCACGATGCTGCCGCACGAGGCGCTGGGGCCGTTCTTCCAGGCCACGGTCCACGCCACCGAGGAGGCGGTCGTCAACGCGATGCTCGCCGCGCCGGCGGTGTTCGATGGTGCCGATGGACTCCGGGCGTTCGGCCTCCCGGGCGAGCGCGTCATGACGGCGCTGCGGAAGGCGGGACTGGTGCCGCCGGCGCGCTAGCGCTTCACCGCGACGCTGACCACCTCGAAGCGCGCGCCGAAGAGCAGCGGCCCCGAGCCGATGAAGGCGCGCGCCGGGAACTCGCGCGTGAAGTAGGTGCGGTACACGCGATTGAAGGCGTCGTACTGCGTGAGGTCGCTGCAGTAGATCTGCACCGAGACGAGGTCGTCCATCGTCATCCCGGCCTTCGTGAGCGTCGCCTTGACCTGGTCCATCACGAGGCGCGCCTCCTCCTCGGCCGTCGCCGGCACCTTCTGGTCGGCGGTGAGGCCGATCCGCCCGGCAAGGTAGAGCGTGTTGCCGACCCGCACGGCACCGCTGTACGGCGTCCCGGGATCGGCCGGCGTGCGCGGCTCGACGTAGGTGCGGGTCGCCTGCGCGGCGGCAGTGGCAGGGAGGGCAAGCAGCGCGGCACACGCGATGGTCGACAGGCGCATCACAGGCTCCGAGGTCAGGGCGTGGGGAGGATGCCGCAATCTACCTGCGGGCGACAGCGGCGTTACCATTGTGGTGGCCCCGCTGGACCGGACCTGGAGAGCTGATGACCCCGTACGACCGCATCACGATTCTTGCCAACCGGATCCGCGTCGGGGCGCTCTGGCGCTTCCGCCAGCTCGCCGAGCGGTACTTCGTGCGGATGGTGCCGGACGACACCGGGCTTCCCATCGACTGGGACGGGGCGCTCGCCGCGCGTGCCCAGCTCAACCGGATGCTCCCGCAGGTGCTGCAGATCGTCCGCGCGGCCGGTCTCGAGACGACGTATCCCAGCGCGGGCGCGATCGAGCCGCGGCTCGAGCTCCTCGCCAACGTGGTGGCCTTCTGTGACGGCGATGGACGCGAGCAGGACGTGCTCGACCTGCTCGACCAGGCGATCGGGGTCTACGATGCCGACCAGATGGCCGCCGCGCTCCGCCTCGTGAACCCGCTGCACTATGCCGGGATCGTGGTCCGCTACGCGGCCGCGCTCCCGCGACGATTCCTCGCGGCCCTCGGCATCACCCGCGCCGCACCGACGCCGATGCTGGGCGCGGCCGAGATCGCACGCCTCGAAGCGGTGGCGGCGCGACTCGTGGCGGTCGAGTCGGCACTCGATCTTCGCATCGCCGCCGAGGTCGAGCGCCAGACGCGACGCCTCGGCCGTCGTCGCACCGGTGACACGCCGACCCCGGTCTGACCATTCGCCACGGAGTCCCGTCGATGCCGCCTCGTGCTCTCGTGCTGCTCACGCTGCTGCCTGCGCTCCCCCTCGTCGCGCAGGATGAAGGCGCGCTCCGCACGGCCTTCGAGGGGCGCACGGTCACGGTGCTCCTCGACATGCCGGCGACCTCGTCCGGGGTGAATGTCCATCCCGAGCGGAGCCAGCCGATCGACTTCTCGCAGCTCGCCAGCCGATTGAAGGACCACGGGACCGCGATCCGGCGGGGCGAATCGGTGATGGTCACCAAGGTGCGCGTGAAGAAGAGCCACATCGAGTTCCAGCTCGGCGGCGGGGGATACGGCACGTTCGGCGACGAGGTCGCGCCGGCACCGGGCGTCGTGACCGCACCGCAGGGGAAGAGCCGCCGCGAGGAGGATCTCGAGCGGCAGGTGCGCGCCGAGACCGACCGCGACAAGCGCCGGCAGCTGCAGCGCGAGCTCGACGACCTGCGCCGCACCCGCGAGCGCGAGAACGCGCGGTTGCAGGTCGAGCAGGAGCAGGCCCGGCAGCTTGCCGAAGCGAACCTTCGCGAGCGTCGCCTCGATGCCGGCAGCCGGTTCAACGTGCACTACGCTGACGCCGTGCCGGCCGCGGCGCTGACCCCGGCCGGGCTGCAGGCCGCGCTGGCGGCCTACGTGCGCTTCGACGCGACGCCAGCGGGCGCGCCCGGTCCCGAGGCGACGCGTCCCGGCGGAATTGCCGCGCTGCGGAAGGGGATGTCGCTCGCCGAACTCGAGGCTGCGCTCGGCCCCGCCGTGGTGGCGTCGCGCACGACGCGCGACGGCCAGGCCACCGCGCGGCGCGAGTACGAGACCGGCGGCCAGCGGATCGTGGCCACGCTCGTCAACGGCGTGCTGGTGGACTATGCCATCACGCCGCTGGACGCGGATTCCCGTTAGCTTTTTGACCATGCCCACCACCCAGATCCTCGGGACCGGCCACGCCGTCCCCGACCGCGTCGTCACCAACGACGAGCTCTCGCAGCTGATGGACACCTCCGACGAGTGGATCCAGCAGCGCACCGGCATCAAGCAGCGTCACTGGATCCGCCCGGGTGACACCGGCGTCGGCCTCGGCAAGCTGGCCGCCGAGCGGGCCATTGCCGCGGCAGGGATCGCCGCCGCCGAGATCGAGATGATCGTCTACGCGACCTCGTCGCCCGATCACTTCGCGCCCGGCAACGGAGTCCTGTTGCAGCACGAGATGGGACTCGGCACCATCCCCGCGATCGATATCCGCACCCAGTGCTCGGGATTCGTCTACGCGCTCAGCATGGCCGACGCCTACATCCGCGCGGGGATGCACCGCACGATCCTCATCGTCGGGCAGGAAGTGCAGAGCACCGGGATGGACATCACCACGCGCGGCCGCAACACCGCCGTGATCTTTGCCGACGGGGCGGGCGCGGCGGTGGTGCGCGCAACCGATGACCCTGACGGCTCGGCGATCCTCGGCTGGGACCTGCACGGCGACGGGCAGTACGCGAAGAAGCTCTGGGTCGATGCCCCGGGCGCGGTCTATCACCCGCGCAACCAGGCCGAGCACATCGAGACGAAGGGCTACCTCGACATGGACGGCAAGGAAGTCTTCCGTCACGCCACGACGCGGATGCCCGAGTCGGTGATGGCCGCGCTGGCGACGGCGGGGAAGACGCCGCAGGAGCTCACGCTGCTCATCCCGCACCAGGCCAACCTTCGCATCAGCGAGATGGTGCAGAAGCAGCTCGGCCTCGAGAGCCACCAGGTATTCAACAACATCGAGCGGTTCGGCAACACCACCGCCGCGACGATCCCGATCGCGCTCGACGAGTGCGTGCGGGCCGGGAAGCTCCGGCGCGGCGACCTGCTGGCGATCACGGCGTTCGGGAGCGGGTTCTTGTGGGGGAGCGCGATTATCCGCTGGTAGCGGATGAGAGGGGAGATCGGCGATCGGAGATCCGAGGGGGCATCCTCCGATCTCCGACTTCCGATCGCAGATCTCTTCCGGTGAAACTCCCCCGGCCATAGTTCCGTCCTGAAACGCGTCACCCTGTCAGGAGTTCGGTATGCTGGGCACGCTCTGGGGCTTCCTCACCTTTGCTGTCACCGCCGTGGTCGGGATCGGCGCCTTCGCCATCGCCCGGGAATTCGTCCGCCAGCGGCTCCGGTTCGTGGATGCCGTGAAGCATCCGCTGGCGCCGTGGCTCGCCGGGGCCGGTGTCCTCCTCGTGGCCCAGCCGATCGCCTGGCTCCTGCCGCTGGTCACCGGCACCACCGCGATTGTCGCGGGGGTCGCCGCGGGCCTTGGCACCTCGAGCGGGGTGAAGGCGCTGAAGAGCGGCAACTGACGCCTTACCCCGGAGCTCGCGCGTGAAGGACCTGATCCCGATCATGATCTTCGCGATCCCGATCCTCGGGATCGTTCACTCGATGATGACCAAGGCGGCGGCCGCCCGTCTCGAGGAGGCGCGGATTCGCGCCGGGATCGGGTTCGAGGGCCACGTCGAGGATCTCCGCGCCGAGATCGATCAGGTCCGCGCCGAGCTCAGCGAGGTGCACGAGCGGCTCGACTTCACCGAGCGCTTGCTCGCGAAGGCGCGGGACGAGTCGGCCTGAGTATCTTCCCGGGATGACGACGACGACCATCACCTGCGCCCGCTGCGGCAACGTCGGCGGGCGCATGGCGTTCCGCCCCTTCGCCAACGACCTCGGCCAGCGGATCTTCGACACGATCTGCGCCACCTGCTGGGCCGAGTGGCTCAAGACGCAGCAGCAGCTGATCAACCACTACGCCCTGGTGCCGCACCAGCCGCAGGCGAAGGCGTTCCTGCTCAAGAACCTCGAGCAGTTCCTGTTCGGGGATGGGGCGCCGGACAGTATTGCATGAGAGGGGAGATCGCAGATCGGCGATCCGAGGGTGCAGTCTCTGATCTCCGATCTCTGATCGCTCCTCTCTATTTGAGTCTCGCACCAATCTTGAACCCAACATCCACCGCCGGCCCTCTCGGGAGCAGGTCTTCCGTGACACCGAGCTGCAGTTCGGGCCACCCCTTCCCCAGGTGCACGAAGCCGCCGAAGTCGATCGTGACTTCCGCGTCGTCCCACGCGGCGAAGCCGGTCCCCTCCCACGGACTGCGCTGCACGAACAGCGTCCCGTAGAGCGCCTGCCGTCCCCAGAAGCGCCAGCGCAGCGCCGCCATCCCGCCGACGAACGTGGTGCGCTGGTACGCCGCGAGCTCGCCGTTCGCCGCGGCGGTGCCGACCGTCAGGCCCGCATCCGCCACCACGCGATCGGTCGTCGCAAGGCGCGTGGTGAGCGCGACGGAGGTGCCGATCGTCCCGAGGCCCCAGTCGTCCTCGGACGCCGTGGCGGTGGGCAGCACCAGCGTCCCGGTGAGCTGGGTTCGCGCGCCGAGCCGCACACCCGCGCCGATGCGCACGTCGCCGAGGAAGGTCCCGGGCCGGGCGCGCGTGAAGGTGCGCCCGTCGGGGAGCTCGGCATCCCACGCAAACTCGTTTTCCGGCCGTTCGTTGCGCGCGGGGACCGGGAGACCGATCAGGTCGTGGTACCAGTTGAGGAAGCCATCGAGGCGTCCGTCGTAGCCGCCGCGCAGCGCGACGTTGCCCAGCACGAAGACCGTCGGCGAGAGATCGCGCACCAGCCAGAGGTCGACCTGCAGCAGCTCGGCATCGAGCAGCGACTCGCGTCGATCGGTGGCGATCCCCTTCTCGATCGCGTTGGTGTAGTCGACCACCACGCGGGCCTGCCATCCCGGGCGCGCGGTGATGGTCGGCTGGGCGTAGAGCGGGCTCCGGCTGGCGAGCACCGGCGAGACCGGGACGTACGGGGCGATCTCCTGTGCCGCGAGCGGCGCGGCAACCAGGAGGAGCAGGGGCAGGGAACAGATGCGCATCGGCGAAGGATACCCGCTTACAATTGGGGATGCGCCAGACAACCCGCCTGCTCTTCCTCGGCCTGGTGATCATCGCCCTGGCCCACATCCTCGACCCGTGGGCGTACGAGCACCTGCGCAAGCAGGGCGTGTACGACAAGGACTTCGGGCGGATGCTCCGGGTCATCGGCTACCTGCCGCTCTGGCTCCTGATGGGCCTGGCCCTTTGGCTCGAGACGCGCGACCGTCGCCGGGCGCTGCTGCTGGCGCTGGTGCCGGGACTCGGCGGCCTGATGGCCGAGGTGCTCAAGCTCCTCTTCCGTCGCGAACGTCCGGGGCCGCACGACGGCGAGTACTACTTCCGCTCGTTCCTCGACCAGCCGTGGTCCACGAAGGCGCTCGGCCTGCCGAGCTCGCACGCGATGGTGGCCTTCAGCGGCGCGTGGGTGCTCTGCCGCCTCTATCCGAAGGCCTCGCCTGTCTGGGTGGCGCTCGCGCTCGGCTGCGGGATCACCCGCGTGCAGGCCGGTGCCCACTTCCTGAGCGACGTCGCGGTCGCGGCGATCGCCGCGTATGTCGTCGTCGAGTTCAGCTGGCGCCGGTGGGGACCCCGCCCGGCGTAGTGTCTCCATCGATGGGGTCGAGCTCGATGGTGCTCGGCCCCGAGGTGCCCTGCAGGAATCGCACGACCTCACCCCACTGCAGCATGTCCGGATGCAGCGGCGGTGGGACCACACCGCCGCCATCCAGCGCCACGTGCCGTACACCCGTCCCGCCAGCGATCAGCCGTTCGATGGCGACGTCCGGCGTGGTCGGATCATCGCGCATCGTCACGAGCATCACCCGCGACCCGAGGCGGGCGAGGCGGGTGTCGGGAGCATCGTTCTCCCCGAGCAGTCGCCGCCACCAGGGCCGGGCCTCGCCCAGCACGGCGGGAGCGAGCACCACCACCGGCTGACGCGCGAGTCGCTGCGCCTGTTCTGCCCCCAACGCGTCGAGGGCGGCGCCGACCAGGATGGCCCGGATCGGCCGACGTCCCTCGCCGGCGATCCGCTCGATGTCGGCCCAGAACGCCGGGGTCGGCTCGGCGGTCGCCGCCGAGGCGAGGCCGTGCCGTTCGAGTAGCGCCTGCAGCCCA
>DASTAN010000089.1:0-15335 GCA_035712665.1 Gemmatimonadales bacterium
CTTACCCCTTACCCCTCAGCCGTCACCCTCCGCTTTTCACCCGCTGCATCACCCACGCCGGCGGCGCCGATCCCGGCTCGAAGGTCTGCGCGTCGAGCGGCACGTCGGTCGCGACCCACGTGTATTCCTCGCCCTGCACCATCGTGCCGTTCATGTGGATGAGGATCTCGCGCTCGACCCAGGCGCGGCCCTCGGCGCGGTGCTTGCCGACGTGCGCGTCCATCCGGCCGCCGTTCCCGGTCTTCTCGATCATCCGCAGCGGGAGCAGCGTCTCGGTGTCCAGCCAGAACTGGTTCGAGACCGTGTCGCCTGCGCTGGCCCCGATGACCACCACGGGGCGACCCTGCCATGTCGCCTGGTGCGTGCGTGACAGGTCGTACCCGTTCGCGCGCAGCGCCGCCGCCGTCTTGGCCGGGTCGAGCACGTGGATGTTGTGCAGGATCACCAGCATCGTGTGCACCATCGGGCGCCCGCCCTGCACGGTGGTCCCGGCCTGGCTGTAGACCGAGTCGTTCCGGAAGATGATCGAGCGCGCGATCCCCGCCGGCCCGGCGACGTCGATCCGGAGCTTGCCCGGGGTGGCCATCGTCTCGTACCACGTCTCGTCGGGACGGCCGGGGTAGGTGGTCTTCTGGATGAAGGTCATCGTCCGGAACCATCCCTCGTGATGCGCGGCGTGGACCTTCCGGATCCAGGCCTCGCCCGAGTCGGTGGGCGCAGCAAGCGTGACGGTGGCGAGCAGGGCGAGCAGCATCGGTGACTCCAGTGGGAGGATCGTGTCGGACCGTCGCGCCTACGGCCCCCCGTGCCGGCGGGTTTCGCCCCCGGGGTGCCGATCTCGAATTATCTTGCGGTCTCCAGCCGGCTGCCTCGACCGAGGCGGCCATCCCGTTCCCCGCATCCCGAGGTCGCGATGGGCATGATGCAGGAGTTCAAGGAGTTCGCCCTCAAGGGCAACGTGATGGACCTCGCCGTCGGCGTGATCATCGGCGGCGCGTTTGGCAAGATCGTCACCTCGCTGGTGGACGATGTGATCATGCCGGTGGTCGGCCGGATCTTCGGTGGTCTCGACTTCACGAACTACTTCGTCCCGCTCGCGGAGGTCCCGGCGGGGACCGCCCAGACGCTCGGCGCCATGAAGGAGGCGGGCGTTCCCGTCCTCGCCTACGGTTCGTTCCTCACGGTGCTGCTCAACTTCCTCATCATGGCGTTCATCATCTTCCAGATGGTGAAGACGATGAACCGGATGAAGCGTGCCGAGCCCGCGGCCCCGGCCGCACCGGCGGCGCCGCCCGAGGACATCGTGCTGCTTCGCGAGATCCGCGACGCGCTCCGCAAGTAACTCGGAGCCGGCTGCCTCCGTAGCTCAACTGGATAGAGCAGAGGACTTCTAATCCTCAGGTTGCAGGTTCGATTCCTGCCGGGGGCACTTTCACCGATGAGTTCCATGGACGATCCGCTGTTTGCCTCGCCCAAGTCGCGCACCACGGCGCTCCTCCTGTCGATCTTCCTCGGCTTCGCCGGGGCGCATCGTCACTACGCCGGGAAGCACCAGTCCGCCATCCTCCAGATGTGCACCCTCGGCGGCATCGGCCTCTGGTGGCTGTACGACATCATCCTGATCGCGGCGGGGTCGTTCCGCGACCGCGATGGCAATGTGATCGCGGACTGGGAGGGCGAGGCCGATCGGCTGGTCCCCGTCGGCACCGCCGCCGCGTTGCTCGATGAGGTCGACCAGCTGCGCGCCGACGTGGCCGAGCTGCACGAGCGCCTCGAGTTCGCCGAGCGGCTGCTCGCCCGGCCCGACGTCACCGACCACCGCGCGTGACCCCGTCCGTCCGGGGGGTGAGCCGTGCCGTGGCGGAGCTGGCGCTGCCGATCGTCGGCGTCAACGTCGGCATGATGCTGATGGGCGCCGTGGACACGCTGATGGTCGGCCGCCTCTCGCCGGAGGCGCTCGCCGCCGTCGCGCTGGGCAACGTCTACTTCTTCGCGTTCACGATCGTGGCGATCGGCATCCTGCTGGCGCTCGATCCGCTCATCACCCACGCCCTCGGCGCGAAGGACCACGGCGATGTCGAGCGCGCGGTGCAGCGTGGCCTCGTGCTCGCCGGGCTCCTGTCGATTCCGGTGATCGGCTCGCTGCTCCTCGCGGGCCCGGTGCTCGGGGCGCTGGGCCAGCCGGCCGAGGTCGTTCCGCTCGCCGGGCTCTATGATCGGGTCCTCGTCTGGGGCATCCTGCCGTTCCTCGCCTTCAACGTCTTCCGGCAGACGCTGCAGGCGCATCACATCGTCGCGCCGGTCCTCTGGACGATTCTCGCCGCGAACCTGCTGAACATCGGCCTCAACTGGGTGCTGATCTTCGGGCAGCTCGGGCTGCCCGCGATGGGGGTCGCCGGATCGGCGTGGGCCACCAACATCTCGCGCTGGTTCATGGCCCTGATGCTCCTCGGCATGAGCCGCCGAACCTTGTGGCCGACGCTCCATCCGTGGCACGGCGACGTCTTCAGCCTGCGCCCGCTCGGTCGGGTCCTGCGGCTCGGGCTGCCGATCGGGCTGCAGCTCGAGCTGGAGTACGGTGCCTTCGCGGCGGTCGCGGTGCTGATGGGCCGCTTCGGCACCATCCAGGTGGCCGGCCACCAGATCGCGCTGAACCTCGCGTCGCTCACCTTCATGGTGCCGATGGGGATCGGCATGGCCGCGGCGGTCGTGGTCGGGCGCGCCGTCGGGGCCAACGATGCGCCGACCGCGCGCACCGCCGCGCGCGCTGCGCTCCTGATGGGGACCGGGTTCATGGCCTGCTGCTCGATCGTGCTCCTGCTGGCGCCGCGCGTCTTTGCGGGGCTCTACACCACCGACGCCGCCGTGCTCGCGTGGGCGGCCACGCTGATCCCGATCGCAGGGATCTTCCAGGTCTTCGACGGAATCCAGGCGGTGTCGGTGGGTATCCTGCGCGGCTTCGGCGACACCCGCGCGCCGATGCTCATCAACCTCGTGGGCTTCGGGGTCGTCGGCATCGGCGCGTCGCTGCTGCTGGCCTTCCGCACGCCACTCGGCGCGATCGGCCTCTGGTGGGGATTGGTGATCGGCCTCGCCGCCGTTGCCGTTGTCCTCGTGGCGCGCATCCGCGTGATGGTGCGGCGACCGATGGCCCGGGTCCGCGCGTGACGATGGGCTCCACGTCTCACGACTCACGACTCACGACTGACATGAACACCCTCCCTGCGCACGTGGACGTCCTCGTCGTCGGCGCCGGCCCCATCGGCCTCGCCGTGGCGATTTCTGCGACGCGTCGCGGCCATGTCGTGCAGGTGATCGATGCCGGGCCGATCTGCGCCTCGATCGTCCGCTATCCGGTCGGGATGACCTTCTTCACGACACCGGAGCGCCTCGAGATCGGCGGCCATCCGCTCGCCTGCAGCGGCCCCAAGGCCACTCGCGAGGAGGCGCTGATGTACTATCGCGGGGTGGTGCGTGCGGAACGGCTCGCGGTGCGGACCTACGCACGCCTGACCGACGCCGAGCGGACCGCGGAGGGATTGCGCTGCGCCATCGCGACGCCGCGGGGCACGGAGACGCTGCTCGCGCGCCGACTGATTCTCGCGACCGGGTACTTCGAGCACGCGAATCAGCTCGGCATCGACGGCGAGGACCTGCCGCACGTCTCCCACTGGTTCGCGGAACCGCACACGGTCGCGGGGCAGGACGTCGTGGTCGTGGGCGGGAAGAACAGCGCCATCGAGGCGGCGCTCGCTGCCTGGCGCGTCGGGGCGCGCGTGACCCTCGTGCATCGCCGCCCGGAGCTCGCGCCGGGGGTGAAGTACTGGCTCCGGCCGGACTTCGACAATCGCGTCGCCGCCGGCGAGATCACGGCGCATTTCGCCTCGGTGGTGACCGCCATCACGCCGAGCGACGTGGCGGTGCAGCACGCCGATGGCACCACGCGCACGGTGCCGGCCGATCGCGTCTTCCTGCTGACCGGCTACCATCCCGACTTCGCGCTGCTGCGTCGGCTCGGCATCGCGCTGGATCCCGAGACCGATCGGCCACAGGTCGATCCGGCCACGCTCGAGACGAACGTGCCCGGGCTCTACCTGGCCGGCAGCGTGGCGGCCGGACGGCGCATCTCGGAGGTGTTCATCGAAAACGGCCGCTACGATGGCGAGAAGATCTTCGGGGACGCCGGGACCCGCGCCGCCACCGACGCCCGCTACGCGCGCGAGCGTCGGGTGCAGGGCGAGTAGCGGCTAGCGCAGCTCCGAGGCCTTGATCTGGCGCGACCAGCGCTCCGCGCCGGCGGCGTCGTGGATGCGGATCGTCATCACCCGATCGGTGCGCGGGCCGCTGAACTCGAGGATGCCGAAGTTGTGCTCCGCGAGCAGCGTCTCCGGGATGCGGTACTGGTTCATCTCGCGCTCGAAGCCCTTCGACACGCCGGCCGTCAGCGAGGAGACCGTCAGCTCGAACAGCGGATAGGCGCCGGTGCGCTCCATCCGGTTGAGCTCGGTCCAGTGCTTGTCGCCGCTCAGGAAGACCACGCCCGGAATCCGCTCGGCCTGGATGGCGCGCAGCAGCCGCTCCCGCTCGCCGGCGGCAAGGTTGACGTAGTTCTCGAACAGCGGGGCCGAGTTGAGCACCTGGCCGCCCACCGCCACCAGCTTGAACGCCGCGCGCGAGGCGCGCAGCGCGTTGATGAGCCACGCGACCTGCCGCTCGCCCAGCATCGCGGGTGTCCCCGTCAGGCGCCCGTTGGCGGTGCGGTAGCTGCGGTTGTCCAGCAGGAAGACCTGCACGTCGGCCCACTCGAACGTCGAGGTCACGCCACTGCCGCCATCCACCCCGCGGCGCCCGCTCGGCCAGAAGAGATCGAACGCCTCGCGCGTCAGGGGCGTGTCGCGGTAGCTGGCGTCGGCGTCGTTCGGCCCGAAGTCGTGGTCATCCCACGTGGCATAGTGGGACATCGACGCGAGCGCGGCCTGCAGCTCCGGCAGCGCCCGGGTGTGGGTGTAGCGATGCAGGATCCCGCGGCGCGAGGACCAGTCGGCTTCGCGCAGGTAGGTGTTGTCGCCGAGCCAGACCATCAGGTCAGGCTTCGCGGCGGCAAGGGCGCCCAGGATCCCGTAGTCGCTGCCGTACGGCGTGCCGGGGCGGTCGAACGCGGGGTCATTCACGTAGAAGCACGACGCCAGCGCCATCCGGAACGTCGGCGGATCGGTGCGCCATTGCCAGAGCGGCGGCGTGGCGAATCGCAGCGGATACGGGCGCGGGACCGCAACGCCGTCGATGCGGAGTTCGTACCCGTAGGTGCGACCCGGCTCCACGCTGTCGGCGACGAGGTGCGCGGTGTACGCCGTCGCGGGCGCCGTCGTCACCTCCGCCGTCGTGAACCGTCGCGTGGGTGCGAGCGAGTCCCAGTAGACCACGCGGACCCGGGCCGGGCGGGTGGTCTGCGCCCATAAGGTGACCTCGCGCATCTCGGCAGGACCGACCATCGGTCCGGCCCGGAGGGACGCGGCACCCTGCTGGGCGGCGACGGGTACCACACCAGCCGCAAGTGCGATGGTGAGCGAGATCGGCGAGAAGAATCGAGGCGTGATGAGCACGGGGCAGGTCGCGGTGAGGGAACGAGAGGTCCGGCGAGGCCGACAGCGTCGGGTGCGATCAGCATCGCATCGCGGCCCCGACTCGGCTAATCTGTAGCCGTGCCGACGCCTGCGCCATTCGAACTCGAGCTCCTCCCACCATCCGATCCGGATCGGGGCTGGCGCGCGTCACTCCTGAGCATCGTCCTGCACGGCGCGCTGATCCTGGCGCTGCTGTTGCGCGCGACGCCGGACGAGGGCGATGGGGCCGAGCCGGCGGGCGAACCGCAGGCCACCGAGATCGCCATCCAGCCGCCGGATCAGCGCGAGGCCTTCCAGCAGGCCCCGCAGCCCGCTCCGCCGCAGCCGCAGCCGGCGCCCCCGGACGAACCGGTGCCGCTCGGGCCGAACTCCAACAACCCCGACGCTCTCGTGCCGAAGGAGCAGGGGCCGGAGACCCCGCCGCCCGACGACGTCCAGGAGCCGTCCCAGGCGGCGGAGATTCCGGCCGAGTCTGGGACGCCGCCGACCACGACGCCGACCGCGCCGCCGCAGCCCAGGATCCCCACGCCGCGGGACCTGGCCAGCGGGCTCCCCGGCTCGCCGACCTCGCCCTTCGGCCCCGGCGAGGCCCTACCCGCGTCGCCGGGCGCCGCAGGCGGCGAAGTCGTCGCGAGTGCCGGGGCGATGGGGCGCGTCGGTCTTGGCAACCGCGACACCCGCGACTGGCGGCCGTCGTTCCCCGAGGCTGCGGGGCGTTGCCCGGAGATCCCCGATCTCGGCCGGAATCCCGATGGCTCGCCCGTGCTGGCCTCGGTGCTGGGGCGCGTCATCGACGAGCGCGGCGCCCCGCTCGCCGGCGCGCACCTGCAGATCGTCGGACATACCTTCGTGACCTTCAGCGATGGCCGCGGCGACTACCGCCTGGAGTTCGACCCGCGCCTGCTCGAGCGCTGCCGTGTCCAATACGTGCGCGTCACCGCGGCCGGGCACAAGGGGCAGCTGCTCACGCTCGCGATCGGGCGCAACATCCGGAGCGATGACGTCGTGATGCGACGCCGGTAGACGCCGATGATGCCCGACGCACCGATCTGCTGGATGCCCGATCCCGGCCGCCGTGAGGCGTCGCTCCTCGCGCACTTCCTCGCCGCCGAGCGCGCGAACGGCGCCGCCGTGCCGACTGTCCATGAATCGGACGCATTTCGCGCGGCGCATGCCTGGTCCATCCGCGAGCCGGCGGCGTTCTGGGCCGCGGTGTGGCAGGACGGCGACGTGATCGCGGATCGTCGAGCCGATGGCACGATGTGGGACGCGGTGCTCGTCGGCGGCGACCGGATGGCGCCGCCCGATGCGGTCCGGGGGCCGCGCTGGTTCACCGGGGCGCGCCTCAACTTCGCGGAGAACCTGCTGCGCGGCCCCGATGACGCCCTCGCGATCGTGGCGTGGGATGAACGCGGCGCGCAGGGCGAGTGGTCGCGCGCCAGGCTCCGCCGTGACGTCGCCCGCGTGGCCGCGGCCTTCCGCACGATGGGCGTGGTGCCGGGCGATCGCGTGGCGGGGTGGCTGCCGAACATTCCCGAGACGATCGTGGCGATGCTCGCCGCGGCAAGCCTCGGGGCCGTGTGGACCTCGTGTTCTCCCGACTTCGGCGTCGAGGGGATCGTCGATCGCTTCGGCCAGACCGAGCCGACGGTCCTGCTGTTCTGCGACGGCTATCGCTACGCGGGGAAGGCGATTGACTGCACCGCGCGCGCCGCGGAACTCCTCCCGCGCCTGCCGAGCGTGCGACACGCGGTGATGATCCCGTTCCTCGATCCCGCTGCGCGCCCGTCGCTGCCGGGCGTCGTGGCGTGGGCCGACATCGGTGACCCTGCGGCGACCGTGCCCGAGTACCGGCGCCTCCCGTTCGATCACCCGCTCTACATCCTCTACTCGTCCGGGACCACCGGCCTCCCCAAGTGCCTGGTGCACGGCGCGGGAGGGACGCTCCTCCAGCACCTCAAGGAGCATCGCCTGCACGGCGACCTGCGCGCGGGCGAGCGGCTCTTCTACTTCACCACCTGCGGTTGGATGATGTGGAACTGGCTGGTGAGCGGGCTGGCCGCGGGGGCGACGATCGTGTGCTACGACGGAGCGCCGATGCCGCCCGCGGAGCCCGATCTCCTCTGGCGCCTCGCGGCGGAGGCGCGCGTCGATGTCTTCGGCACCAGCGCCAAGTATCTGGCCCTCGCCGAGAAGGAGGGGATGCGCCCGGCCGAGCGGCACGATCTCTCGCGCGTGCGCGCGGTGCTCTCCACCGGCTCGCCGCTCGCGCCGGAGTCGTTCGACTGGGTGGGCACCGCCGTGGGGCCGCACGTCCAGGTGGCCTCGATCTCGGGCGGGACCGACATCGTTTCCTGCTTCGTCCTCGGCAATCCGCTCGAGCCCGTCCGTCGCGGGGAGATCCAGGGGCCGGGGCTCGGTATGGCCGTCGAGGTCTTCGACGCCGAGGGCCGTCAGGTCCCCGACGGGGAGGCCGGCGAGCTGGTCTGCACCCGACCATTCCCCTCGATGCCGGTTGCCTTCTGGCGCGATCCGGAGGGGCAGCGGTACCGCGAGGCGTACTTCGAGACCTATCCCGGTGTCTGGCGGCACGGCGACTGGTCGGTCCGGACCCCCTCGGGCGGATTCCGGATCACCGGTCGGAGCGACGCCACCCTCAACCCGGGTGGCGTCCGGATCGGCACCGCGGAGATCTATCGCCAGGTCGAGGCGATCGATGCGATCGTCGAGTCGCTCGTGATCGGGCAGCGGATTCCGGGGGCGGCCGACGGCGACGTGCGCGTCGTCCTCTTCGTGCGGCTGCGCGACGGGGTCGTGCTGGACGAGGCGCTCCGCGACCGGATTCGCCGGCGGATCCGCGAGGGGGCCTCGCCGCACCACGTCCCGAAGGTGATTCTCGACGTGCCCGACATCCCCCGCACCCGCTCCGGCAAGCTGAGCGAGCTGGCGGTCCGCGATGTCGTCGAGGGGCGCCCGGTGGCGAATGTCGGGGCACTGGCGAATCCGGAGGCGCTGGTTGCGTTCCGGGGGCGCCCGGAACTCGGTTAGATTCCCACGGTTGCTCCCCATCGCGGAGGCCCGATGTCCACGACCACCGAACCTGCCGGCCTGACGACGACCCGCGCCCCGTTCATCGAGCAGGCGCAGGCCGAAGGCCGGATCTACATCGACCAGCCGTACGAGCTGTACAGCGAGGCCAATCACGAGGTCTGGCGTCGGCTCTACGCCCGGATGGGGGACCGCTGGGCGCAGTACGCCAACCCGAAGTTCCTCGAGGGGATCGGCACGCTGTGCCTCGATCCCGCGCGCGTGCCGCGCCTCGAGGACGTGAATCGCTTCATGGCGCCGTTGACGGGCTTTCGCGCGAAGGCCGTGAGCGGGTACGTCCCCGCCTATCGGTTCTTCGACTGCCTGCGCCAGCGGGAGTTCCCGACCACCATCACGATCCGCGACGGGGCGGTGCTCGACTACCTCCCCGAGCCCGACATCTTCCACGACATCGCCGGCCACGTGCCGATGCACACCGGCCCGGCGTTCGCCGACACGCTGGTGGCGTTCGGGGAGTGCGCGCAGGCGGCGGCGGAGCGGGCCGCGGGGTTCGCCGACGAGCAGGAGCGGATCCAGCGGCTCACCAGCGTCATCAAGGCGATGGCGCGCTTCTTCTGGTTCACCATCGAGTTCGGGCTGATGAAGGGCGCGAAGTCCGGCGAGCTGAAGGCCTACGGCTCCGGCCTCCTCTCCTCGTACGGCGAGCTGCAGCACTGCATCGAGTCGCCGGACGTCCAGCGCTACCCGTTCCAGCTGGAGTGGGTGGTGAACCAGTACTTCGAGATCGACCACTACCAGCCGCTGCTCTTCGTGGTGGACTCCTTCGAGCATCTCTTCGACGAGGTCCATCGCCTCATCGCATGGGTGCGCGAGGGGAAGCTCGACCACGTGAGCCCCGGCGAACCCGCGATCAGCGAGGCCGACCTCGCGTCGTTCCTCGAGGCCGCCCGCGCGGCCTGAGCCCCAGGGAAGGGAACAGGACCATGACTGCCACGATGCCCTCGGCCGGCGCCACTGCGGCCCACGACGCCTTCCCGATCAACGGGACGGACTACATCGAGTTCTGGGTCGGCAACGCCCGCCAGGCCGCCACCTACTACCGCACCGCCTTCGGCTTCGAGCTCGTCGGCTACCGCGGTCCCGAGACCGGCGTCCGCGACCGTGCCTCGTACCTGCTGCAGCAGGACAAGCTGCGCTTCGTCCTCACCTCCGCGCTGCGTCCCGAGGGCGAGATCGCCGCGCACGTCAACGCCCACGGCGACGGCGTGAAGGACATGGCGTTCTGGGTCGACGACGCGCGCGCGGCCTACGCGACGGCGATCGAGCGCGGCGCGGAGTCGGCCCGGGCGCCCGAGGTGCTCACCGACGAGCACGGCGAGATCGTCATCGCCGCGATCCGCACCTACGGCGACACCATCCATTCCATCGTCGAGCGCCGCAACTATCGCGGCCTCTTCCTGCCCGGCTTCGTGCCGCTGTCGTCGCCGTACCAGCCCGGCAGTGTCGGGCTCAAGTACGTCGACCACTGCGTCGGCAACGTCGAGCTGGGGAAGATGAACCACTGGGTCGGCTTCTACGAGCGCGTCCTCGGCTTCACCAACATCCTGACCTTCGACGACAAGCAGATCAGCACCGAGTACTCCGCGCTGATGTCGAAGGTGATGTCGAATGGCAACGGGCGGATCAAGTTCCCGATCAACGAGCCGGCGCAGGGCCGCCGCAAGTCGCAGATCGACGAGTACCTCGAGTTCTACGGCGGCCCCGGCGTGCAGCACGTGGCCATCGCCACCGACGACATCATCGCCACCGTGCGCCAGATGCGCGCCCGCGGGGTCGAGTTCCTGAGCGTCCCGGCGACCTACTACGAGACCGTGCTGGACCGCGTCGGCACGATCGACGAGGAGATCGCCCCGCTCGCGGAGCTCGGCATCCTCGTCGATCGCGACGACGAGGGGTATCTCCTCCAGATCTTCACCAAGCCGGTGCAGGATCGCCCGACGCTCTTCTACGAGATCATCCAGCGCAAGGGCGCCAAGAGCTTCGGGGCGGGAAACTTCAAGGCCCTCTTCGAGGCGATCGAGCGCGAGCAGGCGCGTCGAGGGAATCTCTGATGCCGATCTACACGCTGATGGGCGAGGTGCCCCGCAAGCGCCATATCGTCTTCCGGCGCCCCGACGGCGGGCTGTACGCCGAGGAGCTGATGGGGCACGAGGGGTTCGTCGGCACCTCGTCGCTGCTGTACCACATCCATCCGCCGACGACGGTGCTGTCGGCCCGCCGCCTGGGCGCGATCCGCTGGGAGGCCGATGACGCGACCTCGCTGCGGCACCGCCACTGGCGCACCGCGCGCGCGCCGAAGGGCGGCACGGTCGCGTTCGATCGCGTGCCGATGCTCTTCAATCGCGAGATCGCGATGCTCTGGAGCGAGCCCGACGCCGCAGCCGAGCCGTTCTATCGGAACTCGCAGGCCGACGAGGTCGTGTACGTGGCCGAGGGCGGCGGCGAGCTGGCCTCGCCGTTCGGCCTCCTCCCCGTGAAGCAGGGCGACTACGTCGTCATCCACCGCAACATCACCCATCAGTGGCGCTTCGATCGCGCACTGGGCCAGCCCAAGCTCCTCGTGATGGAGAGCGCCGGGCACATCCGCTTCCCGCGCCGCTACCGCAACGAGGTCGGGCAGTTCCTGGAAGGGGCCCCGTTCTCGGAGCGCGACATCCGCCGTCCGACGCGGCTCGAGCCGGTCGACCGGAAGGGCGAGTACCCGATCGTCGTCAAGCAGTACGACCACTTCAACGAGCTGGTGCTGGACCACCATCCGTTCGACGTCGTGGGCTGGGACGGCCACTTCTATCCGTGGGCGTTCAACATCCACGACTTCGAGCCGATCGTCGGCCGCATCCACCAGCCGCCGCCGGTGCACCAGACCTTCCAGGGCGACGGCTTCGTGATCTGCTCGTTCTGCCCGCGGCCGTACGACTTCGACCCGCAGGCGATCCCCGCGCCGTACAACCACTCGAATGTCGACTCCGACGAGGTGCTCTTCTACGCCTCGAGCGAGTTCATGAGCCGGAAGGGGATCGAGTACGGCAGCATCACGCATCACCCCGACGGCCTCCCGCACGGTCCGCACCCGGGTCGCGCCGAGGCCTCGATCGGGGCGACGCACACCAACGAGCTCGCGGTGATGATGGACTCGTTCCGCCCGCTCACGGTGGCCAAGGCCGCGCTGCCGTTCGAGGACCCGGACTACCACCGGTCGTGGGTCGAGCAGCAGCACGGGGCGTTCAATCCGCCGACCAGTTGAGCGGCACCCAACGGGGTCGGCCACGGCAGCGCGCCGCAGCCGGCCCCGGTTCGCGTTCGTTCATTCTCCGTTGACCTTCCTGCCGCAGGATTCCCGATGCTCATTGCCCTCCTTGCCCTGATGCAGCAGCAGCCGGCCCAGGCGCCGGCCGGCCTGCCCGCGTCGCCGGTCGCGAAGCTGGAGATCGCCCCCGGCCCGAACGTCACCGTCACCGCGGGCGACACCCTTCGCCTTCGCGCCCGGGCGCTCGACGCCAACGGCCAGCCGGTGGCCAACGCCGCGTACACGTTCGCGCAGGGCGGCGGCTACTTCGAGGGGCGCGTGACGCAGGATGGGTTGGTGACGGCCGGCTCCACCGGGACGATCCCGGTGAGCGTCGTCGCGCGCGTGCCGGGCACGCGCCCGTTCGTGCAGCAGATCGAGGTGAAGATGGTCCCGGGGCCCGCGGCGGCGATCACCGTCACCCCGGCGGCACGACGCCTCGCCATCGGGCAGCGGATGCGCTACGTCGCCGAGGTGCGGTCGGCGGCCGGCGACGTGCGACCGGGGGATGTCGTGAAGTGGAGCAGCTCGAATTCGGCGGTGCTCGCGGTCCGCGCCGACGGGATGGCCACAGCACAGGCGGCGGGGCGGGCCGACCTGGTCGCCACGAGCGGGGCGGCCACGACGCGCATCCCGGTCGAGGTCGTGGCGACCGCGATCGCCCGGGTGGAGGTGATGCCGGGCACCGTGGACGCGAAGACCGGTGACGTCGTCCGCTTCCGGGCCGTGGCCCGCGATGCAGCTGGCCGCGAGATCGCGGGCCTCACGCCGACCTGGAGCTTCGCCCCCGGCGACGGACAGCTCGGCAGCGACGGCGCTTTCGTCGGCTACGTCGCCGGCAGCTACACCGTCACGGCGTCGTTCGGCACGCGGAGTGGGGAAGCTGCGATCACCCTCGCACCGCGCGACGTGCGTCGCCCGGCGACGGTGGTCGGCCGCCTGCCGCGCACGCTGTTCAACACCGAGGAAGTCTGGCTCCACCCGACCGAGGAGGTCGCGTACCTCGGCACCGGCGGTGGCGGCGACCGGATGTACGCCATCGACATCAGCGACAAGACGAAGCCGGTCGTCACCGACTCGATCGTGACGAACACGCGCCGCGTCAACGACCTGATGACGACGCCGGACGGCAAGACGCTCGTCTTCACGCGCGAGGGGGCGTCGGATCGCAAGAACGGCATCGTCATCGCGTCGCTCGAGGATCCGCGCCACCCGAAGGTGATCGCGGAGTTCACCCAGGGCGTCGAGGGCGGTGTCCACTCCGCCTTCGTCTACCGGCAGGAGCCGTACGGCACGCACGTCTTCCTGACGAACGACGGCACCGGCGCGATCCACGTCGTGAACATCGACGATCCCGCGAAGCCGCGCGAGGTGGCGCAGTGGCGGACCGACCGTCCCGAGGAGGGGCGCACGCTCCACGACGTCGACGTGCAGGACGGGCTCGCCTACCTCAGCTACTGGAACGACGGCCTCGTGATCCTCGACGTCGGCAACGGCGTGAAGGGCGGTTCGCCGTCGAATCCGCAACTGGTCGCGCAGGTCAAGTACGATCTCAACGCGATGTACCGCGAGGTCGAGGCGACGGCGGGGCCGGGCTTCATTCGCGGCACGCACACCGCCTGGCGCCACAAGGACTATGTCTTCATCGCCGACGAGGTCTTCCCGGCCGCCCCGGTGAAGGGGGCGAAGGACGCCGCGGCGGGCCGCGCCTACGGGCGACTGCAGGTGGTGGACGTGTCGGACCTGGCCGCGCCGAAGATCGTGGCGCACTACGAGCCGGAGTACGGCGGCGTGCACAACATCTGGGTGGCGGGCGACACGCTCTACATGGGGGCGTACAACGGCGGCTTCCGCGCCTTCGACGTCTCGGGCGAACTGCGCGGCGACCTCCGGGCGCAGGGCCGCGAGATGGTGCACGTCCACACCGGGGACATGGACGGCAAGGTGGCCAACTCGCCGATGACGTGGGGCGTGGTCGTCCGGAACGGGCTCGCCTACGTGAACGACATGCACAACGGGCTCTGGATCGTGCGGATGGAGCCGAAGCGTCGCGAGCTCGTGCCCTGAGATGCCGGCCCGGGACCTCTTCCACCGGATCACCGAGGGGATGCGCGTCACGGCGCATCCTCGCTTCATCGCCGAGCAGTCGCGCCCGGCGGCGGGGCACTTCGTCTTCGCATATCGGATCCGGCTCGAGAACGTGGCGGACCGGCCGGCGCGGCTGCTGGCGCGCCGCTGGCTGATCCACGACGAGGCGGGGGAGGACACCGAGGTGGAGGGAGAAGGGGTGGTGGGCGAACAGCCCTCGATCGCCCCGGGCGGAGTGTACGAGTACCAGTCGTACTGCGTGCTGCGGTCGCCGCGGGGGTGGATGGAGGGGAGCTACCGTTTCGTCCGGCCGGACGGGAGCGCGTTCGAGGCCGCGATCCCGCGGTTCGCGCTGGATGCGGGGCGGGAGCAGCGGGCCTGAGCGGCGGGCGGTGCCAGGCGGAGGGCGGGGCCGATCGGGGAGGAGCCGATCGGCCCCGTGTCGCGTTCGGATCGGCACCCCTTGCGGGAATTCGAGGGGTCAGTTAGGATTGCCGTCCCCAATGGAACGGGGTCGCAGACAGGATCGCGGGGCTCGGCGGCGAGACGCCGAAACAAGTTGGCAACGAGCCCTTGACGAAGCGACAACGATCTAGTATGATTAGGGGCTGGCGACGAAACGGTCGCCGAAACGATTGAACGCTCTTTGACAAGTGATGGATCGGGGAGAAGTCGTGGAAGTGCGGACCCATTGAGATCTGGCGATTGAGCGTCAGGTCGAGGGTTTAGAAACTCAAACGATTGATCCGGACAACTGTAAACCAGTTGTTTGATCTAGAGCTACATTGAATTCTTCATTGGAGAGTTTGATCCTGGCTCAGGACGAACGCTGGCGGCGTGCCTAACACATGCAAGTCGTACGGGGCAGCAATGCCCAGTGGCGAACGGGTGCGTAACACGTGAGGAATCTGTCCATCGGCGGGGGATAGCCAGCCCAACGGCTGGGTAATACCGCGTACGTCGGCCGGGGCGCATGCCTTGGCCGGGAAAGCAGCAATGCACCGATGGAGGACCTCGCGGCCTATCAGCTAGTTGGTGAGGTAACGGCTCACCAAGGCGACGACGGGTAGCTGGTCTGAGAGGATGATCAGCCACATTGGGACTGAGACACGGCCCAGACTCCTACGGGAGGCAGCAGTGGGGAATATTGCGCAATGGGCGAAAGCCTGACGCAGCGACGCCGCGTGTGGGATGACGGCCTTCGGGTTGTAAACCACTGTCGGGAGGGA